>CAZKCR010000103.1:0-6574 GCA_964551055.1 uncultured Anaeromusa sp. | reverse complement strand
CGAGTGATGCATACTTTTAAAGGCAATGCCGGGTTTATGGGCTTGGCGCCGCTGGAGGAAGTGGGGCATGAGCTGGAATCGGTGCTGGAGGCGTTGCGCCAAGGTCGTCCAGCGCAAACGGCGGAGTGCTCGCTGCTCTTAAAAACAGTAGACGCGCTGCGCGAAGGCGTGGAGAAGCTGGCTTCCGGTGAGAAAGACTATTTGCCTGCTAAAGCGGCGCTAGTGAAGATGCTTCAAGGAGTAGAAGGCAAAGAAACAGCTGCGGAAACAGGCGAGAAGAACGCTGGGAAAACGGAAAAAACCGAAAGTAAATTGGTTGCTGTGGCGGCGGAGGGACCCAAAAACGCCGGGGAGCATGCGGCAGGCAACCAGCTGATGCAGGCCATTCGGGTAGATGTGGAAAAATTGAACCATCTCCTGGACTATGTGGGGGAACTGGTTATTGCAGAGGCGATGGTTTTCAATAATCCCTCCTTCCGGATGCTGCGCTCCGGCAGCATTCTCAAACAGGCTTCCCATATGGGCAAGATTATTCGGGACATTCAGGATGTGGCTATGTCTATGCGGATGATTCCCTTAACCGCTACGTTCCAAAAAATGTCCCGGCTGGTACGGGATGTTTCGGTCAAATCCGGCAAGAAAGTGGATCTGACGATTGTTGGCGATGAGACGGAAGTGGACAAAACCGTTATGGAGCAAATTGGCGATCCATTGATGCACATTATTCGCAACGCCCTGGATCACGGTATTGAAGCGCCGGAAGAACGCCTGGCGGCGGGCAAGGAAGAAACCGGCCATGTGCTGCTGGAGGCCAAGCATGCCGCAGGCGAGGTTTGGATCATTGTGCGAGATGACGGACGCGGTTTGAATCGGGAAAAAATCTTGAACAAAGCGCGCCAGAACGGTATATATAGCGGCAGTGGTGAGGAACTGAAGGACGAAGAAATCTGGAAGTTCATTTTTGAACCTGGTTTTTCTACGGCAGAGAAAGTGACGGCCATTTCCGGGCGCGGCGTGGGTATGGATGTAGTAAAACGGAACATTGAACGCATTCGGGGGCGAGTGGATATCAAGAGCGTCTGGGGGCAGGGGACCATTTTCTTGCTCCGTATTCCGCTGACGTTGGCTATCATTGAAGGCATGATCGTCAAAGTGGGACGTTCCCGCTATACGGTGCCCATTGTTTCTATTCGCGAATCTTTCCGGCCTAAACCGTCGCAGATTACCGTAACTCCGGACGGCGGGGAAATCGTAAATGTCCGGGGAGAACTGCTTCCTGTCGTGCGACTGCATGAGTTTTATCGGGTGAAGACCGATGTAAAGCAGTTGGATAAGGGCATTGTGGTTATTGTGGAAAGCGAAGGCAAGCGGTGCTGCCTGTTGGTGGACGAACTTTTGGGGCAGCAGCAGATTGTCATCAAAGGCATGCCGGAGTATCTGGGATCTGTGCGCGGCGCGGCGGGGCTGGCGGTTCTGGGCGACGGCGGCGCCAGTATTATCCTGGATATAGGCAGCCTGCTTCTGGCGGTGGATGAAGCGGCGATGAGCGTAGGCTTGTAAGCCGTGCGTGAGGAGGAAAGGAGGCATTAGGCATGAGCGAAGATCGGCAAAGGAATGATGTAGACGACGATTTGCTGGAAGAGGAAGACGAAGAGGATACGCTGGAGAACAAGTACCTCACGTTCATGATGGAAAGAGAGGAGTTCGGCGTGGAAATTCGCCATGTCCGGGAGATTGTGGGCATGCAGTATATTACCGACATGCCGGACTTGCCGGAATATGTCAAAGG
This sequence comes from uncultured Anaeromusa sp., assembly GCA_964551055.1. Classification (GTDB taxonomy): domain Bacteria; phylum Bacillota; class Negativicutes; order Anaeromusales; family Anaeromusaceae; genus Anaeromusa. The sequence continues at coordinate 4,785 of CAZKCR010000103.1, read as the reverse complement.
AGTTATCAATTTGCGCGGCAAGGTCATTCCTGTCATGGATGTGCGCCTCCGTTTTGGCCTGGAATCGCAGGAGTATGACGAGCGGACTTGCATTATCGTCATTACGGTGGGTGAGCAGATGATCGGCCTTATTGTCGACCGAGTGTCAGAAGTGCTCAATATTGACGAGTCTTGTGTTGAAGAAGCACCGGACTTGCGCAAGAATCATATCAATCGCTATATCAGCGGTTTGGGTAAAGTCGGAGACAAAGTGAAGATCTTGTTGAATGTGGAAAAGCTTTTGTTTGAATGAGAAAAAAGGAGGCGACAAGGATGAGTTGGTTTAAAAACATGAAGATCATGGGGCGCTTGCTGCTGGGGTTTTGCGTTGTGGCTTTATTGGCCGGCGCGGTCGGCTATGTCGGCGTGAGCAATATGAGAAATATGGGCGAACTGGATACGGAAATGTACCAGCTCAACACGGTGCCGATTTATGAATTAGGCAACATTTCTAATTCTTTTTATGACATTCGAGTGGCGGTACGTAATATTATTATTACCCCGGATAAACAAAAGCAGCAGACCTTGCTGCAGAGTATTCGCGACTATGATAAAAACGCCAAAAAGAGCATGGACAACTTTGAGAAGACCATCCGCGATGACGAAACACGGCGTGATTTTGATGCGGTGAAGAAAAGCTATGCTATGTTTTTGCAGGATGTGGATCGGATTACCGGCTTGTGGGTAGGCGGCGCTCAGGATCAAGCGCTGGCTACTATGTACAGTGAAGCGGTGCAGCGGAATGCAACGCAATTAAATGAAGCCTTTGATCGCTTATCCGAAGGCAAAGTTAAGCAGGCTGCCTTGAAATATGAAACCAATGTGACGACGGTGAAAGACGCTACTCGCAATATGATCATTTTGATCTTAGCGGCTGTAGTGGTTGCTATGGGCTTGGGAGTAGTCACGGCGCGAGGCATCAGCAATCCTCTGAAGGAACTTGTGGATGCCGCCAATCGTATGGCGCAAGGCGATGTGCAGCTGCAGCTTAAAGGCGGCGGCACCAAGGACGAAGTGGGCCAACTGACTGCGTCCTTCCAAGAGATGGCGGACAATATTCAGTTGACGGCGCGGCATTTGCAAGGCGTCAGCCAAGGAGATCTGAGCGCCGATATCCGGGTGCGTTCCGATAAGGATGTGCTCAACCAAAGCCTGCAGCTGTGTGTGAAAAACCTGCAGCAAGTGCTAGGCGAGGTGAACCAACTGGCTTCGGCGGCGGTGGAAGGACAGCTGAAACAGCGCGCCGACGCGTCTCGGCATCAGGGTGAGTATCGTACGCTAGTAGAAGCTTTCAATGCTACGTTGGACGCCATTTTGCATCCTTTGGGCGAAAGCAACCGGATTTTGCAAAAACTCAGCGGCGGCGATCTGCGCGAACGCGTGAATATTGAGTGCGCCGGCGATCATCAGCGGATGAAAAACGCTGTAAATGGCATGCATGACTGGATGAAAGAGTTGATTTCCTATGTGACGAAAATTGCCAATGGCGATATGACGGCAGATATGCGCAAGGCGTCGGATGACGACCAAATTCATGAATGGCTGATTATGATGCGCGAAAATATTCGCCACGTTGTGGGCGATATTGACGGTTTGGCAGCGGAAGCCATTGACGGGAATTTGGATAAGCGCGCTGACGCTTCGGCCCATGGCGGCGAGTATCGGCGCATTGTAGAAGGCGTTAACAAGACGCTGGATGCGGTGGTGACGCCTATTAATGAAGCCGTAGGCTGCTTGAAGGAAATGTCCCAAGGCAACTTGGATGTGCAGATGGAAGGCGACTACAAGGGCGATTACGCAGTGATGAAGAAAGCGCTGAACAGCACGCTTGTGTCCATGAACGACGTGCTGCGGCAAGTGGCGTCCTCGACTGATCAAGTCGCGGCCGGGTCGCGGCAGATTTCCGACGCCAGCCAGTCCCTGTCCCAAGGCGCTACGGAAACGGCCAGCACCATGGAAGAAATTTCTGCTTCGATTCATGAAATGTCGGCGCAGACCGGTCTCAATGCTGAAAATGCCATGCAGGGAAATCAGATGGCGGTTACGGTGCGGGATCATGCGGAAAAAGGCAGCAGCATGATGCAACAAATGGTGGGAGCGATGAACGATATCAATGCATCCAGCACCAATATCTCCAAAATCATCAAGGTCATCGACGAAATTGCGTTCCAGACCAATCTGCTGGCCCTCAATGCCGCGGTGGAAGCCGCGCGGGCGGGTAAGCACGGCAAGGGCTTTGCTGTAGTGGCCGAGGAAGTACGCAACCTAGCGCAGCGCAGCGCCGAAGCGGCTAAAGAAACTACCGCTCTGATCGAGGATTCTGTGAAGAAGACGGAAGTGGGTACAAGTATTGCTCATACCACGTCGGAATCGCTGACAGAAATCGTTGACGGCATTACAAAAGTGGCGGATTTGATGAGCGAAATTGCCGCCGCTTCGCGCGAACAGGCTCAGGGTATCAAACAAATCAACGAAGGCGCATCTCAAGTCGGTCAAGTGGTGCAGCAAAATACGGCTAACTCTGAAGAATTGGCGGCGGCCAGCGAAGAATTGTCGGCACAAGCGGCTCAGCTCAAGCGGATGGTCGAGCGCTTCCGCCTGCAACGGCTAATGAATGCCGGCGGAGCCGGGCTGCAAGAAGGGCTGACCTTTGCACCGAAACAGATTGCAGCAAGAAGCGCGCCGGAAGAAGCCGGACGGAAAAGCAAAGGGGCCGGACGACCGGCGCCGGAAGATATTATTTCGCTGGATGAACGCGGCTTTGATCAATTTTAACAGTTGAATTGGCGCGGGAGCTGCTGAAAGGTTAAGCGGCTCCCGTGTAAAAAGGAGTGGTAGGCCATGCATGAGTGGTCGCATATTCCATTGCGGCGCAGAGAGTTTTTAGATATATGCAGTTTGCTGTACGAACGTTTTGGCATTCATTATGATACACCTAAGCAGAGTATGATTTGCGACCGCCTGCAGAAAGTGCTGCGCCGCCATGAGATGGCTTCTTTTACGGAGTATGTGGAATATCTCCGCCGGGACGGCAGTGGGAAGGCTTTGCTGGAGTTGGCGGACGTGATGTCGACAAACTATACGTATTTTTTTCGCGAAGAAGATCATTTTGAGTTTTTGCAAAAAAAACTCTTACCGGCCCTGCAAGAGCGTAAAGCGCGCAAACTGCGCATTTGGTCGGCAGGTTGTTCTTCCGGCGAAGAAGTGTATACCTTGGCGATGGTGGTAGCTGAATTTTTGGGAGCGGAAGCCTCGCGGTGGGATATAAAAATTCTGGGCAGCGATATTTCGCAAAGCGTGTTGGAGCAGGCGGAACAGGGAATCTATAAGGAGACACAGGTGCAAGGGCTGTCCAAGGTTCTAAAAAATCGCTACTTTTCCAGAATGGACGAGGAGAATTGGAAGGTTGGCGACGAGTTGCGGCGTATGACGGTATTTCGCAAATTGAACCTGATGCATTCTCCATATCCTTTTAAAGGACGCTTTGACCTTATTTTTTGTCGCAATGTGATGATCTATTTTTCCCAGGAAGTGATTCGGGAGCTTCTCGAAAAGTTTCATCATCATCTGCAGGAAGAAGGACATTTATTTATCGGACATTCGGAATCGCTGGACAAAAGGGAGCTGTTTCAGCCGGTACAGCCAGCGATCTACCAGAAGTGGACTGGACGAAGGAGGGAAGCGTAATATGGGCAAAATCCGGGTGCTGGTGGTGGATGATTCGGCATTGGTGCGGGATATTCTCAGCCGTGGCTTGTCGCAGGACCCGGGGATCGAAGTAGTGGGCACGGCCACAGACCCCTATATGGCTCGGGACAAAATACTGCAGCTCCATCCGGACGTGCTGACGTTGGATGTGGAGATGCCCCGCATGGATGGTGTGGCTTTTTTACGGCGGCTTATGGCGCAATATCCGCTGCCGGTGCTCATGGTTAGCGCGCTAACGGAGAGAGGCGGACAGATTACCATGGAGGCTTTGGAAGCGGGAGCGATTGATTTTGTGAATAAGCCGAAATCGGATATTGCCAGAGGACTAGGAGCTATGATGCAGGAACTGCGAACTAAGGTCAAGATGGCAGCAGCAGCCAATTTGGATGCATGGAAGCGGCTGGCGCAGCAGAAAAAGCAGCTTCCTGCGCAGCCGACTATTGGCATTCAGGAGGCGCGGGCGTTGGCTAACTCGACGGACAAGGTCATCGCCATCGGCGCTTCCACAGGCGGAACGGAAGCTATACGGCGCATTGTGAAGCTGTTGCCGCCGACCATGCCGGGGGTGGTCATTGTGCAGCATATGCCGGCTGGTTTTACGAAAAGCTTTGCTTCTAGCCTTAATGACGTGTCGCAAATGGAAGTGGTGGAAGCGCAGGGCGGGGAGCGCGTTATGCCAGGGCGCGTGCTTCTGGCGCCGGGCGGCAAGCACATGCGGGTGCGGCGCAGTGGCGGCATATACCTGGTGGAGTGCTATGACGGCCCCAATGTCAGCGGCCATTGTCCTTCTGTAGATGTGCTATTCAAGTCGGTATCTCAGCAGGTTGGACGCAATGCTCTTGGAGTGATCTTGACCGGTATGGGCTCTGATGGGGCGGATGGCATGGCTGAGATGCGGCATGCTGGCGGCCGGACGCTGGCGCAGGACGAGGCTTCTTCGGTGGTTTTTGGCATGCCTAAAGCGGCTTATGAAAAAGGCGGTGCCGAGTGCCTGGTTTCGCTGGGAGATATTCCGGATACGCTCTTGAAATGGCTGCG
>CAZKCR010000102.1:0-6602 GCA_964551055.1 uncultured Anaeromusa sp. | reverse complement strand
GTATTGAAGAAACATGCAGTAAAAAGCTTCCATTTTAGTGGAAGCTTTTTTATTTACTAAAAATTAACAATTTCATAGCATGGACTTTACATAGGATTTTTATACTGGAGGAGGTGAGAAAATACATAGTAGGAGGAGATTGTGTGAACAAGAAAAAATGGCTCATGCCCTGTGCTGCACTGGCGGTGATGGTGGCGATTTTGGTAACGCTGGCGATGCCTCAGACCAATGCGGTGGCTGATGCGGCCAATGATCAGGCGTATTACGGAAAAAAAGCGAAATACGTATTCTATTTTATTGGTGACGGCATGGCCTTGAGCCAGATCAATTCTACGGAAATTTTCAAAGGCACTCAAAACGGCAATGGATCTATGGCCAGACAGCCGATGAATTTTACGGCTTTTCCGCATCAAGGATTGCAGAGAACACAGTCGGCGGATACGTTCATTACAGAATCCGCTGCCGCAGGCACAGCCTTGGCGACTGGCAACAAAACCAATAATGATATTTTGGGCATGGATCCTACAAAGAGCGTGAAATTCAAGACGATGGCGGAAATGGCCAAAGAAAAAGGCATGAAAGTAGGCATTATCTCTAGTGTCTCCTTGGATCATGCAACTCCAGGCGCTTTTTACGCACATCAGCCGACTCGTAAAAATTACTATGAAATTGGTCAGGAACTAATCAACAGCAATTTTGATTACTTTGCCGGCGGAGGCTTGCTGGCCCCTACAGGCAAGAAAAAAGATCAGCCTGATTTGCTGGAGCTTGCTAAACAAAAAGGATATCAAGTGGCTGTTTCGACGGAAGATATTCAGAAACTCGGCAAGGGAACCGGAAAAACGATTGCCATTGCTCCTAACTTGGCTGCGGAAGAAGCTATGTCCTATGAAATTGATCGTGGCGAAAAAGTATCTTTAGCGGACTTTACTCGTAAAGGCATTGAAATGCTGGATAATCCGAATGGCTTTTTTATGATGGTGGAAGGCGGCAAAGTCGACTGGGCTTGTCACGCCAATGATGCGGCGACAACCGTAAAAGATGTCGTGGCTTTTGAGGAGGCTATTACCGAAGCGCTGAAGTTTTATGCCAAGCATCCGGATGAGACCCTGATCGTCGTTACCGGCGACCACGAAACCGGCGGTATGAGTATTGGCTTTGCCGGTACTGGTTATAAGACTTTCTTTGGCAAGCTTGGAGGACAGACCTTATCTTATGAAGAGTTTGATAAACAGATTAAGGTGTATCGGGATCAAGTAGGCGTTGCAGGGGCTAAGCTTGAAGACTGGCTGCCTTCCTTGGAAAACCAATTTGGCATGAATGAACTGACTGCCTATGAGAAAACTCGTTTGTCGCAGGCCTTGGCCGCCAGTATGATCGATCCGAAAAAACGTCCTACTGATGAAGAAAGTACATTGCTCTACGGTCCCTACGAACCGTTTTCGGTAACAGTAACTCATCTGTTGAATCAGCGGGCGGGAATCGGCTGGACTACTTATGCACATACCGGCGTAGCGGTGCCTGTATATGCGCAGGGAACCGGGAGCGGCGTATTTGACGGATACTACGACAATACGGATGTAGCCAAGAAAATGATGAATATCATGGGCGTAGCAAAATAATGAAGCGGGATAGCATCGTTGTTGTCGTCATTTTTATGCTGTCCCTCTGTTTGTATTGGCTGCCTAGCCAATTTACGCCGGAGGACGACGGCTATGTGCGGGCTAAGGGGATGGTACTCTCCGTTGATAATGAACATGTTTACGCCCGAGGGGTAGTTCGCACTGGCGTACAGGAGGTTGTACTGCAAATAGCCGACGGTCCTTATGAAGGCAAGACCATTACCTGCAGCAATACGCTGTTAGGAAAACTAGAAATGGATAAGATGTTTGCTCCGGGCGATACGGCGCTGGTTGCGGTAAAAGGCGAGGCGGGAGAAATTCAAACAGCCAACGTGGTGGATCATTATCGTCTGTATGCGGAAGGCTTGCTGTTTTTCCTCTTCGCGGCACTTTTATGCTGGTACGCCCGCTGGACAGGGCTGAAAGCGCTTCTTTCCTTCGTGTTTACTGTTTTAGCTTTGTGGAAAGTGCTTTGGCCGTTGTTTTTGCTTGGGTGGGATCCGGTATTTGTATCCATCTTGGTTGTAGCAGCCGTCGTCGGCACGGTTACGCTATTGGTTATCGGTTTTAACCGCATTGCCATGGCCGCTTTTTGCGGTACATTAGGGGGGGCTTTGGGCGCGGTGCTGCTGGCCTTTTTGTTCGGACAGCTCTTTCGCGTTCATGGTGCGGTTTTGCCTTATGCGGAGACCTTGCTGCATTTGGGGTACGCCCAGCTAGACCTGACCAGAATGTTTCTGGCGGGGATTATGCTGGCTTCTTCCGGGGCGATGATGGACGTAGCCGTCGATATTGCTGTAGCGGTTGGCGAGCTGAAATGTAAGCGGCCAGACCTGAAACGCGGGGAGGCTATTGCCTCTGGCATGCATATCGGGCGGGCTGTGGTCGGTACGATGACCACAACGCTGCTTTTGGCTTACAGCAGCTCTTTTATGGCGCTGATGATGGTTTTTATCGCCCAGGGGACGCCAATAGTCAATATTTTAAATTTGACTTATGTAGCGGCGGAAATACTGCATACGCTGACAGGCAGTATCGGTGTTGTATTAGTAGCTCCGTGTACAGCCTTGTTGGCGGGAGTGTTCCTTGTAGAACCTTCAACTGCTCCGGCGTGCGAATTATCAGCAAAAAAACCTTGACTTTTCAGGGCTCGACGTATTATAATTACGACTGTCCTCGGGGTTATAGCTCAGTTGGTTAGAGCGCATGCTTGACATGCATGAGGTCAGCGGTTCGAGCCCGTTTAACCCCACCAATTAACAAAGTAAGCTCCCGTGTGCGGGAGCTTTTTTTTGTCGTGGCAGGGAAAACGACAGTGCATAGGGAATTGATAAAAGATTAGAAACAATACTCCAGGGGGCGAACGGATATGATGAAAATTACGCGGGTAGATGCAACCTTTTGTACAGATAAGCTGCAGGAATCCAAAGAATTTTACATGAACTATTTTGACTTTGAATTGGTCTATGAAAGCGATTGGTATTTGGAAATGATGGTTCCAGGTATGCCGACCAGCGGTTTGAGCTTTACTTTGCCGCGCCGTGATGAAGGCGAATTCTTTTGCGGCACCGGTACGATTCTTTCTTTTGAAGTACCGGATGTACAGGCAGAGTATCAGCGCTTGAAAGAGGCTGGTTTGTCACTTGTGCAGTCTTTACAGGACAAGCCTTGGGGAGAGCGTAGCTTTGTCGTGGATGATCCCAATGGCATTCATCTTTATATTTACGAAACCATTCCGGCAACGCCAGAGTATCAAAAAATCTATGATTCGTTTCGGCAGGTTCGTTGATGAGCCAATCATTGCATTCATTACAACAGACGGTACAAACGAAGCGGGAGCAGATTATTGCTTGGCGTCGTCATTTTAGAAAACATCCGGAGTTGAGCGGTCAGGAGAAGGCCACGCAGGAAACCATACTAAAGGCGCTTAGGGAAATGGGTCTGTCACCACGCAAAGCGGCTGGCACAGGGGTTATTGCCGATATTGTCGGCGGACGGTCGAATGGTAAAATTGTTGCTTTGCGGGCGGATATGGATGCGCTGCCTGTGGAAGATCAGGGGCCGGAAGATTACCGCTCTTGCGTGCCTGGTGTTTGTCATGCCTGCGGACATGACGGACATATGGCGGGCTTGTTGGGCGCTGCGTCGGCCTTAGTGCAGCAGCGAGAAGAGCTGCCAGGAACGGTGCGGCTTCTGTTTCAGCCATGCGAAGAAAACTTTCCCAGCGGCGCGCAGGCGTTGATCGATGAAGGTGCGTTAGAAGGCGTGAGCGCCATTGTCGGCTTGCATCTATGGCAGCCATTGTCGGCGGGGACGATTGCCGCTGTGCAAGGTCCGGTGATGGCCAGTCCGGATGCCTTTGAAATTATAGTCCAAGGCAAAGGCGGTCATGCCTCCATGCCTTTTCAGACGGTAGATGCGCTTGCGATAGGAGCGCAAATAGCTGTGGCGCTGCGCGGTGCTGTTAGCGCGGTGATTGATCCGCTGGAGCCGGCGGTGTTGGCGCTAGGCATGCTTCGGGCGGGGGACGCTTTTAATGTTATTCCGGGGCAAGCTGTTTTAAAAGGAACGATTCGCAGTTTTTCTCAGTCTGTACGGGAAGCTCTATTTCAACGCTTGGAGCAGGTGTGCCGGGGAATTTGCGAAGTTGAAGGCGCTACGTATGTACTGGAACGTATTTACGGCCATGCGCCTGTTGTCAATGATGCAGACGTAACAGCCGTTGTTGCGCAGGAGGCAATAGCTGTGGCAGGAAGTGAAAATGTAAAAGAGAATTTTCGTCCGGTCATGGTGGGAGAAGATTTTTCTTGTTACTTGGCCGAGGTTCCGGGGACGTTCTTGCTTGTCGGTGCTGGCAATGAGGCGCAAGGTATTTCTTTTCCGCATCATCATCCGCGATTTGATCTTGATGAGGCGGCGTTGCCGATCGGAGCGGCCGTCTTGGCGCGCAGCGCCTGGGCGTTGTTGGAAAAGAATTGATAAAAAGACCATGAAGCATTGCGTTCATGGTCTTTTCAATGGTTTTCCGGCACTTGAAAGGATGCTTGGAACACGGTATTATTAATAAATATGTGTTGCACCATAAAGCGCAACAGTAAGGAGAGGTGAAAGGCTTTGGGACAGCGCAGGGCCATCATTTCCTCGATTCAGCCAGGCAGCATTGCCGAAGAAATTGGCCTGCAGCCAGGCCATGAAATTCTTTTGGTGAACGGCCAGGCGATGGAGGATGTTATCGATTGGAGTTTTGCCGTGGCTGACGAAGAAGTTGTGCTGACGGTGCGGACGGAAGACGGCGATGAAGTCGTAGAAATTGAAAAAGAATATAATGAAGAGTTGGGAATTGAATTTGATGAAGCTGTTTTTGACGGCATTCGACGTTGCGGCAATCGCTGCATTTTTTGCTTTGTTGATCAGATGCCGCCAGGAATGCGCCAAAGCCTATACGTAAAAGATGACGATTACCGGATGTCTTTTTTGTATGGAAATTTTATTACCTTAACCAATGTGCGGCAGGCTGATTGGGAACGAATTTTTCGCTTACATTTGTCTCCTCTTTATATTTCTGTGCACGCTACTGATGGAGCTGTGCGCGCCGCTATGCTGAATCAGCCGAAAGCGGCGGAAATTTTGCCGCAGCTGCAGAAATTGGCGGAAGCTGGTATTGAAATGCATACGCAGGTCGTTTTATGCCCTGGGCATAACGACGGCGAGGTGCTGAAAAAAACCATCGCTGATTTATACGCCTTGCATCCGGCAGTGCAATCGCTGGCTATTGTGCCGGTAGGTTTGACGCAGCATCGGCAAGGCTGCGCGGAGCTGAGAGGCTTTACCCCGGAAGAGGCGGGGCGGATTATTGACGATGTAGCTTTATGTCAAGAACGCTTTCTTCAGGAGGCGCAAACACGCTTTGTCTTTTTAGGAGATGAGTTTTATCTGGCTGCGGGACGTTCTTGGCCAATGGAAGAAGCCTATGAAGGGTTTCCGCAATTGGAAAACGGCGTTGGTATGGTACGTGATTTTTTAACGGACTGGGAGCGACAGCTGCAGGATGTGCAAAACACCAAGCCTGAGGCGGAAGATATCTGGATTGTAGCGGGAACGTCGGCGGCCAAGGTGCTGGCGCCGTTGCTGGCTGGTCCCTTGTGGCAGCATGTGCGCGTAATAGAAGTAGCGAATGAGTTTTTTGGGCCGGCTATTACGGTGACAGGTCTTTTGACAGGCGGCGATATTTTAAAAGCGCTGCAACGCGAAAACGCGCGTCCGCAACGCTTGATTTTGCCGGGAGTAGCTTTGCGCAAAGGAGAGGCGATCTTTTTAGACGATATGACGTTGGCGCAGGTGAGCGAAAAAGCCGGCTGCGACGTGCGCGTTGCTCATGGAGCGGAAGATCTGTTTGATTTGCTGAGGGGGCGGAATCGTTGAAGCGCTTGGGTTTGATCCAGGTGTACACCGGCGATGGCAAAGGCAAGACGACGGCGGCCTTGGGATTGGCCTTAAGGGCCTGGGGGAAAGGCTGGAAGATTGCTGTTGTGCAATTTATGAAGGATGACCCGGATTATGGCGAAGTAAAAGCGCTCCAAGCGCTAAGCGGAATTGATTTGTTTCCTGCGGGGAGAAATGACTTTGTCGATTTGTCTAAGCCGGAGGAGATCGATTGCCGCCTGGCCCGGCAAGGCTGGGAATTAGCTCAAGCCTTTTTGAAGAAAGGCGTCTACGAGATGGTTATCTTGGATGAGATTAATATTGCGATTGCTTGCGGCTTGCTGGCGGAAGCGGAAGTTGTCGCCGCGTTACGGCAGCACAAGAAGCGGCCACAGCCGCGCGCGGAGATCGTGATGACCGGGCGCTACGCTACGCCAGGAATATTGGCGGAGGCGGACTTGATTACGGAAATGAAGGAATTGCGTCATCCTTTTGCGCAGGGCATTGAAATGCGCGAAGGAATTGACCATTGAGCCGGACTGCAGGGTTGCGGCGGAA
>CAZKCR010000101.1:0-6689 GCA_964551055.1 uncultured Anaeromusa sp. | reverse complement strand
TACTCTTCTTCTTGGGAAAAACCAAACAAAGACAAAGCATCTTCCCGAACCTGCAAATGAGTAAAAAGCATAGCATCCTGTCCCATGGATAAGGTACGTCTGGTTTGTTCAGAAACAGCCAAACGATAGCCGACACCTTGAACATCCAAAAAACAGCTTTCCGGCTGTAGCTGTGCTACCCGGCCCCGAAGAAATCCGATCATTTTTCCGTTACCTCCTCGGCCAAACATTGCGCTGTTCGCAGCAATGGGCCGTACAAATAGCAATAGCCAAAGCATCCGCTACATCATCCGGCTTGGGAGCTTCCTTCAATCCTAGAAGCCGCACCGTCATGCCTGTAACCTGTCCTTTATCTGCTTTTCCATAACCGGTTACCGCTTGCTTAATCTGCCCCGGCGTATATTCTTCGAGAGGCAAATTTGCCTGTGCAGCCGCTAGTAAAATGACCCCTCGCGCCTGCCCTACAGCCATAGCGGTAGTTACGTTGCGATTAAAAAATAACTGTTCAACCCCAATTCGCCCCGGCTGAAGCTCGGTCAGTAAATTCTGCAGTCGTTCGTGAATCAGCAATAAGCGTTTTTCTAACGGCAGCTCAGGACCAGTACGAATAGCGCCATAAGCAACTGGGCGCAAGCGCCCTTGTATCCACTCTACGCAGCCATAGCCGCAAATCGCCGTTCCCGGGTCAATTCCCAAAATACGCATAATACCAAAGCCCCTCCTTGCAACGCCACGCAGCGTACAAAGAACATAGATTCGCTTTATTTCAGGAAACTCCTGCTAACAGTAAAGAAAGCGGCGCTTCGCGCCGCCTAAAAATCAGATTGCATCTTCCGGAAGATCAAAGTTTCCGTATACTTCCTGTACGTCGTCATGGTCTTCCAGAGCATCCAAGAGCTTCATCAGCTTGGTCGCATCGTCGCCCTCTACAACTATGCGGGTATCTGGAAACAAGCCCAACTGAGCGGAGAGAATCGTCACTTTTTCCGCTTCCAGTTTTTCTTGTACCGCGGCAAACGCCTCTGGCGAAGTAAGCACTTCCACTTCTTCTTCCTCTACTGACATATCGTCAGCTCCGGCTTCAAGAACCGTCATCATCAATTCATCTTCATCGAAAGACTCTTCTTTTTCCAAGGTAAATAGGCCTTTGCGTTTAAACATCCAGGATACGCAGCCGCTCTCACCCATATTGCCGCCATTTTTCGAAAAGAGATGACGTAGATCGGCAGCGGTACGATTGCGATTATCGGTCATTACTTCCACAATCAGCGCCACACCGCCCGGGCCGTACCCTTCATAGGTCAGCTCCTCGTAGTTGCTGCCTTCCAGGTTACCCTGACCTTTTTGAATAGCTCTTTGAATGTTGTCCTTGGGAACATTGTTTTCCCGAGCCTTGCCCAAAGCCAGTTTTAAACGCATGTTGCCTGTTGGATCCGCACCGCCCATGCGCACAGCAACTGTGATTTCCCTAGCTATTTTGGTAGTGATTTTGCCGCGAATGGCATCCATTTTTCCCTTTTTATGTTTAATATTAGCCCACTTGGAATGTCCTGACATTGTTTTCCCCTCCCAGCAATACTAAGCGGGAATAATGATATCATATTTCGACGAATTTGGCAAAATTACGCGTGATGATGCCAATTTTTTTGCTGTTGAGCCGCTTGCTTGGCCGCCTCATTTTCAGGAGCCGTGGTGACTTGTGCAGAGCCTCCAAATTTATCAACCAGCTTGCTCGTAACACGATAATCCGCAATAGAGCCAGGACCACCGACGCAGCCTCCCTGGCAAGCCATACCTTCAAAGAAATTACCAGGAACTTTCCCCGCTTTCATCATTAACAACTGCATCCTGCATTCGCCCAAGCCTTCTTTACGTTGCGAACAAACTTCAAGATCAGGCGCCAGTTGGGCTGCCGTATCCTTCACAGCCTGCTCTACGCCGCCTGCGCGGGCAAAAATATTGCCGTCTCGGGAAGCAGTCGTTTGAAAAGAGTCTGCTTCCATGGCGCTTAAATCAATTTCCAGCCCCTCAAAAATCCCTTGAAGCTCCTCAAATGTCAGTACATAGTCAATAACTCCTTGGCCTTTGGCTTCTGCTTCGTATTTCTTAGCTACGCAAGGGCCGATAAAAACGGTGATACTCTCTGGGGTTCTTTCTTTTACCACCTTCCCGGCGGCAATCATAGGAGAAACCGTGCTTGAAACCAATTCTTTCACTTGCGGCAAATGTTTATCTACCATGCCCACAAAAGCCGGGCAGCACGAAGTGGTCATAAAGGGACGCTCTGTTGGCACCGTTTCAGCAAATTCTTTGGCCTCTTCTAACGTAACGATATCAGCGGCAAAAGAAACTTCTTCGACTTCGGAAAAGCCAATTTTTTTCAAACCCGCAACCACTTGGCCAGGCTGCACCTTAGCGCCAAATTGTCCGATAAAAGCCGGCGCCAACAAGGCATGCACCTGTTTCCCCGCATCAATAGCCCGCAGAACCTGTACCAAATAGGTTCTATCGGAAATAGCCCCAAAAGGACACGCTATTTTACAACCGCCGCATTGTACGCATTTATCATAATCAATAACTGCTTTGCGATCGGCGCCAGCCTTGATAGCTTTGAGCTCACAAGCGCCCTCGCAGGGACGATTAACTTCAATAATCGCGCCGTAAGAGCAGGATTTTTTACACATGCCGCATTCCACACACTTGGTTTTATCGATATAAGCTTGGTTTTGCACAATCATAATCGCATTTTTAGGGCAGCTGTTTTTACAATTATGAGCAATGCAGTTCCGGCAAGCATTCGTAACGAAAAATTTATCGATTGGGCATTGATCGCAGGCTTCGGGCAAAACACTGATAATCGGCATCTGAGCATACTGTCCCGCCAAGGTACGCTGTGCAGCTTCCGCCAGCGGCATATCCACTTCCTGCCCCATCGCTAAATTAAAACGTTCCTTTAGTACGGCCCGTTCTTTATGCACGCAGCAACGATAACGGCTGCCGTTTTCACTAACCAAACTAAACGCTGAATTTTCAATTTCAGCAACCAACTTACCTTCGCGAGTTAATTTGGCCAACTCGGCTAATACACTTCGACGAATCGATACAATCTCACTTATATGCGCCATGATTTTAAAACCTACCCTCTCTCATTCAATTCACATTTCATTGCATTACAAAATAAATTTACAATTCTCTAGTCACCAATCTATTTAAAACCATTCCAGCACTACTGTTTTTCCCATGGCTTCCAGTTGACCTGCCAGCCGTTGCAGCACTTGGCTTTTTAAATGAACTTGAAACGGCAGATGCAGCGCTTGTGCATGCGCCTCGTTCAAGGCTTTTCCTGCCAAAATAGTAATGCGGTCAGCCTGTAATAATTCCTGAGCCAACAACGTTGCTCCATCCCGTTTACGGGAAATACGCAACTCTTCTTCAGACAATAAGCGTTCGCCTACTGCATTTAAAGTTAATAATCCTTCCGTTACTAGATCGATACCGTCAAGCTTTCCTGTCGGCGGTATTTGTGGATCTTCGTATACGCCGAGTACGCGAAGCTCACGTCCGGCAATGCGGCTGACAATCCGAGCCGTCGTGCCTCCGGCAACAGCTTTTTTGCCGGTTTGGCTCAACAAGCGCCACACCACCCGGGAATCAGCACGGCGATCCTGCGGAGGACCGGCCATCAGCGTAAGGCAGCGCGGCGGATGCAGACGCACCGCAACAACGGTGGAATCATCTCCCGGTTTCCCCGTGTAATAGCCTTCACAGCAGGAAATTAAACTCTGGCTGACATCTCTTGCGCATCGCGCAGGCTGAAGCATGATTTGCCGCAATTGCTCGGCAATGCCTTCCCAACCCCAGCCAAGATTCAGCAAGCCGCCAATGCCGGCATGAATAACGCCGTCACTGACTGCAACGAGAAGATCGTTTTCTACCAATCGTAGCGCGCCTTCGCGTACAAGTCGACCGGCAATTTCTTTTTCCTCAGTTGGTACGGGAGTAACAACGCCGTCACGATACAAAAACGTCCGAGGGCAATCAAATTCTACGATTTTCGCCTGCCCGTCCGCTTGCAAATGAAGTAAATGCAAAGTCGAATAAGCAATTTTTCGCTGACGACAAACAGGCAGTGTTTCCGTTATCGTGGCCACTACGTCTTCCATGGCAATGCCTTTGCGGCACATGGAAGACGCAATTTTCGTCGTTAACGTGGCAAGAATATTTGCCTTAACGCCGCTTCCCAAGCCGTCTGAAAGAACAATAAAGGTGTCATCCGCCGTACGGGTGATATTTACGTGATCACCGCAAAGTTCTTCGCCGTGCTTATTGAGCTGTCGGACCGCCACATCCGCATGAAACAGCATTACCGCTCCTCCTTATCATGAAGCAGGTGCATTAGTTCAAGCAGAGCCACTTTGGTATCAGCTGTTGTTTCTCCCAAAAGTCCGGCAATTTCCTGAGCTACATGCATTTGCTGCCGAATGATGGCGTTGGCCTTATCCATCGTCTCCGCCTTTGTTTTTTCCCAGTCCTGAAGACGCTTCTCTTGCGCTGTTACATTGGTAATAATGCCAATAACCAAATTGTGTTCTGGAACCGGCAAGATCATTTGTTCGGTTACTAACTGGTGCTCTGGATATTCGACGCGCTTGCCAATCAGCTTTGTATTCTTTTGCAAAGCCTCCACAAAAAGATCAGGCGCAAAATAACTTCCCAAAGGTCGACCACGGCGTAGCGCCTGCCGCCCGGAAAACATATGCACAGCCGCCGGGTTGCACTCTTGAACGATCATGTCCGAATCTACAGCAATAATGGCGTTCAGGGAGTTGCGTACAATAATTTTAGCGAAGGATTCCGCCTTAGATCGCATATAGGGCACGCACATAGTCGTTTCCGCTACGCCGTAATACACGGCTGTAGCTTTCTCGCGACACGTTGAGTATCCGCAAGCGCCACAATTTCGTTCATCAGCCTGGGTATATTTGCCGATTTGGCTTAAAATGGCTCGAATCTCCGCTTCCGGCGGCGCTGCAAACTGTGTTGGTCTTGGTAGTTGTGTTCTTCCCAGCTCCACTTCAGGTGCAACTTTCAAAGAAGATGGGCTCTCTGGCAAAGAAGACTGCTCTGCTTCCACCTTACGCCAATATTGCAGGATGGCCTCGCGCCGCGCAGCTAAACAGTCCGCCTGACCGCCCAAAGGACCGCCTAAGCATCCTCCTGGACAAGCCAAAAGCTCTACAAAGCGAGGCCTGACTTCATGCCGACACAATCCTTGCAGTAACTCAGTGCAGCGTTCCAGACCATCCGCAATAACCACATCTTCGCTCATGCCATCCCAAGTCAAAAACGAACGGGTAATGCCGCCGCTGAGAGGAAAGGTTCGAGTATGAACGCCTTCATGCCAGCAATTTTCCTGCGAGGACGCAATGGTGGAGCTTTGCAGCAGCCATTCCTGCAGTTGTGAAAAGGTCAACACAGCGTCAACCGAGTTAAAAGGTTCTTTAAGTTCTCCCATTTTTCCCAAACATGGACCTGCAAATACAACTTTAGCTTCTGGACAACGCTGCTTAATATCTTTCGCATGCGCCTGCATGGGGGAAATCACAGGCGCCAGCCAGGATGAAACTTGAGGATAGTACTTATTCACTAAATCTACGGTTACAGGACAACAGGAAGAAAGAATCGGATGAGATTTGGTTTCTACTAAATGCCGATATTCTTCCATAATAAGGTCAGCTCCCACAGTAGTACATTCCACGGCGGCAAAACCCAATGCAACTAAACGTTCCGGCAGCGTTTCCGCTGCACCAAGCGCCGGAAATGCGGGAAATGATGGGGCCAAGCTCAAATACACCGGCCGTTTTCCTTGAAGCCAGCGCTGTACATCATTAAGTTGATTGCGAATTTGCTTGGCATTTTGCGGACATTCAGCAACACACTTTCCGCAGAGAATGCACCGTTCCTCCAGTACATATGCATGATGCCGGCTTACGCCGATAGCTTTTACCGGACAAGATCGCACACAACGATTGCAATCTTTGCAGTTAACCTTGAGGGTACGGATAATATTCATGACAGTTTCTCCAACACCTTTGCTTGAAAAAGTTCAAACACTTTATCTTGGGAAACGCGGGTAATTCGCTCTCCATTAATATGAACAACCACGCCTTCTGTACAGTCGCCCTGGCAAAAAGCTCCTTTTAATTCTACAAGCCGTCCTTCCAAACGGTGCAGATCCAAAAGAGCCTTAAACGCGTGCATCACTTGGTAAGAGCCCTTTAAATGACAGGCGCTTCCTACGCAAATGGCAATTTCAATCATCAATAACGCTCCTTGTGATACTTTTCACTCTTGCTAATTTTACAGCAAGAGAAGCTTAGATGCAAGAATAGAGCAAATAAAAAAAAGCCGTACTAATGTACGGCTTCGATAAAACTGGCTCCTCGAGTAGGACTCGAACCTACAACCCCGCGGTTAACAGCCGCGTGCTCTACCGATTGAGCTATCGAGGAATAAACCGGCAACTACCTATCCTCCCAGGCCGCTTCCAGCCAAGTACTTTCGGCGTATGTGGGCTTAACTGCTGTGTTCGAGATGGGAACAGGTGGAACCCCACAGCTATCGTCACCGGATTGTCTTACTGAGTTTGCATTTGCATGCTCCCTCAAAACTCCACACAGAAGAAAGAT
>CAZKCR010000100.1:0-6730 GCA_964551055.1 uncultured Anaeromusa sp. | reverse complement strand
ATTTCAAATTTTCATGGACAGCAAATAACCATCTGCTGCGCATATATAATCTATTGTACTACTAAAAGGCTAAAGGAACCACTGCTTTATTCCAAGATAATACGATAAAATATGCAAGGAATATGCACAAGCATTTGCCAGGACTTCTATTAAGGGAAGGAAACACAAGCGGAACAGCGAAACTAAGTACCTAGTACGCCTGTTCGTCTTATTCGCGGATAAAGGAATGATTTAAATGCTATTGAAAAAAGGAATGCGCTCGGTCAAGCGAATGGTACGACCTTTTAGCAAATTGGATAGCAGTAGAATTAAACGGCAGCAAGAGCAAATGCAGTACATGAAAAAATTGGAAGACGCCAATCGAGAGCTGCAAGCTGCTTTTGCGTTTTCTCATGATGGAATTTTCATTTCAGACAAAGACGGTCTGGGGTTGCGCTGGAATGAATCGTACTGTCGGATTACAGGGATTGAACCCGAATTTTTGCAGGGAGTTTATTCTCAAAAATTACTAGAACAGAAATTTATCTCAGAATCTGCGACGCTTAATGCTATTCAGTCACGGAAGGTAGAAACTACGATGCCTGTGCTTAAAAGCGGCAAGCAGGTGATGATTACTTCCATTCCAGTCTTTGATCAGGCCGGGGATATCTTTCGCGTAGTTGCCAATATCCGAGATATGTCGGAGCTTATGGAATTGAAGAAGCAGATTGAGCAGGTCAGGGAGTTATCTGACCGATATTATTCGGAAGTGCTTCATTTAAGGAACCGCGATGTGGTTCTTAAAGGCATGACAGCCGAAAGTCCTTCGATGAAAAAAGTGATCGCCACGGCTCTGAAGGTTGCCAAGAGCGAAGTCACTATTTTGATTACAGGAGAGTCTGGTACCGGCAAGGAGGTTTTGGCTCGGTCGATTCACGAGCATAGTGAAGTGGGGAGCGGACCCTTTGTAAAAGTTAACTGTGGAGCGATTCCGGAGAATCTTCTAGAAAGCGAGCTTTTCGGTTACGAAAAAGGAGCCTTTACCAGCGCCGCTCAAACCGGAAAAATGGGGATTTTAGAGATTGCCATGGGCGGTACGCTATTTTTGGATGAAATTGGCGAAATGCCCTTGGTTCTTCAGGCAAAATTGCTCGGCGTTTTGCAGGACAAGAAGTTTACTCGTTTGGGAGGAGTCAAGGAAAAAGACTTGAATGCTAGAATCATTGCCGCTACGAACAGGGACTTAGAAGAAATGATCAAGGAAAAGAAGTTCAGGAAAGATTTGTTTTACCGCCTCAATGTAGTGGGCTTAAAGATTCCGCCTTTGAGTGAAAGGAAAGACGATGTGTTTCCTTTGGCCAATTTTTTTCTGCATAAATTCAACAAGAAGTATAAATCGGCAACTTCTTTGTCGCCGCAAGTGATTAATTCTTTTATGAACTATGAGTGGCCAGGCAATGTCCGGGAGATGGAAAACCTGCTAGAACGGCTTGTGGTATTGGCGCCGGATGAGCGCATCACCTTGGATATGCTTCCAGATGAGATGGTGTCTTCCTTGACGGCGGAATATGCAACGGAAAAGGCTGTTTCATCGGGAAATGGCCAGAGTTTAGCAGCCTTGCTGCATAGTGTGGAGCGCAGGATATTCGAAACCCTTCTTGCCGATGGATATTCAAGCTACAAGATGGCAAAGCTGTTAGGCGTGAATCAATCTACGGTTGTGCGGAAAGTCAAGAAATTGGGGTTGAAACTTCCTTGAGAAATCAATACATGCATTTTTTTTAAGAACGTTGGCAGGCGATGCATTTTTGCATTGCCTGCCAACGTTTGTTTTTTGTTGTTTTTTAGGAAGAAAGAAGATGGTCGATGCGATGTTGCATTGAAAGTGAGCAGGCAGACAAATGAAAAAGCAGGTTTTTAGGGGCTTCTATGGCTTGGCATCATTCTTGCGTGAAAAATTTGAAGAGTAAAATAAATTCAAACTTCAAGGAGGATGCGTTGGATGATGCTTCAAAATGCGTGCGCACTGGTGACCGGGGCGGGTCAAGGGATTGGTAAGGAAATTGCGCTGGCTTTAGCGCGAGAAGGATGTGCGGTGGCAGTCAATGATTTGTATGCCGAAAGAGCATCTGCTGTTGTAGCGGCCATAGGTGCAGCTGGAGGCAAGGCGGTTGTTGCGGAAGGAAATGTCGCGGTTGGGGATGCTGTTAAAAGCATGGTAGAAACAACGGTTGCGCAACTGGGGAAACTTGATATTTTGGTTAACAATGCAGGAATGATCCTAAAAACACCGTTCTGGGACATCACGGAAAAAGATTGGGATACGATTATGGCGGTCAATTTGAAGAGCGTTTTCTTGTGCTGTCAAGCAGCCGCGCCATATATGAAAGCGCAAAAAAGCGGCAAGATTATCAATATTGCCTCGGTGGCGGGCAAGGTAGGCGGCGGTCTTTTAGGCAATACCGCTTATGCGGCGTCAAAGGCGGGGGTGATTGCAGTGACCAAGGGTTTGGCCAGAGAACTGGGGCCGTATGGCGTAAATGTCAATGCCATCACGCCGGCTTTAACGGAAACCGATATGACGAAAGATATTTCTTCGGAAAAACGTGCGCAAATCATCAGCAATATTCCTTTGGGGCGTCCGGGCAAACCCGAAGATATTGCAAATGCCGTCTTATTTTTAGCATCACCGCTGGCGAGTTTTGTCAATGCGGAAATTATGGATGTTGACGGCGGCTTTATGCGGGATTGACCAGCCTGAGAGTTTCTGGCTTGAAAATTAATTTATAGTAACAAGGGAGAGGATACATATGAAAGCATTGGTGAAAACAAGTCCATTGCCGGGCGTAGAGATGAAAGAAATCGCCCAACCTAAACCTCGGGCGGGAGAAGTGCTTATCAAAGTACGGGCGGCGGCTCTTTGCGGGACCGACCTTCATATTGTTGACTGGAGTCCGTGGGCGCATAATGCCGGCATTCAACTGCCTTGTACGATTGGTCATGAATGCTGCGGCGAAGTAGTTGAGGTAGGCGCCGATGTAACCGGTGTAACCCTTGGAGATCATGTTGTAGCAGAGACGCACATTCCTTGCGGCACTTGCTTGCAGTGTCAAATCGGCGAGCAGCACATTTGCAATAATTTGCGTATTTTCGGAGTTCATACCAATGGCTGTTTCGCAGAATATGCCCTTATTCCCGCTGTATGTGCGCGAAAAATACCCAAGGAAATCCCCTTTGCG
The DNA here is from genome assembly GCA_964551055.1 of uncultured Anaeromusa sp. GTDB lineage: Bacteria > Bacillota > Negativicutes > Anaeromusales > Anaeromusaceae > Anaeromusa. Next base: position 3,512 of record CAZKCR010000100.1, on the reverse strand, counting down.
GTGGGCTCTATTTTGGAGCCCTTGGGGACTGCGTTCCGCACGGCGCAGGAGTGTGCCGTAGGGGGAACTAGTGTCGCCGTGGTAGGTTGCGGCCCGATTGGGCTTTTTGCAGTAGCGGCGGCATCGTTTATGGGGGCGTCGCAAATTTTTGCTCTGGATGTAAGCGCTTCGCGGCTGGACATGGCTAAAAAAATGGGAGCTTCTACGGTAATCCATTCCGGACAGGAAGATGCTGTTGCCATTATTAAAGAACAAACAGGCGGATTTGGCGTAAACTCTATTATCGAGTGTTCCGGCAATGTAGCGGCTATTAAGCAAGGCTTTCAATTTTTGCGTAAAGGCGGTCACTATGGTTTGATTGGCTTGCCAAGCAAAAAACTGGAGCTTGAATTGGGCAGTGAAGTTGTTTTCAAAGAAGCGCATGTGTTTGGCGTACATGGCAGAAAAATGTTCTCCACTTGGAATGCTATGGAGAATGCGTTGGCTTCTGGGAGATTGAATGTGCTGCCTGTAATAACACATCAACTGCCGCTTGAACAATACGAAGAAGGAATTAAATTGGCAAAAAGCGGGGAAGCGGGCAAAGTAGTTTTTGTGTTCGCTTAAGAAAAAACGGTAAATGAGGAATTTGTCTGTATTGAAGTAGTTTGTAGCAGGATTTAGCACCGTAAAAGAGAAAAAATATAAAATGGCTAGACGTGGCGTTCCTGTCTCATGTGAAGAAGATAGGGGCGCTTGTCTTTTTTGCAGAGTACGAAATTAGGGAGGTTAAATTATGAAGCGTCAATTTATTTGCTATCCCAAGTGCACTACTTGCCAGAAAGCCCAAAAATGGCTGGATGAGCAGGGGATTGAGTATGAACAAAGGCATATCAAAGACCAGCATCCTTCGGCGGCTGAACTGGAAACATGGTGGAAGCAAAGCGGCTTGCCTTTGAAGCGCTTTTTCAATACAAGCGGCCTTTTATATAAATCGCTGCAGTTGAAGGAAAAGCTGCTAACTATGTCCGAGGCAGAAATGCTCACGTTATTGGCTACAGACGGTATGTTGGTCAAGCGGCCGCTGCTTATTGCGGACGATAAAATATTAGTAGGATTTAAGCAGGCGGAATGGGAGCAAGCCAAGGCGGATGCTAGTGAGTAAGGAAATGCGCATAAAAACGATAAGCGGTAAGAAGGGGGTGCTGCATTCGCTGAGGGGCGTTATCGAAAGCCGCGGGTGTTGCTTGGTTTTGCTATGGACGGTGATAATGGTTTTAAAATTTGGAACCGTATACGCTCACGAAAAGCCGCCAGAGCTAGTGCGAGAACAAACTATAAACGGAGCGCTCTTAGATGATTTTGCGACTGGTTTTTTTGAGGGAACTCGACGAACTGTGCAGCAGGAGCTTGTCTTGGCTGGGACAAGGGAGGCTGCGGGCGTGTATAGATCGCCTAGTATTGCGAGTGCGCCTTTTACCGAGCTAGTGATGTCTTGGAATGCGGCTACCCCGCAGGGAACCACAGTAGAGGTGCAGGCGCAGGTTCGCGTTGAGGGCAAGTGGTCTGCCTGGTTTTCTTGGGGGAAGTGGAACTCCTGGAGTGCTGTAGGCTCGCAGAAAGAGATGGTAAAAGATGAAGTAGCCGTCATGGATATTGACACTCTCAAAGTTGCTAAAGGGAAAATGGCGGATGCGCTGCGGTATCGTGTTTATTTAAGGAGTGAGCAACCTCAAGTGACGCCCCAAGTTACCTTGTTGGCGGCGGCGGTAAACGCCAAATCAACAGAGCGTAAGGAATCCATAGAGCGAAAAGACGCGGTGTTGGATGTACCGGCCTATGCGCAGCGGCACAGCGATCCAAGTATTGCGGGGCAGATTTGCAGTCCCGTATCGGTGGCTATGGTGCTTAACTATCATGGTGTGGATGTGTTGCCGGAAGAAGTGGCTTGGCGCGTGCGAGATTACAGTCAAGATCAATTTCCTTTTGGCAATTGGTCTTTTAACTGTGCCGCTGCAGCTAACTTTGGGCTAAAAGCGTATGTGGCGTATGAGTCTTCGTTAGCAGCGCTCAGAGAAACACTGCAGCAAACAGGGCCGGTGATCGCCAGTGTCATGTACAAGAACAGTGAGGCTGTTCCCGCTGAACTGCCTGTGCTGCATGGGGCGCCGGTAGAGGCGACAGATGGGCACTTGGTAGTAGTGAGGGGGATGGTGCGGCAAGACGGTAGAGACTATATCGTAGTGAACGACCCGGCTGGGGACGGCGATTCGGTGCGGCGGCTGTATGCAGCTGCGGAATTTGAAAAGGCGTGGACGCATTATCTGTATGTCATTACCAAAGAAAAAAATGCCGCTTTGCGGCAGCCGCAGCGGATTCCGGCAAGATTCATGCAAACAACGGCCAAAACCGTCTTGCTCCAAGGCGAAGGGGGCGAACGTATCGCTTTGGAGCTGCAAAACATCGGCAGTATTGTGCAACGCAAAAATCATGTAACCATCGGCTTTTTACAGCCGGAAACACTGGGGGCATTGTTGCTAAAACCGGAAAAGGACGATGAATGGCTGCTTGTCACGAAACAGCAGCAGACTTTTTGCGTCACCGGAGCTTAACGCTCTAGCTGCAGGGAATAGTATTTTTTAGGGGATACGCCGTGCGCTTTTTTAAAGGCTCGTGTGAAATTGGCGTAATCTTGAAAACCGCTTTCCAAGCAGGCATGGAGGACGGAATGGCCTGCGCGAAGCAATTGGCCCGCAGCGATTAAACGCCGCTGCAGAACATATTGATGCGGCGTAAAACCAGTATGTTCTTTGAACTTGCGCGAGAAGTAACTGGGCGTAAGAAAGCAAAGCGACGCCAATTTTTCCACGGACAAGTCGTCGGCGATGTTTTCCTGCATGTAATGCAAAATTGCATTGATGGTATCGTCGCTGCGGCGTTCAATATGGGACAAGCCTGTTTGTCTCAACGAAAGACGATTTAGATACACTAAAAGTTGCAGGAAGAGAGTGCGTTGCAAGATCGATGCGCCAAAGGCATTGCTTGTTCCGGCCTCTTCAATTTGCGTGCATAATTCCTGGAGGCGAAGCTGCAAGGGAGCGCCCGGGCGCAGCAAATGCAGGCCGCTGGAGGTTTGCGTAAAACAGGAGCGCAGGTCAGCGTCAGGGGTGCTGCTCGCTTCCAAAAAAGAGGGCTTAAGCCACAAGATGATGCGATTGTAGGGGGCGGACGCATCGATGAGTGGTTTGTGGATGGTATCCCTGGCAATAAGGAGTAGGTCTCCTGGCTGCAGCGGATATGCGGTTCCTTCCACATAATAAGTGACGTTGCCGGAAAGGAAAATGACGATTTTATTGAAATCATGGTAATGGGAATCAATACGTAATTTCCCTGTATCCTGCAAATGGAAAAAAGAGAATTCTTTGGTCAAATAACCTCTGCGGTTGGATAAAGCCGTTCTATTATTTTTCATACCAAAGTAATTCGCCACCGCAGGTTTTGCAACCTTTTTTTCAGCTTCTGCAATGTTTGGG
>CAZKCR010000099.1:0-6755 GCA_964551055.1 uncultured Anaeromusa sp. | reverse complement strand
GCCAATGAAGCTTGCGAATTTGCTCAAAGGTCAATTCCGGCGATAACGTCGCCCCGACCGCTCCCTGCTCAGCCCAGAAGGCAAGAGCTTGTGAATTAAAATGGCTCAACGGCGCATCCGCCCAAAAAGCAAGAGTCGGCGTTTTTTCCCGACACAACTCCAACAAGCCTAAATTAGCCAAATATACGCCTGACGCTCCTTGTGACGCTGCAAACGAGAAAACCTGCTCCCATCGAGGCAACTGCCATTCGCGGACAATACGCGGCGTCCCTAGCCACAGCTCTTTACCCGCTTTCTTAACAACTTGGCAAACAGCGGCGTACTCCTCTGGCCCAGGCGCCGGTTTCACAAAATCTTCGCCCCCAAAAAGAATGCAAGAAGCTCCTCCTGCTAAAGCCGCCTCTACTTGCGCCAGCTCGCTGCACTGTACGCAAATTTTTTCCGGCCATTGTTCTTTCGCTATCGACCTTTCGGCTTTAAGTGTTAAAGTGCAAGCTCTTACTGGAAGCGCAGGCCGCTTATAACCGGCTAGTCTGGCTTCTTCCAACGCTTCTACGGCGCGACGACGCATCTCGTTTTGTTCGCTCACCGGCACCATTAACTCTCCCTGCGCCTTAAATTCCAGCTTATCTAGAATAAAGGGAGTAGTACCTAGGCGATCTACTTGCTTACGCACGGAATCAATCTGCAAGGCATGCTTTCTTGCTTCTTCCGCCAAAAAGTCAGTCTCTCCGATTCCCTCATGTCCTTCACCATCGCGCAAAGTCAAGCGCATAGGTTCTCCTAAGGCCGCTTCTACCACTGCCGTCACAGAAACCTTGCGCTGCTCTTTGGCAAAAGAGGTACGCGCCTTCAACATTAATTGTGCGTCAAACACCTTAAACGCCCGGTCATTCATTCCTACCGGCGGCATATTTGGAATGGTTACCAGGGTGCCCGGTTCAGCTTCTTCCACTAATTTTCCGCTTACATACATCTCCTGCATCGTAAGATTGACACGGCCGCCTACTTTAACCCAAATATCAAGAATGTCCCCCTGCCGCAGCGGCTGCTCGAGCTTCAAACAACCTTCCCTTTTGGCGTAGTCATAGGCCACAATACGACCTGCTCGCAAACCACGATTGTTAGGACGGCGATCGCTCATCATAGTCCGCCCCGGACGTTCTTGCAAATAAGCGGTGGTAAAATCACGATTAAAGATCTGTTCTAAATCCCGTTGCAACGGCTCCAGCGATAATGTTTCACCACGCAGCGCTGCATCTAGCGCCTGACGATAGGCGGCGACTACTACGGCTACATACTCCGGCCGCTTCATACGTCCTTCAATTTTCAAAGAATGGATGCCAGCCGCGAGTAATTGCGGCACCATCTCCAAGGTATTTAAATCCTTAGGGCTTAAAAGATATTCGCCAACTTCCTGAACCGTCTGACCTTCTTCTGTTTCCAACCGATAATTGAGACGGCAAGGCTGCGCACACCGTCCGCGATTGCCGCTGCGTCCCCCAATAAGACTGCTCATCAAACATTGACCGGAATATGAAATACATAGAGCGCCATGAACAAAAGATTCAATTTCCGCGCCCCCTTCCTGAACACATTGCTGCAGTTCCGGAAGAGACATTTCACGGGAGACAACGACTCTAGTGAAGCCTAGATCCCGCAAAAAGCGTACGCCTGCGGCGTTATGCACGGTCATCTGCGTACTGGCGTGCAACGGCAGCTGCGGCACACAGGCGCGAGCTACCGCCGCTACCCCTAAATCCTGAACTAATACTGCATCAATTTCACATTCATATAAAAAGCGTAGATATTCCTGCAGCAATCTCATTTCACTGTCATCTACCAATGTATTAACGGTAACATATACCTTAACATTCCGTAAATGAGCATACCGTACCGCTTCTGTTAACTCCTCATCAGAAAAATTAGGTGCATAGGCTCTAGCACCAAAGGCTTTTCCCGATAAATATACTGCATCTGCGCCATTTTCCACGGCAGCGCGAAACGCCTCAACACTCCCTGCGGGAGCTAATAATTCACATACCATATTCTTTTCATTCCTTCCCTTTTTCGCCAAAACTATCCCAGTCGACCTGAAATTGCGACAAACACTATCATTTTATCTTACCACAAATACAACGTACATTTCACTGCTATCTTTGAGCAACACTTTGGGAGTATCCAATGAAAATCCTATTATTCTACAAGAAAATTTCATACAATAGCAAAATCATCCTATTAAATAAGCTTCATAAAGTGGCTTTCCTCTATCATTCGCGTTATGATAAAGACTATTACTGAAGAACATCCTATTTTACAATGCAGGTGATACATTTTGAATGATTTGGTTATGCAAAAGCTAATTATCCTACTCTCAGATATGATTTTCCCGTTGCTCCTGGGATATCTGCTGCAACAAAAAGGCTGGTTGTCTGAGCGAATTTGTAAGCAGCTGATCCTCTGTAATATCCTTATTTTAGGAACTTTACTATCCATTTTAAGTTGTTGGACCTTGCCTTTGCGTTGGGAGCTGGCCTGGCTGCCCGCTTTCGGCATCCTACTTAGCTTTATTCCCGGAGCAGCTGCTTGCTTTTTGGTTCGCGCCAAATATCAAAGCCTCTTAGACCAAGGAAGCTATCTATTGTCTGCGATTTTATCAAATATCGGCACGCTAGGAGGCTTGGGAGCCTTCGTTCTTTTTGGCGAAGCAGGTTTTGCCTATACGCAAATCGTTGCGTTTTTTCAAAATCTAGTGCTTTTTTTGATTTGCTTTCCTCTAGCCCAGTATTGCCAACAACAAAGTTCTCCAGAAAAATTTTCAACTTTGCCCTTTCGGCTTTTACCGCTGCTTCTGACCCGCAACCAGCTTCCTGTTTTAGGATTGCTAGGCGGTATGCTTCTTTACGGCAGCGGTATTCCCCGTCCGGCTGTTTTAGGCGATATCTTCACGCCTCTTGTACATGTTTCAGCTTGGATTGCCTTGATTCCAGTAGGTTATTCCCTCAATTTTCGCTCGGTACAAAAATATTATTTACCAAGCTTGGATTTATTACCTATTAAGTTCGTGCTGACTCCAGTATTGACATATTTTATCGCCAGATTGTTTTTTCAAGATCCCGACATCATTGGCACGCTTTTACTTTTAGCCAGTGTTCCTACAGGTATTAATGCCGTCGTCACTGCACGGCTTTATAATTTAAATCTGCACATACCAGGCGCCGCTTTTATTTTAACGACTCTTGTTTTTCTTATCGTCATTTATCCGGCTTTTTTTCTCTTTTTCTCAGCTTAACTTGTTTAAAAGCCAGTTCAAGCAATTAGCGCCGAATTCGAGGAGGTCGTTCTTATGTTGGAATCCAGTATACCTTTGCTTGTTATCCTTTTTTTAGCTCTCTTCGGCAGCAATTATAGTGTTTTTATCGCGGCTTTAATTCTGTTGATTATTAAATGGCTGGGTTTTGAAGCCTGGCTTGCTCCGGTAGAAACGCACGGTATTTCTGTGGGGATTACTATTTTGACCATGGCGATTCTAGTCCCTATCGCCCAAGGAAAGCTAACTACACAAATGCTTTTGGACGCGTTTAAATCGCCAGTAGGCCTTGTGGCCATTGCCGTAGGCATCTGGGTATCTTACTTGGCGGCCCAAGGAGTTCCCTTTATGCGCGAAACGCCGGAAGCCGTCAGCGCTCTGATCGTCGGCACCATTGCCGGTGTCTGCCTTTTTCACGGTCTAGCCGTAGGCCCCTTGATCGCTGGCGGTTTAGTCTCTTTGGTTATTAGCCTAGCAGGATTCTTCAAGGCCTAAGTTCTTTATGCCGCAAAAGATTGAGTAACAAAAAAGCATGTTTCACAGAGAAGCACTGGGTTTTACGCATTTGCGCAAAACCCAGTGCTTCTTGTCTTTTATCGCTTGTCATCGTCAAGCAGTTCCATTAATTCCTGATAGTCCTGTTCCAGCTTGCCAAACTCTTCTGCCAGATTCAGCGCTGTTAATACAGCTACTTTGGCTACGGACAGCCTGGGATTACTGCGCGCCAATTGACGCATTCTCTGGTCAACCGCAGCGGCAATCTTCCGCACGGCTTCCGCTTCCATATCTCCTTTCAGAGTATAGGCTTCGCCAAAAATTTCCACGGTCACCTTGCACTTGTTTTTATCCATCTCGTCACCTGGCACTTTATGCGTATTTCATCTTAGTCATTCATTCGACAACAACAAACTAATTCCTTCCCAAGATAAAACAGCAACCTTCTATTGGCGCAGTTCGCAGCCAAAACGCTCATGCAGGCGTTTGATAATTTTTTGAATCACCGTTTCCACTTCTTCATCAGTCAGCGTTTTCTCAGCAGACTGGAACAGCAATGAGAAGGCTAAGCTGCGTTGATTGGCAGGCAAACGATCTCCTTTATACAAGTCAAAAAGAGTAACTTGCTTTAGAAGGGAGCCGCCAATTTTAGTGATTTCCTGCTCCAGCACGCCTGCGGAAACTTCATCAGACGTAACAAACGCTAAATCCCGCTGCATGCCCGGAAACTTAGGCAATGGCGTGTAAGTCGGCAGACGTTTCCATAACGGAAGCAAGGCTTCTAGCGACAGTTCGCAAACAAATACCGGCGCCCGCAAACCAAAAGCCTCCCGGGTATCTGGATGGACTTCCCCAACCCAGCCGAGCTCTTTGCCGCCTGGATACACGATACGAGCGCAACGGCCCGGATGCAGCGACGGATGAACCGCTTTCTCAAAAATAGCCTTAGTCAAGCCCAACGAGTTGAGCAATTGTTCCGCTAAGCCTTTAGCATCATAAAAATCGACAAGCTCTTGGCTTTGGCTCCAACCTTGAGGCTGTCTTCTGCCAGTCAGCGCGGCGCACAACATCCACGGCTCTTGAGGCAATGTATCCATAGGCAAGTTTTTCGGCAAATATACCGCGCCAATTTCAAACAAACGAACATCTTCATTGCGGCGGGCCACATTACGCCCTATCATTTCCAGCATATTCCCCAGCAACGTAGTACGCAAGATAGGGAATTCATCCGTAATAGGGTTTAACACCGGCACGGCTTTGCGCCGCATATCTTCCGCTTCCAAGCGCAAAGCCTCAAACACTTTGGGATGTGAAAAGCTGAAGGATATGCCCTGCATAAAGCCGGCTGCCACGCATTGATGCGTAAGCAGGTCCACCAAATCATGGCGCTGGCTTTGTCCGCCAGGCGCTACTGCCGCCGCAGGAAGAGAAGCCTCGATCTGCTCAAAGCCATGCATGCGTGCAATTTCCTCAGAAATATCGGCCATTCCTTCCACATCATCGCGCCAAGAAGGAACGCCCAAGGTGACGGTATCTCCCTCTACCTGAAGAATGGTAAAATACAGACGCTGCAAAATTTCATTCATGCAGTCTGCCGACAGCGTCGTTCCCAAACGGCGATTTACATCGGCTACAGAAAAGGATACCGTCCTCGGCTCTTGCGCTACCGGATAGGCATCAGCATACCCCGGAGCAACACGACAAGCGCCCATCTCTTGCAGCAATTGCGCCGCCCGGTCCAACGCAGCTGTCGCGCGCGCCACATCAGTACCGCGTTCAAAACGCCCCGAAGCCTCCGAACGCAAGCCCAGTTGACGCGCTGTTCTCCGAATGTTCGCCCCTTGAAAATGAGCTGCTTCCAAAATGACCGTTTTTGTTGCCTCGGTCACTTCACTGTCAAAGCCGCCCATGACGCCAGCCAAGCCTGCCGGGCCTTCGGCATCAGCAATAACAAGCATACTGGCATTCAGTTTTCTTTCTACGGAATCTAGGGTCACCAGTTCTTCCCCGTCTTTAGCCAGCCGTGCCGTCAAAGAAGCGCCGCGCACATGAGAAGCATCATACGCATGCAAAGGTTGTCCCATTTCCAGCATGACAAAGTTGGTCACGTCCACAACATTACTAATGGAGCGCATGCCTGCCGCTTCAACCCGTCTAGCCATCCACTCCGGTGAAGGACCTACCTTCACATCATGAAGTACCCGGGCGGCAAAACGCCGGCAAAGATCTGGACAATCCGTATGCACAGCTACGGTTTCACTTGCTTGCGGTAAAGCCGCATCCTCTTGAACCTTAATCTCCGGCAGTTTTAATGAAGCTCCCGTCAAAGCGGCTACTTCCCGCGCTAAACCAATAACATTGAAGCAGTCGGCGCGGTTGGCTGTCAACTCAAAGCCCAGAATAACTTGATTCAAGCCCAGTACATCTTTAATTCCCTGACCAATCGCCGTATCGGCCGGCAAAATATAAATACCACTGCGCTGCTCTTCCGGCAGTTCTTCTGAATCAATACCCAGCTCTTTGGCGGAACAAAGCATCCCGTAAGAAGGCTCGCCTCGCAGCTTACTTGCTTTAATAGAAACTCCGTTCGGCAAATGCGCTCCTTCCAAAGCAACAGGAATTACATCCTGTTCTTGCACATTGGCCGCGCCGGTCACAATTTGCAGCAATTCCGCTTCGCCGACATTAACGCGGCAGATACGCAGTTTATCTGCATTGGGATGAGGCAAAATTTCTTCAATTTTGCCGACCACGACTTTTTCCAACCCTTGTCCTTGGTATTCAATTTCTTCTACAGGAATACCAGCCATTGTTAACGCATCCGCCAACTCCTGCGGCGCAGTCTGAATCGTTACATAGTCATTAAGCCATTCGATGGATGTGCGCATGAGTATCCTCCTTTGTACAATTAAAACTGCCGCAAAAAGCGAACGTCATTTTCATAAAACAA
>CAZKCR010000098.1:0-6928 GCA_964551055.1 uncultured Anaeromusa sp. | reverse complement strand
GGCCTGTAAACGATGCGGTCGCGCCACTGTATTCGGGGAGAGCTCTTGCGTATGCCACTGGGAAACCGGGAAGGTGCAGGAAGCTTGAAGAACCGTTAGCCAGGATACCTGCCTGTTTTGGCTGTCATGCACCCTCGCGCCAAGGGGAATGCCAGAAGGATAGGTACACTTAAGAAAAGATGCCTAGCCTTTGTGGCTGGGTCGTTTTTATATCCTCCATCCCCGTTGGTACGGCAGTTGCAGGCTGAACGTGTTGAAGGAGGGGCTTTTATGAGTTTGGAACAGGAAGTGAATGAGTGGATTGACGGGGCGGCTAAACCTCGTCATAGCCTGGGCTTATTGGAAAAATACTTAAAAAAAATGGTGTTGTCCTGGGGTGAAGTGAAAACAGAGCTGAAGCCCTTTCATTTAGTGTTTGCGGCGGATAATGGCGTCATTGCTGAAGGCGTGGCCAAAGATCCGGAAGAGATTACGTACTTGCAGGCGCAGAATATGGTAGATGGGCGGGCGACGATCAGTTGCTTTTGCCAGCAGTGCGGCATTCCGTATCAAGTTATAGATGTTGGTATTAATTCTACCAAGATGTTTACGGGTATTTCCCGCAAGGCGGCCATGGGCAGCCGCAGCTTTCTCAAAGAAGAAGCCATGACCGAGGCTGAATTTGCAATTGCGTGGGAAGCCGGGCAGGAACAGGTTCGTCAATTGGCGGCTAAAGGCTACAACTTAATTTCAATGGGTGAAATGGGCATTGGCAATACGACGACATCATCAGCGGTTTTACACGGCTTGACCGGTATTTTGCCGGAGTTTATTGTCGGCGGCGGCGCCGGGCTGCAGACGAGCGAATTGATTAAGAACAAATGCCAGGTAGTCGCTAAAGGCGTAGAATTGCATAAAGAGAAGTTTCATACCGCCAAGGATATTCTGCGTTGCGTAGGCGGTTTCGATATGGTGGCTATTTGCGCCGCTATGCTGGAATGTGCACGCTTAAAGACGCCCTTTGTCATTGATGGTTTTATTACGGCCGTTGCTTATATTTGCGCCTCAAAGCTGGATACTGGGGTGGAGAAGTACGCGATTCCGTCCCATATGTCCCGGGAACCGGGGATGGCATACTCTTTGCTGCTAGGAAATATTCCGGCGGAGGAAGTGGTGCTGAAAGCCAATATGGCTTTAGGCGAAGGAACCGGAGCCGTCCTGATGGTGTTTTTGTTGAAGACTATGCTCTATACGATGCATAATATGGCACGAATTACCGATTTTATTCCCGCCGCGCCGGAAAAAGAACAACGAGCTGCCTTGTAACATATTGCAAACAAAAAGACAAAGAAATGACAAAAATTTCATATCCCGAAACCCTGACGCAGGAAAATAGCATCGGTATAACTAATAGTATTCATTTATGCGAAAACTTTGACAAGACAAGAACCTGCCGAATGCGTCGTAAAAGGATGGAGGGAATGGAATATGCAAGTCAGCCGGTTTACGTTAAGTGAAATTGTTGATACTAGTATTTTGCAAGAGATTCAAGATAAGTTTGCAGAGGCTACGGGACTAGCTGCGGTTATCGTGGATCCCGAAGGCCGCCCTATTACCAAGCCCAGTCATTTCGCTTGTTTTTGCAATTATATCCGCTCCTGTGACGAAGGCTTTCGTCGCTGCATGAATTGTGACGACAAAAGTGGTCGACGGGCTACGCAGGATAAACGCCCGGTGGTATATCTTTGTCATAGCGGGTTGACGGATTTGGCGGCGCCGATTATTGTACAGGACGAGTATATCGGCGCGTTCTTAGCAGGCCAGGTGGTGCTCGAAACCGAACACAGCAATATTCAGGAAGTCAAGGAAGAAATGTATCGCCGCGTGTCGGATCTGCCGATTGATAAGGAAAAAATAGGCGAGCTCTTTGATCAAGTAGAAATTGTGCCGGAGCATCGTATTAAGGCCGGGGCGGATCTGATTTACATCATGTCCAACTACATTGTGGAGATCGGTCTGGCGAATATTGTGCAAAAACAGCTGATGCTGGAGATGAAGGCCAAGGCGGAGCTGGAAAGCTTGCTGCAGGTGACAGAGCTGAAGGCGCTGCAGTCGCAGGTCAATCCGCATTTTCTCTTTAATACGCTCAACACCATTGCGCGATTGGCGTTGCTGGAAGGGGCGGAAAAGACGCAGGAAGTGGTTTACGCTCTAGCGGACTTGCTGCGCAATAATCTGCGGGATATTGACGTGTTGCGTACGATTGAAGAGGAGGTCAAATCCATTCGCGACTATTTGACCATTCAAAAGGTTCGCTTCGGCGATCGCATTGCTTCGGATATTCAAATCGACGCGGCTCTTTTAGAGGGGCTGATCCCGGCGTTGACGTTGCAGCCATTGGTGGAAAACGCCATTATTCATGGTTTGGAAAATCGAGTGGAAGGCGGCAATATTTTTTTGGAAGGACAGATGGATAACGGGGATGTAGTACTGACGGTGCGTGATACTGGCGTGGGCATGCCGGCGGAGCGTTTGCAGAGCTTGTTTCGGGAGGAGCGGCGGCAAAATTCGCATGGACAGACAACAGGCTTAGGTATCATTAACGTACATAAGCGCATTTGTCATTTCTTTGGCGAACAATACGGTCTTTCGGTGGAAAGCGTGCCTGGCGAAGGCACGTCCGTGCGACTGCGCCTGCCGTTTCGCCATAATTAAATGATCGCAGAAGGCTGGTCAGGGAAGACCGGCAGCATTCGGGAAGGAGTAGTTGTATGTATACGCTGTTGATAGCCGACGATGAACAATTGGAGCGGCAAGCGTTGCGCTTTATTATTGAAAAAAATTATCCGCAGGTTCAGATTGTCGGTGAGGCAGGCGATGGCGCCAGCGCCGTCCGGCTGGCCATGGAAGAACGGCCGGATATCGTGCTGATGGACATCCGTATGCCGGAAATCAACGGCTTGGAGGCGGCGAAAAGCATTCGGGTGTTGCTGCCGGATACGCGCATTGTAATGCTGACGGCGTTTGACGAATTCAGCTATGCCAAACAGGCCCTCTCCATGGGGGCGGTGGAATATTTGCTGAAACCGGTGCGGCCGGAGGAGCTTACGGAAACGCTGCGCAAGGTGGCTGAAGGCGTCAAGGCCATGAAGAGCAAGCATCAAGAGGAAGAAGCCTTACGCAAAAGCGTGGCCGAAGCGATGCCGTTTATTCAGATGTCTTTTGTGTATGATCTCATTTCCGGCCAAGTGGAGGAAATGGCGCATTATCGGGAACGGGCCAGCTTTTTGGGCTTGGCTGTGGACCCTGGCGTGGCGCTGGTTATTGATATTGATAATTTCCGCAAACTGACTATGCAGGCATCGGAATTAGAGAAACAGGGCATGAAGCAGCGGCTGCATCAAAGCATCTGCCGTGCTGTGCGGGCGCGCAGCGGCGTGGGCAAGGCGGCGCTGGTGGCGCCTACGGGGAGCGATAATATTGTTGTACTGCTGGGATTGGAAAAAGCCGGTGATGCGGCAGTTGCCAAGGCGGAAGCTTTGCGGGAAGCGGAAAGCATCCGCAGCGTAGTAGGTGAGGAGCTGGGGCTCAGCATTACTATCGGCGTTGGTCGTTACTATGCAGATCCCCGGGATATTTACCGCTCTTATCACGAAGCCATGAGTGCGCTGCGGCAGCGGTTTTATCTGGGCAGCAGCCAGGTTATTCATATCGAGGATGCGCCGCATTTGAGCGAAGGGCCTTTCCATTATCCCTTCCACGCAGAACGGGCTGTCTTGGATAAAGTGCGCTGCGGTGACCGCAAGCAGGCCAAGGAAGCTTTAAAAAGTCTTTTGGGTGAAATTTTTGCCAAGAAAACACGCTTGGAAACCATCAAAGCTTGTGTGTTGGAGCTGCTGGTAGTATTGTCACGGTCGGCGGTGGAAGGCGGCGCCAGCTTGGATAAGCTGACGTTGCTTAATTTTCATTGCATTCAGCGTTTGAATGAATGCAATGAACAAAGTGATATTGAACGCTGGATGATGGAAGCGTTGGATCAATTTTTGGATAACATGTTGGAAAATCGCAACAGCATGAATTTGCGGGTGATGAATAAAGCCTGTGAATATATTGTTGCCAATTGTCACCGCAATCTGCCGCTAGAAGAAGTGGCGCAGACGGTGCATTTAAGTCCCTTTTACTTCAGCCGCTTGTTTAAAAAGGAAAAAGGCTTTAATTTTGCAGATTTCATTACTAGAGTACGCCTGGATCGGGCCAAAAAGCTGCTCTTAGATCCGGATTACACGGTAGTGCGGATTGCCACGGAAGTGGGCTATCAGGACGCAAGCTATTTCTGCCGTGTTTTCCGACAATCTATGGGAATGACGCCCAATCAGTACCGGCAGGAACTGCGAGGCGAAAAAGCAAAAAGCTAAGAGGTTTTCAGTAAAATAGAACAGCAGACATATTATAAAAAAAGATTGCCTTCGGGCAGTCTTTTTTTGCTTTTATATTAAAAATTTTCAAACACTTTGGCAAAATGTTCTTATGTCGAAAAAGAGGAGTATTTTTTTGCTGGGAGTGGGGAAGTGGTGCAGCAAGTATATCCAGTAGGGGAGCAACAAGGACTCAAGGGAGAATGAAGGCAATCGCCAATTAATACACATGTGGAATCGTCAAATTATTTGCGAAGATTGCGAGGAAAGCCTATGAGTACGGAAAAACAAAGAGTCGTACAAGAATATGTACCAGGAAAACAGGTTACGCTGGCGCATTTGATTGCGCATCCGAAGGAGGCCCTTTGCGAAAAGCTGGGCGTCGGGCAAAGCGGCGCTATTGGTATCTTGACCATTACTCCTTGCGAGGCGGCTTTGATTGCTGCGGATGTGGCCACTAAGACCGCGGCCGTGGACATCGGCTTTATGGACCGTTTTACCGGTTCCGTGGTGCTAGTGGGCAGTGTTTCCGCTGTAGAAGCGGCGCTGCGTCAGGTAAATGCCGTGCTGATGGATGGCCTGGGTTTTACCGGTACTCGCATTACTAGGTCCTGAGCAATGAAACATGTTGCGAAGCGCAAGGTCATGATGGTAGGCGCCGTGGGAGCTGGTAAAACATCGTTGGCTTATGCTTTAGGGCAGCGGGCAAAGGAAGTCAGCAAGACCAGTGATATTGAATTCTACGACGATGCTATCGACACTCCCGGAGAATATGCGCAAATACCGCGTTTTTATTCGGCGCTGTTGGTGACTTCCATGCAAGCTGCAGGCGTGCTTATTGTGCAGGATGCCTCTCAGCGACTGCCGGTGCTGCCTCCCGGGTTTGCGGGTATGTTTACCAGACCGGTGGTGGGTGTAGTAACCAAAGTAGATTTAGAAAAGGCTGATCGCGAACGCGCAAGACGATTTCTGGTGCAGGCGGGAGTCAAAGAGCCTGTGTTCTTTGTCTCTTCCCATACAGGTGAAGGCTTAGATGAACTGACGGACTGTCTGGAACAGATGGATCGCGGCTCATCCGCCGGAGGAAAGGAGGACATAAAATGAACGAAGCGTTGGGTATGGTGGAAACAAAAGGTTTAGTTGGTGCTATTGAAGCTGCGGATGCCATGGTCAAAGCGGCCAATGTACATTTGGTTGGCTACGAGAAAATCGGCTCCGGCCTGGTGACGGTTATGGTGCGCGGTGATGTCGGTGCTGTCAAAGCGGCTACCGATGCTGGCAGTGCAGCTGCCGGAAAAGTGGGTCAGGTTGTATCCGTACACGTCATTCCTCGCCCCCACACGGATGTGGAAAGCATTCTGCCGAAACAGGTTTAAGAGTTAATTTGGAGGTGGAAGACATATGCAAGAACAGTTAATTGACAAGGTTATGGACGAAATTAAAAAACGCATGGAGTCTCAAGGAGCCGCTGCTCCTGTGGAAGCTCCGGCCGCTGCCGCTTGCGCAGCTAACCCGGGAATGACCGAATACGTAGGTACCGCTATTGGCGATACTATCGGTTTGGTAATTGCTAATGTAGATCCCATGCTGCATGCGCAGATGAAGCTGGATCCTAAATTCCGCTCTATCGGTATCATCGGCGGCCGTACCGGCGCTGGCCCGCACATCATGGCGGCTGACGAAGCGGTTAAAGCTACCAATACGGAAATCGTTACCATTGAACTGGCCCGCGATACTAAAGGCGGCGCAGGTCATGGATGTCTTATCATTTTCGGCGCTGAAGAAGTGTCTGACGCTCGCCGCGCAGTCGAAGTGGCCCTGAAAGAACTGGACCGCACCTTCGGCGACGTATACGGCAATGACGCAGGCCATCTGGAGTTGCAGTACACCGCTCGCGCCAGCTACGCCATCAACAAAGCGTTCAACGCGCCTGTTGGCAAAGCGTTCGGTCTGATTGTAGGCGCTCCGGCGGCTATCGGCGTGCTGATGTCCGATGTGGCCGTTAAAACGGCGAATGTGGAGCTTGTCGGTTATGCCAGCCCTGCGGGCGGCACCAGCTACTCCAACGAAGTTATCATTATGATTACCGGCGATTCCGGCGCAGTTCGCCAGTCCGTTCTGGCCGCAAAGGATGCAGGTAAGAAGTTGCTCGAAGCGTTGGGCGGTCCGGCTCCGTCCGTTACTAAACCTTATATTTAATAGCAGGGAGGGAACGAAATGAAACGATCCAAACGGTTTGAAGCGTTGGAAGCCCGCCCTGTTAACCAGGACGGCTTCGTGGTTGAATGGCCCGAAGTGGGCCTGATTGCCATGGGCAGTCCCAACGATCCGATTCCTAGCATTAAAATCCAAAACGGCCGCGTTGTCGAAATGGACGGCGTGCCGCGGGATAAATTCGATTTCATTGACCAGTTTATTGCTGACTATGCCATTGACGTGACGGTAGCGGAAAAATCCATGGCTATGGGCAATGAAGAAATTGCCAAACTGCTTGTGGACGTAAACGTGTCCCGTGACGAGATCGTCAAGGTCTT
>CAZKCR010000097.1:0-7053 GCA_964551055.1 uncultured Anaeromusa sp. | reverse complement strand
TCTTTATAGAAAATCGGACTGGCAATTGAATCAATCAATGTTTGTAAAAAATGCAGCTGTTCAGCAACCTCAACAGCATTAACAATCGTCCCTGAAACCTTTGAAACATCCATTGCCGCCACCCGCCTTATACCAGTCTTAGCTTCTAGGTCTTGCCTTCCGCCACACAAGAAATGATTATAGTTTGCATACTGCTACTTATTCGGGTCGGAGCGAAAACTTCCTTCTTTACCATACCGCGAACTCGCCCTGCCCGCACTGGGTTATTTTATAATTGACATCTTCTGCAAGGTAACTTATGATGACCTTGTAATAGTTGTACCGTAATCGTTTTTTCGGTACACGAATATGAGGTGATAGGCATTGCGAAATCGAATTATTGCAGCTACCGTAGAAGAGGTCAATCTGCGCGGCTTCAAATTCACGATGAGCGATCTTGCCAGACGGCTAAGCGTCAGCAAATCCTCGCTCTATGAGCATTTTGCTTCAAAAGATGCTCTTATTTCTTCCATTGTGGATCTTATTTTGCATGATTTTTGCTCGCAAGAAGAGATGGTGTACGGCTCTGCGCTGTCGCTTATAGAAAAGCTTAAAGCCATCTTAACGATAAAACCGGATCGCTTTGAGCCTTTTTCCAATCGCGTCTATGAAGATCTGCGTCTAACCTACCCCGACGAATGGGAAAAAGTAGTCCAATTCCGCCAAGAACGCCTGGACCGTCTTGCCACTCTTTTACAACAGGGAATCGATGTTGGCATTATACGCCCCATTCATGTAGCCGTAGCCCAACAGACCATCATCAGCGCCTTAAACGGCCTCACAAGCTACTCTTTTCTCACAGAAAACAACCTAACCTATCAAAATGCGATCACGGCCATGATCGATATCATTGTTGAAGGACTTACCGTCAAAAAATAAACCTATTTTTTAACGCGCCAGAAGCGCGTTTTCCTCTTCTCTTTTTGTACCGCAAATACCATTTCGGTACTAATCAGTACTATTTTCTAAGTCACCCTTATGGTTAAGGAGGTTACTATGATTACTTTCATTCTGAAAAAAAAGCTGCCGCACAGACACCTTTGGTTTCTTTTGCTTTGCCTATGGGCTGCCTTGCTTACAGGCTGTGGCAACCAAGCCGCTTCAACCGAAAATTGGGGCCGTGTCGAAGCCAAGGAGGTCGATATCAACTCCAAAATTCCAGGGCGCGTTATGACCCTGCTGGTCAAAGAAGGCGACCCGGTCGTCAAAGGACAGGTTTTAGCCAAAATTGACAATCGTGATATTGTCGCCCAAGTGAATCAATCCAAAGCCAGCATTAGCGCCCTGCAGGCGCAAACGGCTCAAGCCGCTACTGTAACGACGCTCCAAGACCAAACAGCCAAGGCGGCTTTGCTGACTGCGCAGGCGCAATGGGAAAAAGCGCAGGCCGATCTGGCGCTAGCCGAGAACGACTACAAACGCTATAGCGAGTTAGTTGCCTCAGGCGCCGTCTCCAAGCAGCTTTTTGACACCTACCGCACAAAATACCAAGTGGCGCAAGCCGCCCAAACCCAAGCGGAAGCCGGCTTAGCAACCGCACAAGCCGGACTGCTGCAGACCCATGTAAATACCGCCAATGAAGAAGCTATGCAAAGCAAGGTGGCCCAGGCCCAAGCAACCCTGCAGCAAGTAGAGGTCTCTCTGGATGAAACAGAGATACGCGCCCCCTTCGATGGCCTTGTCACCACTAAGTATGTGGAGGAAGGGGCCATGGTCTCCCAAGGCATGCCTCTGGTCGCCATCCAAGATCCGCTAGACAACTGGATCAACCTGAAAGTCAAGGAAACCGAGCTCTCGCGCTACTCACTACAGCAAGTAGTACGTCTCCAAGGGCGCGACAACCTGCTCACAGTAAAGGGAACCATTGTCGACATCAGCAAAAAAGCAGAGTTTGCCACGTATCGCTCTACTAACGAACGCAACGATAACGACATTATTACCTTTAATGTCAAAATCCAGGTCAATGCCGACACACTGCGGCCTGGCATGCGTTTTAAACTTTTAGATGGCGAGGCTTAACATGAGCCTGCAAACCAGACTTCGCGCCGAAGGGAAAGAACTATTCCGTCTTACCTCGCCTGCATTATGGATACTGCTTGGCCTCCCTGTGCTTTACAGCCTGCTTTTCGGATGCGCTTACAGCAGCAACATTCTCAAAAACGTACCTACCGTCATCTATGATCAGGATCAAACCTTCGCCAGCCGCAGCGTAACACAAGCCTATCTGGATTCAGAACGCTACCAGGTAGTGGCACAGGTGACGACCCAGGAAGATCTGGAGCGGCTGCTGCAAGACAATACAGCCCTTGTGGCCGTTTCCATTCCGCCGAAGTTTGCGCAAAACATAAAATCGGGCCGCGCTTCCGAAATTCTGGTAACCGCCAATTCCTCTAATAATATGTTTGCCAATGCCGTTATTTCCTCTAGCCAAGAACTGGTGCAAACCTTGTCTGTCGCTACCGGACAGAAGCTACTGGAAGGAAGCAACCAGCTGCCTAGCGTCGCTCTGTATGCAGCCGCGCCAGTGAAGTTAAGCGTGCGCATTCTCAATAACCCCACCACTTCCTACACCAACTTCATGCTGCCAGGCCTCGCAGCCAACGGCCTGCAGATTGCCATATTGCTGGTAGCAGGTCCCCTGATCGCCCGAGAATACAGCCGCCGTTCCTTCAACCAAGCTGCCTCTATCCCCCAAATTCTTCTAGCCAAGCTTTTACCGTGCTGGCTTGGCGCTATTGTTTCCTTTCTCTTAGCATTGGGCGTTCTTGTTGCCATCTTTCACATTCCTTTGCGCGGCTCTTGGAGCGAGCTGCTTCTCTTGGGCTCGGCTTTCTCTTTTCTGGTCATCAACATCAGTTTCTTGTTTTCCGCAATCACTTCCAATGAGGTCGATGCGCTGCAGACACCGCTGCTTTACATCATGCCCGGTCTTCTGTTCAGCGGACTCAGTTGGCCGCATTTTTCCATGAACGATTTTTCCCGCGTATTTTCGGCTTTTATGCCGCTTACGTATATGGCGGAAACACTGCGAGATCTCTTATTGGCCGGCTACGCTCCCTTTCTGGTCCAAAACATCTGCATCATGTTCGGCGGCGGCTTAATTCTCAGCCTGCTTACTATGCTGCTTGTATTTCTGCGGCAGAAGCGCCTCCAACGCGCAATCGCAAAGGAGATGGTTGTATGAGCCTGTGGCCGCTGCTCAAGCGGGAACTTCATCAAATGTTCATTACCGAACGAAAACGAGCGGTGTTTCTTTTCGGCGCTTCACTAGCCTATTTGCTGCTTTTCAGTCTGCTCTACGGCTCTCACACGATCAAAGAGGTTCCTATCGTCATTTGTGATGAAGACCAAACCCAGTTTAGCCGCACCCTGCTTCAGACATTTGCCGACTCGGAACGGTTCCGCATCGTAAGTCAAGTCTCTCGCCAAGAAGACCTGGAGTTGCTGCTGCGTGAAAAAACGGCCTTTGCCGCTCTTCACATTCCTGAGAAATTTACACAGAATGCTAAATCCGGCCATACTTCGCCGGTCCTGCTTTTGACTGACGGCGCCAATATTCTTATTGCCAATACAGTTACGACCACCGCCCAGGAAATCATTACTTCTTTTGCCAAAGATACCGGGGCCCGTTTTAACGAGGCCACCCTGTCACAGCTCCCGGACAGCGCACTCCACAAAAGCGCGCCTGTAGAATTGCGCCTGCGGGTGCTTAACAACCCGACCCAAAGCTATCTGTCCTTTTTCGTTCTCGGCCTTTCTATGGCCGCCTTCCAACAGGGGATTTTCTTGGCAGTAGGCGCCAGCATACATGGTGACTACCGCCAGGCAGAAAGCTTGCAACCTACGAAGCCGTTGCTGCTCATGCTCAGCAAACTCGTTTTATATGGCGCCGCAGGCACCTTAGCTTGCTATCTTACCCTGGCTGCCGCTGTACAGGTGTTTTCTATTCCTGGGCAAGCCCCGCCACTTCCTTTGCTTGTACTGGCTTCCTCCTTTATTTTCGCCGCCGTTTCCTTCGGCTCACTGCTCGCTGCCTTAAGCAACTCGGAACTGACCTTCACCCGCCTGTCTGTTGCCTACACAGTTCCCGCTTTTGTACTCTCCGGCTACACCTGGCCCTTGGAAGCCATGGACAAGGTTGGCGCGGCAGCTTCCGCCATTTTTCCCTTATCTTATTTTTCCAATGCCCTCCGTGAGCTTATGCTTGCCGGTCATTCTTCTTCGCTATGGCATCACAGCATGATGCTCCTCGTTATGGGCAGCGTCTTTTTCACCTTGGCTACGACTGCGTATACACGCAAGCTGCACCAGAGCGTAGCCCCAAAAGAGAAAAATTAATAAATACGTCCCGCTGTATGTTCAGCGGGATGTATTTATTAATTTCCAAAAGAAACAGTTGCATTAAGAAACTATTTGTCGTATCATCTAGCTAAGGAGGTGTTCCCATGGAACGATTGCATAGTTTATTACGCGAAAACGCCCGACTGCTGATTCGACGCTTGGGCCTTCTAGAAAGAGACAATGCCGGCTGCTGTTGTATTACCATGCCGCAATGCCATGTACTTGTTGAAGTAGGCCGTCACAAAACCTTGTCGGTAAACGATTTGGCGCAGCTTTTGAATCTAGATAAAAGTTCTGTCAGCAAAACCGTAGACAAACTGGTCAACAGCGGGCTTTTGCAACGCGAATCCAGCCCGGAGGACCGACGCTATGTCGTGCTGACACTCAGCCCGGAAGGGCACCTCGCCTATGAGGACATCGAATCCCGCATGGAAGCGCATTTTACGAAAATTCTCCAAGCCATCCCGGCAGAAAAACATACACAAGTCATCGAAAGTCTTGACTTGTTTACAAGGGCGTTAAAAAAAGTGCAAGCAGAAATACCGCCTGAAGGGAGATGCTGAGCCATGTTTGAGTCTTTTGCCGATTATCTAGTATATCAGCGGCTGGCCTTCTCTCCCAACGACCCCTTTGGCGCCGCCTTGCAATTTTTCCTGGCAGATATGCCTAAGCTGGTGCTGCTTTTGACCTGCTCCATCTTTATCATTTCCGTTATCCGATCCTATATACCGGCCGCCAAAACCAAGGACTTTTTAACGCGTCGCGGCCAGGGAGCCGGTCACGTACTAGCCGCGCTTATCGGTATTATTACGCCGTTTTGCTCTTGCTCTGCCGTCCCTCTTTTCATCGGCTTCATTGAAGCCGGCGTCCCTTTAGGCGTCACTTTCTCTTTTCTGGTTTCGTCGCCCATGGTAAACGAAGTGGCCTTAATCTTACTTTTCGGCCTTTTCGGCTGGAAAGTAGCGCTGCTCTACATGGCCAGCGGCGTCACGATCGCCATTTTGGCCGGCTTTATCATCGGCCGCCTGCAGCTAGAACATTTACTGGAAGCCTATGCCCCCGAAAATGCATCTGTTAATACCGTTGAGTTCCACACCTTTTCTCAGCGCTGTCAAAGCGCGGGAAGCTTCACCTTTGAACTGTTAAAATACATTCTGCCTTATCTCACTGTCGCTATTGCCATAGGCGGCTTTATCCACGGCTTTGTCCCGGAAGATTTCCTGACGCATTATGCTGGCCCCGACAATATGTTTGCCGTCCCTCTCGCCGTCTTGGTCGGCGTACCTCTGTACAACAGCGCCGGCGGCATGGTGCCTATCGTGTATTCGTTGATTGAAAAAGGACTGCCGCTAGGAACAGCTTTGGCTTTTATGATGGCGGTTTCGGCTATCAGTTTCCCCGAAATGGTCATTTTACGAAAAGTGCTAAAGACAAAGCTTATCGGCATTTTTGCCGGCATTCTTGCTGTAGCTATTGTTTGCACGGGGTATTTATTTAATCTAGTTGTTTAAAAGGAGGCGTATTTCATGGAAAGCTATAGTCTACGCTGGGCTAAGGAAGCTGACTTAAAGAGCATCGAAGAGCTCCTGCAAAACAGCAGCTTACCTACCGTGGGCCTATCGCTAGCATCTGCACAATTTCTGCTTGCCGAAACAAAAGCAAACGAAATAATCGGAGTTCTAGGCGCACAAAAGAGCGAATCAGCCACGTTGCTCCGCTCCTTCGCGGTAATCGCCCCCTGGCGCAGCCGAGGTGTAGGGATGGCACTAGTAAAGACTATGCTCAACCGCTTGCAGGAACAGAACCGAAACGTCCTATATCTTCTCACTGAAACAGCGGCTGCTTATTTTGAAAAATTGGGCTTTCAATTCATCTCCCGCGAGGAAATCCCGCAAATCTTGCTGGTCCAATCCGGTTTAGATCAAGCCTGCCCTTGCTCTAGCCAGTGTATGAAATTAGAAATCAGAAGTTCCTCCAAAGAAAAACTACGTACTTATGCCCTATCCCAAGGAGCGCATATTGTAGGGTTCGCTTCTACCGCCGACTTTGCGGAAGCTCCGGCAGGCTTTCGCCCTACCGATATTATGCCCAAGGCCAAAACGGTTATGGTACTGGGCAAAGCGTTATCCAAAGGAACGGTTTTATCCGCCAACAAAGCCGTCTATACCATGCAAGGCGCCACGATTATCCAAGAACTTGACGCGCTGGCGCAAAAAGTAGTTTTTCATTTAGAGGAGCAAGGCGCGCTGTCGTTAGCCATTCCCGCTGACGCCCCCTACTTTCACTGGGAAGCGGAACGGCAGCACGGCATGGGCATCCTGTCTCACCGCCATGCCGCAGTAAAGGCGGGACTAGAGCAACTAGGAAAAAGCAGCATGCTTTTAACGCCAAAATACGGTAACCGGATTACCCTGGTTACCATACTGACAGAACTGGAACTGCCTAGCGATGCGCCCTATACGGAAATACTCTGTCCCGACGATTGCCGCCGCTGCCTGGATGCTTGTCCCACAAAAGCCCTAAACGGTCAAGCCGTTGTGGAGCAAAAGTGCTGCCGCAGCCACGTAGGCACGGTATCGGATCGCGGTCACGAGTTAACCAACTGCTGGAACTGCCGGTTGGCCTGCGCGTCCAGGTTTTAAAAAAGAATACAATTTCCAACGTAAATAGAAC
>CAZKCR010000096.1:0-7267 GCA_964551055.1 uncultured Anaeromusa sp. | reverse complement strand
TCGGCATTTGGCGCAGCAGGAGCCAGTGCTGTTGTTTGGAGTTTCATGCCTTTTTATTCGAAAATCGGACACAGACGTTAGTAGATTTTTCTTTGACCAACAAATTGTATATTATATTTCTTTTTTTGTATACTTTTTGCCAATTGCGCCAAAATTAAAAAAGGAAATATCCGTAATTTGACGAATAATGTACGGTGGTTGCAAATGTGCGCGGAGAAAAAACAAACAGGAGGCGAAAAGGTAGATGATTTGGGTAGGTGCTATTATTGTTTTACTTACGTTCGTTGCTATTGTTAAACGCTATGAAACAAGATTGGTACTCTTTTTAGGTGGCTTGGCCATGGCGGCGGCGGCGGGGAAACCCCTGGCGGCTATGGACGCTTTTGCCAAGGCCATGGTGAACGAAGGCCTGGTGACGACTATTTGTACGGTCATGGGTTTTTCCTATGTCATGAGCGTCACCAATTGTGACAAGCATTTGGTGCATTTGTTGGCAGGGGGGCTCAAGCGGGTAAAGCCGATCTTGGTTCCCGGTGCGGTGGTGGTGACCTGGGTGCTGAACATAGCGCTTCCCAGTACGGCTGGCTGCGCCGCCGCCGTAGGGGCGGTGCTGATCCCCACGCTGATTCGCTCGGGGGTGCATCCGGCCATGGCTGCGGCCTGCGTTATGTCAGGGACCTTCGGCAGTACCATGAGCCCGGGCCTCAGTCATAACCCCTTTGTGGCGAAGCTGGCGCAGGTGGATGTGATGACGGTTATTGCCAACCACGCGCCGGCAGTGCTGACAGTGCTGGTAATTGCGGCGCCGATGCTGGCTATGGTAGCGTATTGGCGCAAAGAAGGACCGGATGCGGAGCGCGCCGCTGCTTTCCAGGGGGATGGGCAGGACTTTAAGGTCAATTTGCTGAAAGCGGTTATTCCGGCGCTGCCGTTGTTGCTGTTGGTGTTGGGCAGCAAGCAGATTGGCTTGATTCCAACGGTTACCGTACCGCAGGCCATGATTATCGGGGCCATGCTGGGCTTTTTGGCTACCCTCCAAAGTCCCCAGGAAATTTCCAAAGGATTTTTTAAAGGTATGGGAGATTCGTACGGCGATATTATGGGTATTATTATTGCCGCCGCGGTGTTTACGCAAGGTATGGAGATTATTGGCCTGACCGGTGCGATGATAGCGAAAATGAAAGCGTCTCAGGACATTGCTATTTATGCAGCGACTTTTGGGCCGTACTTCTTGGCGATTCTCAGCGGCTCCGGCGATGCAGCGGCATTAGCGTTTAACGGCGCAGTGACGCCTCATGCGGCGCAATTCGGCTGGGCTATTAGTGACATGGGATCATTGGCCACTATTTCCGGAGCGTTGGGACGGACTATGTCTCCCGTAGCTGGCGGCTTGATTGTCTGTGCGACCATTGCCAAGGTCAATCCTTTTGAGATTGCCAAGCGGACGGCGCCGGGAATGGTGTTGGGCGTGATTGCGGTGCTCTTGGTTTTCTCTATGCGCTAACTGCAAGACTCGTGGGCATCCGCAGTGGTGAATTCTTGTTCTTTAATAGGAGCGTGCTATTGCCTTGCTGCCTTCTGGATTTACAGAGGGCAGCTTTGCTTTTACCATAAAGATAAGTAAGTATGATGCAGGGAGAAGGCGGACTATGGATGCCTACACAATCTTGACCCCGACGGAAGCGGCGGTGTACGTACGGCAGGCGCTGCCCGAATTTAGGAATAAGGGAGCTCTTAGTGCGCAGCGTCTCGCTGGAGACAGTCGCAGCGTAGACGGTCATGTGAACGAAATCATCCGCGTGGAGACGGCGGATGGTCGTTCGGTTATCGTCAAACAACTCATGCCGCATGTAAAATTGAGCTCCCAAGGTGAAAGCTATGAACTGCCCTTAGAGCGTATGGCTGTTGAGGTGCATGCCCTGCGTTTTTGGGAGCGCCTTTGTCCGGGCGCGGTGCCGCAGATTTACCTTTGGGATGATGAGCGAAAATTGATGATATTGGAAGATTTGGGACGGTTTCGCTTGCTAAGTGAAAGTATTTTGGAGCGCAGGCGGTTTCCGGAAGTGGGGAAGCAGCTAGGAACTTTTCTGGGGAAAACTGCTTTTTATACATCTGAGTTTTTTCTTAGTTTGGAAGAAAAGCAATTACTGCAAAATACCTTTGCTGACGGACAAACCAAGCCGTTTTGGAATCGTTTGTTCTTCCATAACGCCATGTTGACACCGGCCTTGGAGCAGGTTAATCCGCTTATCAGGAGGGAGCTGGCGGAGCTTTGCGCCTTGTCGCCAGTGCGGCGGGAGGTAGAACGCCTGCAGGAACGCTATGCCTGGCAGCGGCAATGCCTGATTCATTCGGATTTGCATACTTCCAATATTTTTGCGGATGAACGGGGAATCAAAGTCTTTGATGCTGAATATGCTACTTATGGGCCGGTGGCTTTTGACCTGGGGCGGCTCTTGAGCAGTCTGGTCTTGAGCTATGCCGCGTTGCAGGCGCGTGAAGATGTGCCGGAAGCGGAAAAAAAGGAATATCTGGAATACCTTTTGGCTTTGATAGAAGAGATTTATCAGGAATTTGGCATTTCGTTTCAAAATGCCTGGGAAGAGCATCTGGCTCGCAACAATCCTTTTCAAAGCCATTACAACCGTTTTTATCGCCATGTGCGTTTTGGAGATACCTTAGGTTTTATTGCCTGTGCGTCTGTGGGGCGTCTGTGTGACGCAGGGCTGCCTTTTGACTTCAAAGAGCTTGTTTGTCCGCAGCGACAGGCGATAGGGCAGCGATTAGTGCTGCGACTGGCTAGAGAACTGCTGCTGTATGGAAAGAACATGATGGAGATAAAAGAGCTAACTGCTTGTCTGCGGCGGCTGGCGGCTAAAGCGGACTAAGTAATCCATAAAAGCTCCTTTGCTCAAGCCTTTAAGACGGTGCGGCAGAGGAGCTTTATTCATATATCTGAATGGATAAGCGTTAAGCGGCTAGGTAATAAACTGGAGGGACGCTGCTAAAGAACCGCGAAATACACGAAAGGCGAGAAAGGGTTTTCCTGGTAGGTGGGGGTTTCAGCAGGATTTTGCCTGTCAGAGCGGAAGTATTGCAAGAATAGTACCTCGGAAGGGCGTGAAGAAATTGCAGCTAGAGGCCTTGCGGCACGAGTGGAAGACAGACGGGGATTGGAAGAAGACCCAAGAGTTTTGGGATTTGCGGGCGGCGGAATTTGCCGGGAAGGAGCGCGACAGCGGTCGAATGCGTTCTACCCTATCCTATTTGGAAGGGAAAGGCGTTTTGCTTGATGGTGCAGTGGTGCTTGACGTGGGTTGCGGTCCGGGAGCGTATGCCTTGGAGTTTGCCGGACGCGGCGCCAGCGTGGTGGGTACAGATATCTCCGGCAATATGCTGCACCATGCTAGGAATCGTGCCGAGGAAGAAGGCGTGTTGGGAAAAACAGACTTTGTACAGGCGGTTTGGGAGACTGTTGATCTGGCCGCGCAAGGCTGGGAAGGAGCCTTTGATCTGACTTTTGCCTCGATGTGTCCAGGCATCAGCAGCGTCGATGCGCTGCTGGCTTTTTGCCGCGCCAGCCGTAAGTCTTGTTTTCTAACTACCTTTGCTCGGCGTCGCGACGTTGTCCGCGAGCATTTGGGGCGGCTGTTTTTCGGTGAGACCTATCAAGCGCCTTGGGGGAAAACACTATCCTATGCAGTGGCGACGCTGTTTGCAGCCGGCTATTATCCGGAAGTAACCTACTGTCAAGAAAGCTGGCAATGGGCGATGCCCTTGGACGAAGCGGTTCGGACGTATATGCCATTTTTCAAAGATGCGTGCTCTTCACAAGATGAGTTGCTGTCCCAATTGCACGTAAGTCTAGCGGCGTTGTCGCAGGATGGCAAGATAGAAGAACGTTCAGAGTCTTTGATTGCCAGATTGTATTGGCGGGTGGATGAAAAATGAAAATAGAATGGGATGGCCTTATCGCGGTAGCTTAAACAAGAAGGATCTGCTACAATTTCTAGGGAACTATTCTGGGAATATAGCAATGTTTTTTAAGGAGTGTTACTGTTATGCAATGGTTACATAGAGTTTGTTTTTTGGCAGTGGTTTGTTTTTTTCTGACGGTCTGTGCGGTTGAGGCCGCTCCGGTAGTGGAGCCGCCATTAGTGGTGATCACGCATAACCGCATTATCGGCGATTCGCCGGCTATTCTTTTTTCAGGCAGCGCCTATATGAAACCGTTGATCCCAATGGACTTGCATTTGCGCGCCAACGAGGAAAGTGAAAAGGTAACGTCTTTGGCTGCTGGCGAAGGGGCGAAGGTTGTTGGTTTTGAAGTGCATTCGTTTCCTGCTAAAGGACGTATTCAAATTACCAGCGAGCTGCCGTTAGCGCCGAACCTGACGGCTAATAAAGGAAAAGAGCTCCCCAAACCGGGAGATACCGCCTATATTCTCTTTTATGCAGGGGAAGGATATTTTTATGCTTGGTTTAAAAACAATTTGATCTATCTTCCTGGTTCCGGTATTTCTTCGCTGCCCTTTAACGGCGATTTGGGGATTGCGCGCTTGTGGGCGGGTTATAAAGGCGTAGAAAACCGCGAAGAAGAAATGTGGTTTTGTTTGCAAAAAAGCACCGGCGAAGAGGGCTGGGTCAAATTTGCAGATCGTAATCAGTGGCAGCCAGGGACAGCCGGTAATGGCGTTTTCCTAGCACAGCCGTAAGGCATAACGCAAAGCAGATAGAACAGAAGGGAGGCGCGAGCATGTCGCAGCAGCCAGCCGTGGTAAAATCAGCAGCCAGAGCGCTGGAGCTTTTGGAGTATGTGGTGAATGCACCTAAAGCGCCGACTTTTCGGGTGCTTCAAGATACTTTAGATATTCCCAAAAGCTCCCTTTCCTATTTGTTGCAGGAACTGGCGGGACGTGAGTACCTGCAGTACGATCCGGAGCGGCGCGTTTATTCTCCCGGCCTAAAGCTCATTCAACTAAGCGCTTCTTGTATCAATAATACGGATATGTCCCAAGAAATTTGGCAAGGCATTAAAAGCCTTAGCGAAGAGTTTGGAGAAACCACCCATGCCGGTATTTTAGACGGACGGCATATAATTTATATTTCCAAGTGCGAAGGAAAAAAAGATGTCAGCATTGTGCCCACCATAGGTTATCGGATTCCGGCGCATGCTACCGCTATCGGCAAGGTGTTGTTGGCGGATTTGTCGCCAGAGGAGCTTGGGGTGCGGCTTCAAAATGCAGTTTTAGAAAAATATACGGAACAAACCATTACTAACTATGCACAACTGATGGAAGAATTGTGTCAGGTACGGCAAAACGGCTATGCGTTCGACAATCAAGAAATCATTGTCGGAGGCATTTGCCTGGCGGCCCCGGTATATGACAAGCATCGGAAAGTAATTGCTGCTGTTAGTCTGACTATGCCAACTTTACAGGCGGAAGAACCGTTGTTTCAAAAGGCTCTTGTCCGTGTTAAGGAAGTCGCTAATTATATTTCGATGCGCATTGGGAAAATATAAAGGCCAAGGCGGCAGGAGAAGTCTTGACGATGTAGTATATTGATAAATCAAGAACTGCTTTTGCTAAAGCAAGCGGCGTACCAGAAGGTACGCCACCTAATTGTTCTTATTTATGAACAATGTTCTTATAAAAGAACAATTAGAAATAAAAGGAGGGGTTTTCATGTTCAAAGGAGCTATTACTCCAGTTATTACGGTATTCGACAAGCAGGGGAAAATTGATGCGGCTGGCAATACGCAGCACATCAATCGTCTGATTGACGAAGGCATTAACGGCTTACTGTTCTTGGGCAGCATTGGTGAATTTTTCGCTCTTACGATGGATGAGAAAAAAGAGTTTATTGATTTGGTCGTGCGGGTTGTGGATAAGCGAGTTCCTGTATTGATCGGTACAGGCGGCACCATTTTGGCGGAAGTCATTGAGCTGACTAATTATGCGCAGCAAGCTGGCGCTGATGCGGTGGTCGTCATTTCTCCCTACTATTTCCAGTTAGGGAACGAAGTGTTGTACCGTTACTATGCGGAACTGGCGAAAAACACCACCATGCCAATTATGATTTACAATTTCCCGGATCGGACGTCGGTTAACCTCGATCCGCAGTTGGTGCTGCGCCTGGCTAAGGAATTTTCTCATATTATCGGCATCAAGGATACTGTTGATGGTATCAGTCATACGCGTAAGCTGATTCAGATCGTCAAGAAAGAGCGCCCAGATTTTTGCGTTATGTCCGGTTACGACGAATACATGGTGCCCAACTTGCTCGCAGGAGGCGATGGCGTTATTGGCGGCCTGACCAACGTCATTCCCGGCGTGTTCCGGGATTTGCTGGCGGCGTATGAAAAGCAGGATTTTGCCGGCGTAGCCGCAGGGCAGGCTAAAATTTCCATGCTGATGAACCTTTATGACCTGTCGTCGCCCTTTGTGGCGGCCATTAAAGGCGGCGTAGCCGCCCAAGGCGTAAAAATCGAGACCGTTACCCAGGAACCGTCGCTGACGCTGCAGCCCGAGCAGGTAGCGGCTATTGAAAAGTTGGTGCAAAGCGTCAACAATATGTGACATGCATTTCGCGACAAAGTAGCTCTTTTTCCAGCAGACTTTGGCAGAAAGCCTCGGCATAGTTCCGCTATGTCTGTGTTTTCTTTCGCGTCTGGCGAGAGAAAGTTCATTTTAAAGAAAATCCCGGCAGGCTTTCATGCTTGCCGGGATTTTCTTTAGCACTTCCCTGTTGTTCTTTATGCTGTAGTCCATTTTTCGTTAGTTGCTCTTTTTCTAATTCGCATACCCTCTTGCGTACCCTCTGGTCACTCTGGTTCTCTTGTTACGGTTTCCACTGCCGTATCCTCCGTTTACTCTTGTTCAAATTTCATTCTTTTTTCTTCGGCATGGTACAATAGGTGCAGTACATAGCGAACGAGAGGAGCCGAATCGATGCGGCAAAAATTGAACTTAGTGACCCTGGGAGTCCGTGATTTAGCAAAATCCCGGGATTTTTACCAAAAAGGTTTGGGCTGGAAACCATCTTCAGCCAGCCAAGAGAGCATCGCCTTTTTTGATTTGGGCGGCGTGGCGTTGGCGTTATATCCAAGAGAAGAATTGGCAGCCGATGCGACTATTGCTGCGGCGGGGACCGGCTTTTCCGGTTTGACCTTGGCCTATAACGCCAAAAGCGAAAAAGAAGTGGATACTGTCCTAAAAGAAGCCCAAGCTGCCGGCGCGGTTTTGGTTAAAGCGCCCCAGAAAGT
>CAZKCR010000095.1:0-7336 GCA_964551055.1 uncultured Anaeromusa sp. | reverse complement strand
CAAGAATGTTTTCATTTTTAGCGAGATGTAGGGAGTCGTCATGCAAGATATGGTAGTGTTTAAAGGGAACCGGGGAGGCATTCAACTTTTCCTGGCGGATACTGAAAATATGGAGGCGTTGTTCAAAGAGTTGGCGGAAAAGCTGGCGAATGCTTCTCAGTTTTTTTTGGCCGGAACGCGCCTGCAGGTAAAAATGCCTTCTTCTTGGCGAGAAGAGGCGGCGGAAAAGGAGAAATTGACTCAGCTCTTAGCAAAGTACGAGTTACAGTGGGAGCCGTTTGAAGAAATGGAAGCAAAGCCTCTTCAAGCGGAAACCTTGTATGTAACAAGGACTCTGCGCAGCGGCCAGGAGATTCGCCATGAGGGCGATATTGAAATTACTGGGGACATTAACCCGGGCGCTGTCGTTGTAGCCGGAGGCAATATTCGTGTTTTCGGTACTTGTCGAGGCGTGGTTCATGCCGGATTTCCGGCGGACCGCGACGCCTACATTGTGGCGGATCGTCTGATGGCCAGTCAGATTCGCATTGCCGATTTGATTGCCAGGGCGCCGGATGAGGTATTGGAGCAGCCTAAACAAACGGAAATGGCCCGTATTGAAAATGAGATTGTTGTAATTGCGCCGATCGAGCAAGAGGAGGACTAACCATGGGAGAAGTCATTGTTGTTACTTCTGGTAAAGGCGGTGTTGGCAAAACGACGACAACTGCCAACCTTGGCACTGGTTTTGCATTGCAAGGCAAAAAAGTGGCGTTGGTTGATGCCGATATTGGCTTGCGCAACCTGGATGTAGTCATGGGGTTGGAGAACCGTATTGTGTATCATTTGGTTGACGTCGTGGAAGGCAACTGCCGCCTGAAACAAGCGATGATTCGTGATAAACGCTATGAGACCTTGTTTTTGCTGCCGGCAGCGCAAACGCGCGATAAATCTGCCGT
Organism: uncultured Anaeromusa sp.; assembly: GCA_964551055.1. GTDB lineage: Bacteria > Bacillota > Negativicutes > Anaeromusales > Anaeromusaceae > Anaeromusa. The sequence goes on along the minus strand of CAZKCR010000095.1, from coordinate 6,398 downwards.
CAATCCGGAACAAATGAAAGCTTTGTGCGACGAATTGCGTCAGGAATTTGATTATGTGCTGATTGACTGCCCTGCCGGCATTGAGCAAGGATTTAAAAATGCTATAGCTGGCGCGGACCGGGCGGTTGTTGTAACGACGCCGGAAGTGTCCGCTATTCGCGATGCGGATCGTATTATTGGCCTTTTGGATTCGGAACAAAAGGAGAATACCCGCTTGGTCGTCAATCGTATTCGCCCCAAAATGGTGCAGCGCGGCGATATGATGAGCATTGAAGATATTGTAGAAATTTTAGCAGTTGATTTGCTGGGTATTATTCCGGAAGACGAGTTTATTGTTGTATCAACCAATCGCGGCGAGCCGGTTGTGACTAATACGGCGGCCGCTTCTTGTCAGGCGTATCGCAATATGGTGCGGCGTCTGATGGGTGAAGAAGTTCCGTTGTTGTCTTTTGAAGAAGAAGATGGCTTTTTTGGACGGTTAAAACGGATTTTGGGCCTGTAAGGAGGGACAAAGATGTTAGCACTTATCCAAAAAATTTTCGGGCGTGAAAATAGTGCGTCCAAAGATATTGCCAAAGAGCGTCTGCGTCTTGTTCTGGTGCATGACCGGGCCAGCGTATCGCCGCAGGTTATGGAAGCCATGCGCGACGACTTGATTAAAGTAATTTCCAAATACATGGAAATTAATGAGCGCGATATGGAATTTAGTTTGACAAATGATAAATCGGCTGTGGCGCTGATCGCTAATATTCCCGTGCAACGCATGAAGCGTTGATCAACCGTTTCAAGGCATGCAGCATGGCGAAGGAGCAGATCAAAGAGGAAGGAAACATCGCGTGCAATGCTTAACCGAAGACTATTGCGCAATCTTGACTGGACGCTCATTGGAGTAACGGTATTACTGCTTTTGCTGAGTCTGGTCGTTATCGGCAGCGCCACGCACATCAATAACCCGTCGGAAGAACGATATTGGTTTGTGCAGCGGCAGGGGCTGTTTGCTATTTTGAATTTGGTGCTGATAGTGGGGTTGCTGAACTTCGACTATCGTTCCTTAGGGCGGTTGGCGCAGCCGCTATATGGATTTAACTTAGTGCTGCTTTTGGCAGTTATGTTTGTGGGACAAAGCGCGCTGGGCGCGCAGCGGTGGATTCAGGTAGGTCCTATTAGCCTGCAGCCTTCAGAATTTTCCAAGCTGATCATGATTATCGCCTTGGCGAAATTGTTGGAGGGGCGGGTTGGTAAGCTTAATTCATTTCGCGAAATATTGCCGGTGTTCTTGTATGTGGCCGTACCTTTCCTGCTGGTGATGAAGCAGCCGGATTTGGGGACGTCACTAGTATTTTTGGCGATTCTTTTCGGGATGATTTTTATTGCCGGGATTAATGCTAAGCATTTGATGGCTATTTTTGGCGCTGGTCTGGCTTTTATGCCTATCTTTTGGCATTTTCTTAAGGACTACCAAAAAAAGCGCTTGACTGTTTTTTTGGATCCTAACGTAGATCCTTTGGGGTCGGGATATCATATTATTCAGTCGAAAATTGCCATTGGTTCGGGTATGCTTTTTGGTAAGGGGTTGTTTGGCGGAACTCAAAGTCAGCTGAATTTTCTGCCTGAAAATCATACAGACTTTATTTTTGCTGTTATTGGCGAAGAATTGGGCTTTTTGGGCTCAGTGCTACTGTTGCTGCTATATTTTGTACTGCTGTACCGGGGGGTTAAGATTGCCGGAGAGGCTAGGGATAATTTCGGTTCTCTTTTGGCGACCGGTGTAACGTCGATGCTGGGTTTCCATGTGCTGGTGAACGTCGGCATGACTGCCGGTATCATGCCTGTTACAGGAATTCCCTTGCCGTTTATGAGTTATGGCGTTAGTGCACTGACTACCAATTTGTTTAGTATTGGCTTGCTGTTAAATATTTATATGCGCAGGCAGAAAATTATGTTCTGAAGAAACCTGATGGCAAAGTATGTTGTAGCAGGACGCCCCGTGGTGGTCATGCGCCTATTCGGTGCTATGGCGCCTGAGGCGTCTTGTTGACGTTTTATTAAGAGGAGGATGAGCATGCTTCAATTGGATGCAGCCATGTTGAGCCGTGTGGAAAAACCTGCCCGTTATACGGGGCAGGAATATAATAGTGTTCGTAAGGAATTACATTCGGGAATGGTGCGTATGGCGTTGTCTCTGCCTGATGTGTATGAAGTAGGCATGTCAAATTTGGGTTTGAAAATATTGTACCAGTTGCTAAATGAACGAGAGGACGCGGCAGTGGAGCGCGTGTACGCGCCTTGGGTGGATATGGAGCAGGAGATGCGCCAGGCTGGTTTGACGTTGTATTCTTTGGAAACACGCACGCCGATTCGTGAATTCGATTTGCTTGGCTTTTCCTTACAGTATGAGATGAGCTACAGTAATGTGCTAAACATGCTGGACTTGGCGGGCATATCCCTTCTGGCGCGGGAACGGCAGGAAGACGAGCCGTTGGTTATCGGCGGCGGTCCTTGCGCTTTTAATCCGGAGCCTGCAGCTGACTTTTTTGACTGCTTTGTTTTAGGAGAAGGCGAGGAAGTCTTAGGAGAAGTGATTGCGCAATACGGTGCTTGGAAACAAGCCGGCAAACCGGGAGGCCGCCAAGAAATTCTGCGGCGTCTAGCAGGCTGTCGCGGTATTTATGTGCCCTCTTTTTATGAAGTTCAGTATGATGAAACCTCGTTTGATACAGTTGTAACGCCGCTGCAAGCTGAGGCGCCGGCGTGCGTGCAAAAATGCGTGGTGGCAGATTTGGATGCGATGGGAACAGCAACACGGCCCATTGTTTCCTATGTGGAATCGGTGCATGACCGGATTATGCTGGAGTTGTTCCGAGGCTGCACGCGGGGCTGCCGCTTTTGCCAGGCCGGCATTATTTACCGCCCTGTGCGGGAACGCAAGCAAGAAACCTTGCAGGCGCTGGCTAAGGAGATGCTGGATAATACAGGCTATAATGAAATGTCTTTAACTTCCTTGAGTTCCGCTGATTATTCCTGTTTAGAGCCGTTAGTAGAAACCTTGTTGGAGAAACACAAAGCAGAGGGCGTCAGCCTATCGCTGCCATCTCTGCGTATTGACAGCTTTTCGGTGGATTTAGCCCATAAGGTGCAGCAGGTACGAAAAAGCGGTTTGACCTTTGCGCCTGAAGCGGGAACACAGCGCATGCGAGATGTAATCAATAAAGGCGTTACTGAAGAGAATCTGCGCCAGGCGGTCAGTGCGGCCTTTTCCTCCGGCTGGTCTACGGTAAAATTGTATTTTATGATCGGTCTGCCGACGGAAACCGATGAAGACGTGCTGGGAATTGCTGATTTGGCTTATAAGGTAGTGGACTGGTACAAGGCTGTAAAAGGAAGAAAAGGCGTTAAAGTGACAGTCAGCGTTTCTTCTTTTGTGCCTAAACCGCATACGGCATTTCAATGGTTTCCCCAAAACAGTCGTGAAGAAATTGAGCGTAAGCAACAACTGCTGCGGGAACGGATCCGAGGCGGCGGTGTTACTCTGAGCTGGCATGATTCAAGGACCAGCTTTTTAGAAGGCGTTTTTGCCAGAGGCGATCGCCGCCTGGGAGCGGTGCTGCTTGCTGCCTGGCGTGGCGGCGCGCGTTTTGACGGCTGGTCGGAGCATTTTAAATACCGAACTTGGATGGAAGCCTTTGAAGCTTGCGGTATCGATCCGCATCAATATGCCAATCGTGAGCGTCGTTTTGAAGAGAAGCTGCCTTGGGATCATCTGTCCTGTGGCGTAGATAAGACTTTTTTACAGCGCGAGTACGCGGCAGCTCAGGCGGAGACGCTAACAGAAGACTGTCGGCGGGGGGCTTGCAGCGCTTGCGGCGTCTGTCCAGCGCTGGGAGTTTCTGTGCAGGATTGGAGGAGCAACAATGCATAAGGTTCGGATGGAAATTACGAAAGAAGAAGAAGTTTGCTTTATTTCGCACTTGGATTATGCTCGCGCTATGGAGCGGGCCATTCGTCGGGCCAAGCTGCCTGCGGCGTATTCCGAAGGCTTCAATCCGCACATGAAGCTGGCTTTTGCTTCGGCTTTGTCAGTGGGGGTAACCAGTGAAGGAGAGTATATGGATTTGGAACTGACAGAGCCAGTGGTGTTAGCGGACTGCGCTTTTCGGCTGAACCAATCCTTACCCCGGGGAATTCGGGTCAAACGTTTATGCTATCTGCCGGAACGCGCGCCGTCGTTAATGTCACAGATTAATCGCGCCACTTATCGAGTGGTTTTGCGCCTGTCAGAAGCTGAGGTAACTCAAGGCGCTGAAGCTTTTCAAAAGGCCGTAACTGTTCCGTATACTAAGCTGTCACCCAAAGGAAACCGGGATATTGACGCTAAGGCATATGTGCCTGGAATGTTGACTGTGCAGCGTTTGTCGGATGAAGAGTGCGCTCTTTCCTTTTCTATCCGCATTACGCCTACCGGCAGTATGAAGCCTGTAGAGGTGGTTGAAGCGGCGGGAATACTGGTGGGACAGGGACAACGCTGGCGGGCTGCAGCTCGGATTCATCGCGTAGGTTTGTATGTAGACGATGCGCAAGGCCGGGAGCAAAGCCTTTTCGGAACCGGTGATGTTGTGGAGGCTGTGCCGTCATGAGACGGTATTTGGTAAATGTGACGCCGGAAGAGACGCGTTTGGCTCTTTGTGAAGATGACATTCTTTTGGAAATTGCCGCGGAACGTCAAGGGGCGGGGCCGTTGGTTGGTAACATTTACAAGGGACAGGTTCAAAATGTTCTGCCTGGCATGCAGGCAGCCTTTATTGACATCGGGACGGAGAAAAACGCTTTTTTGTATCTGGGAGACTTACCGGAAAAGGCGGAGGCCGGCCGACTGAGCGTTGGGCAGGAGCTGATTGTACAGATTGCCAAGGACGCTGTGGGCAGTAAAGGACCTAGGGCTACGGCGCAGATCACTCTGCCTGGGCGCTATGTAGTGCTGATGCCTGGCGCTGACTATGTCGGCGTCTCCAGGCGCATTGAACCAGAAGAAGAACGGGAACGTTTGAAAGAGCTGGCTGAATCGCTGCGACCGGAGGGCATGGGCCTGATTGTGCGCACCGTAGCAGCAGGTTCAGGCAAGGAAGATTTAGAAAAAGATATAGCCTACCTGGGGAATCTTTGGCAGACTTTGCTGGCGCGGCATCAACGCAGCCAGGCGCCGCATCTGCTGTATCGGGATGCTGATTTGGTTATTCGCATGATTCGGGATCAGTTTACTCAAGATGTGGATGAAGTGCTTGTGGATCAAACCGATGCATATCAACGCATGCGGGAATTGCTATTGCGGATTTCTCAAGAATTGGCGGAGCGGGTGAAGTTGTATACAGCCAAAGAAGACATGTATGTGCGCTTTGGCGTGGAGGAGCAGCTGGCTCTTTTATTCGATAGGGAGATTCCCCTGGATTGCGGCGGCTTTATTGTTATTGATCAGACAGAAGCGCTCACTGCGATTGACGTAAACACAGGGAAATTTATTGGTAAAAGCACTTTGGCTGAGACCGTGTATCACGCTAACTTGGAAGCGGCGGCAGTGATCGCCAGGCAACTGCGCTTGCGCGATATCGGCGGTATTATTATTATTGATTTTATCGATATGGAAAATGAAGAAGCGCGCAAGGGAATTTTGGAAGCGCTGCAGAAGGAATTGCGTCAGGATCGAACGAAAACGCATGTTATGGGTTTTACCTCTTTGGGACTGTTAGAGATGACTCGTAAGAAGTCGCGACAGAGCATTGGCTCCTTGCTGCATGATTCCTGTCCGTGTTGCAGCGGTCGAGGCCGTATTCGTTCCAGCGAAACGATTTTTTTGGAAATAGCCCGCGAACTTCGGCGGCGTCAACGGCAGAATTTGCTGCAGGGAAATGTGACTTTACAATTGTCTGCTTTTTTGGCGGAACAGCCTTTTCTGGGCCAGCGTCTGCGGCAATGGGAAAAAGAATTTTGTCGCTCGTTTTTCATGGAAAGAAATATGTCCTTGCAACCGGAACAATATGTGCTATTGGGCTAACAGAAAAAGAATGTTTTGCAAAATAGATAAAATGTATTGACTTGTTTGTACTTGGCTGTTATAGTAAGACCCAAGGAAAAAACTAACAGGCAATGACCGGGAGAAGTACATCGAATTTCTTTTTCAGAGAGCTGTGGGGCGCTGTGACACAGCAAAGAAGACGATGGAAATACACTCGTGAGCTGCGGTCCGAACGGAATTTTTCCAAGTAGGATGCGACGGAGCGCCACCGTTATCAGAGGCTAAGGTATCGGCATTAACCAGCCTGTACCTAAATGAGAGGCTTGCTTTGCAAGCAGGGTGGTACCGCGGATGCATGCATCCGTCCCTGAGAGGGGACGGGTGCTTTTTA
>CAZKCR010000094.1:5705-7347 GCA_964551055.1 uncultured Anaeromusa sp. | reverse complement strand
GTCCACGTTCTGCGCCCCCAATAGTGCTGTTTCTTTTTATTTTATCACAGACACTGGCGCTGGAAGATAAAAAAAGAACGAAGGATTTGAACAAGAGTCACGACGAGAATCTGAGGGCTCGACAGAGAGTACAAAAAGTGAATTTGACAATATGGTTCCCTAACTCCCGCATGCTAATTGCACTTCGCCTCGCAGAGCCGGCAGCAAATCTGCTTTCATATTACTTTTCTGATCCTTAGCCAGCGCCAGCGCTTCTTGCACGCCCTCCAGCGAAGCATTTCCCGCTCGTTCGCCAATGCCGCCCACCGTAACGCTCACCCACTCAATGCCTGCTTCAATGGCCGCCAGCGTATTAGCCACAGCCAAACCGAAATCGTTATGCCCGTGAAATTCAATAGGCAGAGGGCAATATTCGCCAAGGGTCTTCATTTTTTCATACACGCCAAATGGCTCCAAACATCCTACGGTATCGGCATAACGGATGCGCTCGGCGCCCAGTCCCGCCGCTAAACGCGCAACCTCTAAGAAGAAGTGGGGATCTGCCCGGGAAGCGTCTTCTGCACCCACCGTCACCCGACAGCCCCAAGATTTAGCGTAGGGAATGCTTTGCGCCAACTGCCCCAACAGCCAAGAGCGGCTGCGCCGCATTTTTTTCACCAAATGATGATCGGAAACAGGAACCGAAATATGCACCCATTCAAAGCCGCAAGCAACCGACGCATCGATATCTTCTTTGCGAGCGCGATTCCATGCCACTACAGGACAAGAAAGCCTCTGTTGCACAATGCCGCGCAAAGCGTCCTGCTCGGCAGCTCCCATAATCGGCGTACCTGCTTCAATCGCTGCCACTCCAGCCCCTGCCAACAAATGCGCAATGCGCAGCTTATCCGCTGCGCTAAATGCCAAACCCGCCTGCTGCTCCCCATCCCGCAAGGTTGTATCGACAAAATGCACGCTCATGCTGTTTCCTCCCGCCACAAGGCCAGCAATTCCTCATCGGAAATGGCCCGTTTGCGCGCCACCGCCAAAGCGCGTATTTTCATCAGTAAAGCCTCCGCGCGGCTGGGAAAAGGCAGTCCTAATTCCTTGAATTTCACGCGCAGCGAAGTCGTACCGGAATGTTTTCCAAGAATAATCTTTCGTTCGGCCCCTACCAAGTCCGGTGAAAACGCTTCATACAGTCCTGCATCCTTAGCCACACCAGCCACATGCAGCCCCGACTCATGGGCAAAAATATTTTCTCCGATAATGGCTTTATTCGCTGCTGTTTCCTCACCTAAGAGCTGCAGCAGCCAACGGCTGCGCTGCGCCATATTCACAGGCACCGTTAAAGGAACTTCGGCAAGCTGCCGCAAAAGCAGCAACACTTCCTCCCATGGAGCACTATTGTTCTTTCCGCCTACAGACACCGCCAACCGGCGCACGCCAGCACGCCAAGCCGCCCAAGCGTTTGCCGTCGCCAGCTGTTTCTCATTGGAACTGTGAAATTCCAGTTCCAACTGCGGCCACTGCTGCTGCAAAAGGTCCAGATGCTCCTGCAAGAGCAGGGGTTGCAAGATGCCGGCAGTATCCTTTAAGGCAAGCCCTTCTAACCCTGCGGCACAGAGCATAGGCAGAACCGCTTGCCAAAGTAAGCCGGACG
>CAZKCR010000094.1:4234-5605 GCA_964551055.1 uncultured Anaeromusa sp. | reverse complement strand
AGAAGCGTCGCCCGCAGCTTTTGCGCTTTCGCCTCACGCAGCACTTCCACGGTGTACGCCGGCAGCCCTTGCTGCAAAGAGCACGAAAACAAGACCTGTTGAAAACCTAACTGCGCCGCCTCTGCCGCCGCCCCCTGCGCGAGCGGCAAGATAGCCCGGAAAGTTTCCGCCTGCGTTCGCAGAGGCAGAACCTTCCCCAAAGCTATCGGCACATCCAGCAACGAAATCTGGAAATGCCTCATTTCCTTTAAGACGGCCCTTGCCGCCGCAGGCCCTAACGACGTCGCTTCACGCAATGTTTGGTCTATAAACAACACATCCTGAGCCATGCTCTCACCTTCCCGCTCTTACCGATTTTAGCTGCCTTATTTCCCTTGCAAAAGTACTTTCCACTCTCCCGAGGGCAGTTTCTCTTTTTCCCCTGCAAAGGAGCCGCCGCTTTGCCACTCGCATTCCAGCCACGGCGGCACATGAGTACAAACAATTTCCAAGGAAGAAAAGCTCTTCCCTTGCAGCCATGGCTGCAGCACTTGTTTAGACGTAATACCGCCGCTAGCCCGCTGCACTTCGCTTATGGAAATACGGTAGCGGCCTTCTCCCACTTCCTCAGGAACCGGTATCTTGATCGCCTCAGCCTCCGGCTTGGCAGCCGCCTGCATTTCTTCACCAGCTAATACTTCGTCCAGCCAGCCTGTCGGAGCGCCTTGCATCTCCCAAAGAGAGCAGCCGGCTTTCTCTAGTTCATAATAAGGAACCCCCGTAATCGCTGACGCCACAACCACCCGGCAGCCGTCCAGAAAATTCACCATCGCAGCCAACTGCTTGCGCAGTCCCGCCAAGCCGCCGCCCGGCGACATTAAAAGCGGCATGGAGCGTTCTTCTTGCCAGCTTCCTTCTTGTCGGCGATAAACCCGCAGCAAGCCGCCTTGATCCATCGGTGCGGTTTCGCCGTTGACCGCCATCAGCACTGCAATTTCCTTAGCCATACTCCACACCCTTTCTACGGAGAGCTATTAAGCCTCTCTCAAAGCGCTAACCGTTCTACAACGCGGCCTGCGGCCAAATGCTCCTCGACAATTTCCGTCACATCGTCTTCGCTGACTTTGCCGTACCAGACATTATCCGGGTAGACCACTACAATCGGGCCTTCCTCGCAAAGACCAAAACAGCCTGTGTTCGAAACAAAAATGCCTTCCAAATCCTCTTCTTCAATGGCCTCCATAAAGGCGTTTACCAAATCCACCGCGCCCTTTGTATGACAAAATCCCTTTTGCTGCCCCGTCATCCGGGAACTCGTACAAATAAATACATGCTTCTTCGGTTTTTCCATTGCCAGACCCCTTTCGCTTTTCGCATTTTTATAAGAAAACC
>CAZKCR010000094.1:0-4134 GCA_964551055.1 uncultured Anaeromusa sp. | reverse complement strand
ACCATTTTGGCGTAGCAGTGAATCAAACGACAGTTTCCAAGAAAAATCACATGGCCCGCTTCTGCCGCAAGCATTCCGCTGCAAACAACAATCCCTCGTCAACGCTGTTGCACGATTCGACGCTGACAATGCCCGCCTGCTGCAGCCGCGCTTTGGCGCCCTGTCCAATGCGCATGGTCAGTACCGCATCACAATCGGAGAGCAATTGCACGAGGCTGCCTTTGTGTAGATCATCTTCCTCGCAGACGTCTTGTCCCCGGCAATACCGCAAGCTGGGGCGCGTCTCCAAAAACTTCATCTGCTTGCCTCGCACCTGGTAGATATGAAACTGCTCCGCATGGCCGTAATGCAAATCTACCAGCTTCTGATATTTCGAGGTAACCGCGATACGATATACGCCTGCTGCAACCGCAACAGGCTGCACCGGCTGTTCGTGAAGACGATACTTTGATGATTCGTCCTGCGTCAACAGGCCAATCGCGTCGGCTCGGCACTGCTGGCAATGGCGCATCTGCCGCAAATCAATCTGGCAGCGCTCGCGCAACGCATCCAAGTCGCGCCGATTGGTCTGCGGCAAATGTTCAAAAGCGCTTCCAGGGGCCGGGATGAGCGGCATGATATTACTCACAAAAGCGCCTAAGTCCCTGGCTTTTTTCACTACCTCCGGAATATGCGCCTCATTCACTCCGGGAACCATGACCGTATTGACTTTCACCAGCGCCCCCGCCGCTGTCAGCTTGGCAATGCCGGCTTGCTGGTTCTCCAAAAGACGTTTAGCCGCCTCTTCGCCTCGCAGCACCTTATTTTCATACAGCACATGGCGGTATAATTTGGCCCCAACCGCTGGATCCAGGGCATTCATGGTTACCGTAATATGACGGACCCCCAGCTCTAGGAGCTCATCCGCATAGGTCGGCAGCATCAGCCCGTTGGTGGATACGCAAAAGACTACCTTTTCATCAACCGCCCGAATGGCGCGCAGAGTCTTGGACACAGCCGGCCAGTTAGCCAAGGCGTCTCCAGGACCGGCAATGCCGACAACGCTCAAATTTGGCATTTCGCGCTTCACCCAAAGAAACTTCTCCAGCGCTTCTTCCGGCGACAACACCTCGCTGGTCACGCCAGGACGGCTTTCATTGACACAGTCGAATTTCCGATTGCAATAATTACAGCTAATATTGCAGGCCGGGGCCACAGGCAAGTGCATGCGCGCATACTGATGATGCGCCTCAAAGGAATAGCAGGGATGTTTCGCGGTGCTGGCGGCCAGCTCCGGGGACATGCCCTCGTACATACAGGAATCGGATTGACAGCTCATGAGGCCCGCCTCCTTTTCAATTACGCCCGTCTTCAGCGTATCGTTTTTCTTCCGGCCGCCAAAAGGCGTCGGTCATAGCCTGCCGATAGTGTTTATGCTTATGGTCTAAAAGAGAATTGGTCAGCCGGTCTAAAAGAAGAGCCGTCCCCTCATATCCTACCGACAACTGCCTGGCGCCGCCTACGCGATCCAAAATAGGAAAGCCCAAGCGCACCAGCGGAATGCCGCAGCGCTCTTCCAGGTAACGCCCTTCAGAAGAACCAATGACCAGATTGATCTGCCGCTCTTCTACTGCTTGGCGAATAGAAACAAAATCAGCCCCCGCCAACAGCAGCGGTGTTTCGCGAAAATCTTCCAGCTTTTCTTCCAATAGTGGAACCAACAGGCTGCTTCGGCTGCCGGTAGCGGCAATCACCGGCAATAGGCCGTTTTCCAAGCATACCGCTGTTACCGCGTAGACCATGTCCGGCTCGCCGTAAATAGCGCAGCGTCCGGCAAAATTGTACTTGTGACTGTCTACCATGGCGTCTTGCAGGCGTCCGCGCTGCTGCGCCAGCGATGCCGGTATCTTTTTGCCGCTGACCTCTTGGAGCGTTGCCAAAAACAAATCCGTATTTTCTAAGCCGATTGGCAGCGGCAGCGTATAACAAGGAACGCCAAAGCGTTCTTCTAAATAGGTTCCTGCGGAAAAAGCCTTTTTAACGGTACAGCCCAGCTGCAGCGTCGCCTTCGCGCCGCCCATAGTCCGGATATCCTTGAGCGAAGTCCCGCCCGGCCCTAGTTTGCGGTATTCTTTCAAATACGGCTTGTCCAGCGTCTCGGAAATATCCGGCAAAAACGTATAGGATACGTCCATCGCTTCGAGCAGGTTTTTGATCCAGCGAATGTCCGCCGGACTAAGAAGCGCGCTAACGATATTGATGCCGTCGTGTTTGACTTCATCCGTAGCCAGCGTCTCTACTACCGCTCGCAGCGTCCGGTGGTAGCCCTCGCCAAAGCTATCGCCGTAACCGGGAGTCGAAGCCGCTACTAGAGCCACATCTGCTTGCGGATGGCTTTGCAGGTATTCTTCAGCGGTACGCTTTACATCTTCGCCGATGGTTTCAGCCAAACAGGTAGTCACGATGCCGACCACCTCTGGATGATAGACGGCGCAGATGTTGTCGATAGCCTGCTTGAGCTGGCCTTCGCCCCCGTAGACAGTGCCTTTTTCATTTAAAGAAGAGGAGCCTACGTCGATGGGCTCATTATAATGTTCGGCGATATGACGCCGCATATACGTACTGCAGCCTTGAGAGCCATGCACAATCACCATTGCTTTTTCAATACCCTTCAAGGCCAAAATGCCGCCCATAGGCATGCACATATTGCAGGGATTTTCATTCACATTGCGGCTGCGCATCACCATGCTACACACCGCCTTTCTTCAGCCACGGCGCTTCGCCCAAATGCCGCCAAACCGGCGAACAAATGGAAGAATACACTTCCTTGGCAAAATTCAGCGCCCCTACATAGCCGCTCAGAGGATGCTTGCGGTCATGATTATGGTCCAAAAACGCCCGTCCCAGCTTATAGGCCAAAGGACGTTCTTTCACGCCCCCAACCAGAAGATCCGCTCCTTGCTCAAGCAAGAACCGCTCCAGCTCCGCCGGATTGGCGTCGTCTAAGATAACAGCGCCTTCTTGAACCAAGTCATTCATCAGCGCATATTCTTCTTTGCGCCCAGTCTGGCTGCCCACCATAACCACTTCCATGCCTACTTCGCGAAACTGGCGAATCAACGAGACAGCCTTAAAGCCGCCGCCCACATATACCGCCGCTTTTTTCCCTTCCAGATGTTGTCGATACGCCCCTACTTGCGGCGCGTAAGCTGCCGCTTCTACCGCAATGACCGCTTCCGCGTTCGCTGCAAGCTGCGCTTCTCCCAATTCTTGCGCAATGGCTCGCAGCGAAGAAGCCGTATCGTCCATGCCTAAAAAAGAAACTTGCAGCGAGGGAATGCCGTACACGTCTTGCATATTCCCCGCCAGATACTGCATCGAACCGGCGCACTGAATGATATTCAGCTCCGCTTCCGGCGCCCGTTTCAAATCGGCGTAGGTTGCATCGCCAGTAAAAACCACATTCAGTTCTACGCCCAACCGGCGCAGATAGTCGCGAATAATCCAAGCTTCCCCGGCTAGGTTGAAATCTCCCAGGTAGTTAATCACCGGCTTGCCGCTTTTGGCGCGGCGTTCTTTGCGGCGGCGCGCCGCCTCCGCCGGTTCGACGGCAATGAGTCGCAGCAATGCGTCGCAGGCAGCCCGGTAACCGGCGGCTTTGTTGCCGATAAAGCCGCTTGATTCTACAGGCAGCACTTCAATGCCGTGCCGCTCTGCCGCCGCCTTGCAGACGGCCTTCAAATCGTCGCCGATCACGCCGACAATACAGGTAGAATATACGAAAGCCAAGGGCGGACGGTATTTCGTAATCAGCTCATCCAAACAAAGAGCCAGCTTCTTTTCACCGCCGAAAATAATGTCTTCTTCTTGCATGTCTGTCGAAAAGCTGTTGCGAAACAGATCTTCGCCGCTGCTCAGACTGCCCCGGATATCCCAGGTATAGCTGGCGCAGCCGATAGGGCCGTGCACCAAATGCAAAGCGTCGGTAATCGGATTGAGCACGACCCGCGCGCCGCAATAGACGCAAGCCCGTTGACTGACGCAGCCGGCAATGCTGTCGGCGTCGCACTGCAGGGTTTTCTTCTGTCCTTTGGTTACAATAAACGCGTCTCTAGCCGCTAGACTTCTCGCCTCTTCCATGGCGCACACCTCCCT
>CAZKCR010000093.1:0-7414 GCA_964551055.1 uncultured Anaeromusa sp. | reverse complement strand
AAAGAAAAACCGCTGACGCGGTTTTCTTGTAAGTTCATTCTTTAGTTTTTGTGCAAGCGCTGCCCTGTCTGCAAATAGATAACCCACTCGGCAATGTTCGTCGTATGGTCGGCCACACGCTCCAGATAGCGTGCTACAAAGATAAGCTGCGTCGCGTCATTGATGACTGCCGGATCCGCCAGCATGTACGTCAGAAGTTCCCGGAACAGTTGATTATACAAGGCATCCACTTCGTCATCAGCCTGGCAGACCTTATCCGCCAACTCCACGTCCATATTCACGTACGCAGTCAAGGCGTCGCGCAGCATCTGGGTCGCCAAGCCGGCCATACGCGGTATGTCCAGCAGCGGTTTGATATGACCGTTGCCGCCTTCCCCTAAGCGTTTGGCAATTTTAGCAATATCGAAGGCATGATCGCCAATACGTTCCAAATCGGTACTAATCTTCAACCCAGTGCTCAGTATGCGCAGATCTTTAGCTAAAGGCTGCTGTCTGGCAATCAAGACCACGCAGCGTTCTTCCAAAAGCAATTCCAACTCGTCAATGGCATCGTCGCCTTGAATAACCTGACAAGCCAGTTCCATATCCAAATCCACCAGCGCCTGAATGGAACGTTCAATCGCCGTAATTACCATCTGCCCCATTTGCAAAATATCGTTGCGCACGCCTTGCAGTTCATAGTCATAATTATGCCGCGTCGTATTCATATCCATCCTCCTCAGTTGCTCAGCCAAACCGGCCTGTAATGTAGTCTTCAGTACGTTGATCCTGAGGACGGGTAAAAATCACATCGGTCTGATCATGTTCCACCAAGTCGCCATTGAGAAAAAACGCAGTATAATCCGATACCCGGGCTGCCTGCTGCATGTTATGCGTAACAATGATGATCGTATACCGTTGCTTCAGTTCGGATACCAGTTCTTCAATCTTCATGGTTGAAATCGGATCCAACGCCGAGCATGGTTCATCCATAAGCAGCACTTCCGGCTCCACCGCCAGCAAACGAGCAATGCAAAGGCGCTGCTGCTGACCGCCGGACAGGCCAAGGGCGGAAGAATGCAACCGGTCTTTCACTTCATCCCAAAGAGCGGAACCGCGCAAGCTGCGCTCCACCAACTCATCCAGAACGCTCTTTTTATTGTTTCCATGAATACGAGGCCCATAGGCCACATTGTCGTAAATGGACATAGGAAACGGGTTAGGACGCTGAAAGACCATGCCTACCCGTTTACGCAGCATGACCACATCTGTATCGGGGTGATAAATGGAGTTGCCGTCAAGCAATACTTCCCCTTCAATGCGTACGTTTTCAATCAAATCATTCATGCGATTCAAGGTGCGTAAAAATGTTGACTTTCCACAACCAGACGGGCCAATCAAAGCCAACACGCTATTTTTTTCAACTCCCAAAGTAACCTTCTTCAGCGCCAGTGATTCCCCGTAATATAACTTCAGCTTGTTAGCTTGAATCTTATTGCTCATGGTATGGCATCCTCCTGCTTGTTTAGCTAGCACTAAACTCTTCTCATTTGCACTATACCATAAAACAATTGATGCTACTGTTAAGTTTGCATTAATAAAACCCCGTTGATGCGACCCACAAAAGAAAACGAAACACAGGGAAACAGAGTAACAGAGGATACGCAGAAGGTTACGACGGCACAAAAAAGGACACCTGATTACTCAGATGTCCTGAAAACGATAGCCTACGCCCCGCACGGTTTCGATAGCCTCCGCCACTTCCGGCGCCGCCGCCAGCTTGGCTCGCAAATGACGCACATGTACATCCACCGTTCGAGTATCTCCAAAATACTCATAACCCCACACTTTTTCCAATAACTGCTCCCGGCTGAATACGCGATCCGTGTTAGTAATAAAGAGCTTCAGCAGCTCATATTCCTTCGGAGTCAGTTCCAGCTTCTCCTTGTCCAGCCAAGCTTCATAACGACTGAAATTCATCTTCAAGGCTCCCATGGAGATCTCGCTATGCCCATGGCTCCCTTTTTGGCTGCGCCGCAACACAGCCTTGACGCGAGCCATCAATTCCCGCAAGCCAAATGGCTTGGTTTGGTAATCATCCGCTCCCAGTTCCAGTCCCAGAACTTTATCTACTTCCTCATTTTTAGCGGTCAGCATGATGATCGGAATACCGGCAGTTCCCTGTTGTCCCTTGATTCTGCGGCACACTTCCAAACCATCCATGCCTGGAAGCATTAAATCAAGAAGCACTAAGTCAGGCCTCTGCTGCTTGATCAATTGCAACGCCTCTAAACCGTCCGCTGCTTCCAACACCACATATCCTTCTTTTTGCAGATTAAATCGCAACAGCTCCCGAATGGAAGCCTCATCATCTACAATTAAAATGCTGCCCATCATTCCATTCACTGCCCTTTCTTGCTTTTTGCCATGTTCTCCTGAAACCCTGCTGTAACACCACGTTCACCTTCACTGCATCAGGCGCCTCAAGGCAGCATGACATTCGCAACTTTCGAGAAAAAAACCAGGCCATGACAGCCTGGTTTTTTGACAATCACGATTCCTTATTTATTAACGCTGTCTTTAAGAGCTTTGCCAGCTTTAAATACAGGGTTTTTAGACGCAGGAATTTTAATTTCAGCGCCGGTCTGCGGATTACGGCCGGTACGAGCTTCACGAGCTTTTACTTCAAAAGTGCCAAAGCCAATGACCTGTACTTTTTCTTCCTTGGCAAGAGCTTCTTCAATGCTGGCAAATACCGCATTCAGAGCTTTTTCTGCATCCTTTTTGGTCATGGCTGTCTTCTCGGCCACACTGGCCACCAATTCAGTCTTGTTCACAAATCCATCCCCCTTGTCTTTTTTTGACGGCAATACCGTCAGCGCGCTTTAGCAAAAAAAGCGCCTTGATTTCATGATTGCGAATAAGTGTATTCGCTACGCGCCGCCAGATTCCTCTATCCTTTGGAAAAAAAACGCTATTTTATCGCATATTTTCTCTATTCTAAGGCTTTTGCAGCATTCCAAAGAGCATCCAACTCCGTTAACGAAGATTGCTGCCAAGAAACTCCTTTTTCTTGTAACTGTTTCTCAATAAAGCCAAAGCGTTTTTCAAACTTCAAACAGGCCTTCAAAAGAGCGGTTTCCGGCTCCACATGCAAGAACCGAGCCAAATTGACCATCGCAAACAACGCGTCCCCTAATTCGTCTTCCCGAGCCACTTCACTGGCCGCCTCGCGCAGCTCCTGAAGCTCTTCGTCAACCTTCTCCCAGACCGGCGCCACATCCGGCCAGTCAAAACCCACCTTAGCCGCCTTGCCTTGCAATTTACAAGCCTTAAGCAGCGCCGGAAATTCACGCGGAACGCCCGCCAGCACACCGCCGCGATCCTTTTCCTCGCGTTTAATGCGCTCCCAGTTGCGCACCACCTCTGCCGCGTCTTCGACGGTAATTTCACCAAAGACATGGGGATGGCGACGCACCATTTTATCCACTACGCCGTCAATCACTTCCTGCATGGAAAAGCGTCCATTTTCCTCGGCAATGCGGGCATGAAACACCACTTGCAGCAAAAGATCTCCCAGCTCTTCGCAGAGAAGCTCCATATCGTCCTGTTCAATGGCTTCCAGGACCTCATAGGTCTCCTCCAGCAGATATCGCCGTAGCGAGCGGTGATCCTGCTGCCGGTCCCACACACAGCCCTCCGGCGAACGAAGCACTTCCATCACTTCCGTCAAAGCGTCGAGTTCAAATGGCTGCACTTCTTTTTGGGCTTTCACTGGGGGCACATAAATTGAAGTCAAATGATCAATATCTTGCTGCCGATCCAGCTCGCATAAAGCTATGGATCGAACGCTCTCATCCGCCAAGCCCAAGTGATTCACCAGTTCAACTTGATAAAGATCTCCATAATGTTCCATCAGCGTCAGCTTAACGTCTGAAGCCACCTGGCGATTATAGACTTGCGTAACGACCAGCCCTGTTGGCAGCGCACCGCAGCACACTCGTTCTACATCGGCTGCGTCCAGGATAGTCAAACCGTTAATCGGGTCCAATCCTAAGCGCACACAAAGGATTTCCACAAAGCTCATGCCGGGAAGAACTTCCACGGAAATATTCCAGGCTGGCGCTTGTTCGCAAAGCATCTGCACCGTCCGCTCCGCCACGACAGGACTGCCTGGCACAGCATACACCACATCGGCTGTTTCGGCACGGCGTAGCACATCCACTGTAATCGTTTGGTAAACCGCCTCAAAAGAACTTTCTGTTTCATATACCTCGTCATAGGTCAAAAACGCAAGCCCTAACCGTCCCAGTTCCGCCACCGTAGGATGACGGCCAGTACGCAGCAATAGACACGAGGCCTCCTGCATGGCCTTTACAGCTCCCAAGGTCAGCAAATCCGCATTACCTGGTCCCAAGCCGACAATTATCAATTTCCCCATGGTGTACGCCTCCTCAACAGCCAAAGCAACTGCAAAGCAGCCGCTCTTGACCGGGGTTTCTCTTTTCTTTCAACTTTTAGTGGCGCAGCAGGCCTATACGCTGCAAATACAGCGTCAGTTTAGCGCCTATACGCGGAATTTTCTCCACTTCTTGCGCAGTCACGCCGCCGACAATAAGCATAGCGGCAAAATAAACTGTAGCCCCCAATAAAATAGCTCCCAACGTAGCCAAGGTATTGCTATGCAGCATCTGAAACAAGCCATCAAAAGAAAAGATGACCGCAATACCCATAACAGCGGCTGACGCCACGGTTCTTACTGTATGCCCCCAATCGAGACTAAAACCAACATAACGATGCACAAAATACATGTTCAACAGCGCCGCCACGCCAAAATCCACATTGGTCGCCCACGCAGCCCCTTTGATGCCTAAATCCGGCATAGCCGTCAAATACCAGCTCATACCGATTTTAACGACAGCCGAGGCCACCATGTTCACCAGTGGAATCGTCGTATGTCCCAGTCCCTGGAGCACACCGGTCGTAACCTGATGCACGCCTAACAGCACAATGCCGAAAGACAAAATAGCAATACAAACCCCTGCATTCGGCGTGCCGTAAAGCATCTGCGAAATCGGCGTAGCCAAGAGACACATGCCGGCAAAACTGGGAATGGTAATGAGATTGGCAATACGCATAGCTGTCGCCGTACGGTCGTAAATCCGCTCCTTACGCCCCAGGGTAAAGGCCTCCGAAATAGCAGGCACCAAACCCACAGCTAAAGAAGCAGTCAAAATAGTCGGCAAATTGATCAACGCCACAGCCATTCCTGTGAGATAGCCAAAGAGTTCTGTCGCCTCAGCGACAGTATACCCAGCCGCTTCCAGACGGGCAGGCACAATAAACAGATCAATACTGGAAACTACCGGCAACATAATGTTAGCCAACGAAACCGGCAGCGCCAATTTTACGATGCGGCTGATAATCCGCCAACTCGACTGCTGCGGCAAATCCGGCTGAGTCGCCATTTTTTCTTTAAACTGCGAACGCTGGCGCATGTAAAAGAAAATCAACACCGCTAAGCCAGCCATAGCGCCCGGCCCAGCGCCAAAACTGGCGCCGGCTGCGGCATATTCCAAGCCATACGGCAACAGCATGAAAGCTAACGCAATCATGGTGATTACCCGCAGCAACTGTTCAAAGATCTGCGAAACCGCGGTGGGCGTCATCATTTGTAAGCCCTGAAAGTAACCGCGATAGCTAGAAAGAACCGTTACAAAGAAGATCGCCGGCGCCAAAGCCGCCAAGGCATAATACGCCCGAGGATCGCGCACAAACTGTTCCTCAATCAGCCAGCCGGCCCCTGTATACAGCAAAATCGTAAACAACACGCCGGTAAAGGTCAACAGCGCTAGAGAAATACGAAATACCCTGTTAGCGCCCCGATAGTCCGACAAGGCCACCCGTTCCGCCACCAAAATAGAAATAGCCACCGGAATTCCTGCGGAGGAAACGCTCAACGCCAACAAATAAATAGGATAGGCCATCTGATACAGGCCAATCCCTTCGCCGCCCAACAAGCGGGATAATAAGATACGATTCACAGAGCCAATGAGTTTAACTACAATCCCTGCAACGGTTAAAATCAAGGCGCCACGTAAAAAGGTGTCTTTACTACTCACCCAAGCCCATCCTCTCAAGAAAATGCAATTTTAATTATATCAGAAAACATTAGGCATTCCTACCTCGAAAGGCGGTTTTCAAGCCAGCGTCCCTTCCTCCAAGCACTGCATGCTCTTGAACAACAACGCCTCCGCCTTTTCCTGCGGCAGATTGGCTGTTTTCAAGCGCAAGCCGCCAGCACTTCCAGGGAAAAAGGCGACCCGCGAGGGCAAGCCCTCTTTCAGCGCCATGATATGCTCCGGCGCAAATTGCAATGGTTCCTGGAAAGCCACTTCATACCCTTCCGGCTTCTGCACAATGCTGCGAATGCCTAAACGCCGCACGCGATTTTTCAGCTTAGCAACCGCTAACAAACGCAACACCGCTTGCGGCGGTTCGCCAAAGCGGTCGAGCAGCTCATCCAAAAGCTCTTCGACTTCCTCGTCGCGGCGAATTCCCGCAATACGCTGATACAACTCCATTTTCTGCATCGCATCGCCTACATACTCTTCCGGCAGATAGGCCTCCACTTTTATATCCAGCAACGGCTCCACGTCCTGCTTGGGCTTCTCTCCAGTGCGCAATTCCTGCACCGCTTCATCCAACAAACGGCAATACATTTCAAAGCCGACGCTGACAATATGCCCATGCTGTTGCGGCCCCAACAAACTACCAGCGCCGCGAATTTCCAAATCGCGCATGGCAATCTTAAAGCCAGCGCCCAGCTCTGTAAATTCCTTAATCGCCTGTAGCCGCTTTTCCGCCACCTCTGTCAACACTTTATCTTTGCGGTAGGTAAAGTAGGCAAAAGCAGTCCTGCTGGAACGTCCTACCCGCCCCCTCATTTGATAAAGCTGAGATAAGCCCAGGCGATCTGCATCATATACCAAAATGGTGTTAGCATTCGGCACATCCAGACCGCTTTCAATAATACTGGTGCAAACCAAAATATCTTCTTCTCCCTCGTAGAAGTCCATCATGACTTGCTCCAGCTGCTCCTCCGCCATCTGACCATGAGCCACACGCACACCGGCCTGCGGAAACAGTCCCCCCAGGCGCAAAGCCAAGCGTTCTATTCCCTGAATTCGGTTATGCACGACATATACTTGACCGCCGCGACGCAATTCCCGGCTGATGGCTTCTACAGCAATCTCCTCATGAAATTCCGCCACATAGGTTTCCACCGGCAGACGATCTTCCGGGGGCGTTTCAATAATACTCATATCCCGCACGCCTACAAGAGACATATGCAACGTCCTCGGAATGGGCGTAGCGCTCAAAGACAGCACATCCACTTGGCTGCGCCATTGCTTGATTTTTTCTTTTTGCGCCA
>CAZKCR010000092.1:0-7444 GCA_964551055.1 uncultured Anaeromusa sp. | reverse complement strand
CCTGCACCTCGGAAGATATCAACAATCTTTCCTATGCGCTGATGCTCAAGGAAGGCCTCAACGATGTCTGGCTGCCAGCTGCCGAAACATTAGTAAAAACAGTGTCCACAATGGCAGAAGACGAAAAAGACATCCCCATGCTGGCCCATACCCATGGTCAGTCCGCTTCCCCTACCACCATCGGCAAAGAACTGGCCGTCTTCGTCTACCGCTGGAATCGCCAGTTGAAGCAAATCCGCGCTTTAGAGTACCTTGGCAAGTTCAACGGCGCTGTAGGCAACTTCAACGCTCACAGCATCGCTTATCCGGAAGTAGATTGGGAGCAGGTATCCCGCTCTTTCGTGGAATCCTTGGGCCTTACTTACAATCCGCTGACCACGCAGATCGAATCGCATGATTATGTAGCCGAAGCCTTCCATGCGCTGGCCCGGTTCAACAACATCTTGCTGGACTTCGACCGCGACATGTGGCTTTATATTTCGATGGGCTATTTCAAACAAAAAGCCATTGCCGGCGAAGTGGGCTCCTCCACCATGCCGCACAAAGTCAACCCCATTGATTTTGAAAACTCCGAAGCCAATCTGGGCCTAAGCAATGCCGTCCTGGATCATTTGGCCAACAAGCTCCCCATTTCCCGCTTGCAGCGCGATTTGAGCGACTCCTCGGCACAACGCAACATGGGCACCGGCCTGGCTCACTCCCATATCGCCATCACCTACACCCTGAAGGGACTGAAGAAAACCGTCGTCAATCAGGAAGCCCTGTCGGCCGATCTGGATCACGCCTGGGAAGTGCTGGCGGAAGCCGTGCAAACAGTAATGCGCAAATTCGGCCATGCCAACTCCTACGACAAGCTCAAAGCTATTACCCGCGGCAAGGGAATCAGCGAAACTGATATCAAAGCCTTTATCGAAAGCGTGGATCTGCCGGCCGCTGACAAACAGCGCCTGTTGGCTCTGTCCCCGGCCCAATACGTGGGCATCGCTTCTTCACTGCTCAAGCATATTTAGGTACGAAATTAAACAAGAGTAGAGGGAGTAAAGGGAGGGTTCGACGGAGGTTGGATTGAACCGTAGAACCAGATAAAAATAAAAGATCCGCTTTTTGCGTCAAGCAAAAGCGGATCTTTTTCTATGTTATTTTCTCTGTTTCCCTCTGCTTACTCTGTTACTCTGCGTTCCGTATCTTTCACCGGCGGCTTGGCCACAAGCCACTGCTGGTTTTGCTGTCCTTTCGGCAGCATATGCGCGTCAAACCACATATAGTAAAATTTCACTGCAGAATTGACGGCATAGCCGTCCTGCTGATGATCCGCCGTATCGTACGAATCAGCCAGAATCAAGACATCATCAGCCACGGTGTCCGTCCCCATAGTATCATAGCCAATGATAACCCGCCAATGCCCGCCCCACTCAATATTTTCGACCATAATCGGCGTATTGGCCTGCAGATTCTTCAGTACAAAATCCCGAAATTCGTAGTAATTGGCAAACGTTGCGCCATCCTTGCCGGAAGCTTGCAGACTGGAGGCCACGTCCCAATGAATGCTTTTGAAAAACTTCACCATGCCCTTTGTGTCTGTGCCTACTTCCGCCTTAGTGCCCATGATTTTCGCAATCTGCAATTCGTCCCAAGCATGATTTTCAAAATGCGCCAGCACGGTCAAGGCTGCTGCGGGCCCGCAAGTAATTTCGGTTGTTTGCTGATACGTCTTATAGTGCGATAAAATCGTCAGATGGCTGTTCGACTGCAAAGTATAATAATCTTGCGTTGGAAAATAAGGAGACCCTGCCACATTACCAACACCGTTAAAGGATGAGGCCCCCTCTTTATCGGTAACATAGCCCGGCGGATACGGAATCGTATGCTCTTCCGCCGCAAAACTTACCGGATTCGTCATGAAAGAAGCTCCTAGAAAAGCCAGCATAGCTGACGCAAAAGCCGCTTTCCTTCCTAAATTTATTATGTTTAATTGCATATGTCTCCTCCTCAAGTAATCTACATTTTCTTTTATGTAAAACTTATACAACAGAAACTAATTTTATCAATTATGCAAAATCTCTTTAACCAAGACGTTCTGGCGCAGTATAATAAAAACAGTATTAATTCATTTCAACGAAGAACCTACATAGAGAAAAAGAGGGAGGAACCAACATGACTTACAAAGAACTCTTAGAAAGCGCCCGCACCTGTATCGGCGCTTATTGCAAAGCCTGTACCGTTTGCAACGGCGTAGTCTGCAAAAATACCATCCCCGGTCCCGGCGCTAAGGGCGTCGGCGATACAGCCATCCGTAACTATCAAAAATGGCAGGACATCCGAGTCAACATGGATACCCTTTGCGAAAACAAACCGGTTAACACTACTTTGGAATTATTCGGGCAAACCTTTAAGTATCCTTTTTTTGCCGCTCCCGTCGGTGCGGTCAATATGCACTACAGCGACAAATATACCGATACCACCTATAACGATATTCTCGTTTCCGCCTGTAAGGCAAACGGCATTGCCGCCTTTACCGGCGACGGCGTTGATCCCAAAGTCATGGTGGGCGCTACCGCAGCAATCGCCAAAGCGGGCGGCTGCGGCGTACCTACTATTAAGCCTTGGAATTTAGATACCATTCAGGAAAAATTAGCGCTCGTAAAAAAAGCCGGCGCTTTCGCTGTGGCCATGGACATTGACGCCGCCGGCCTGCCTTTTCTAAAAAACATGACGCCTCCTGCCGGGAGCAAATCCATCGAAGAACTCCGTCGCATTTCGGAATTGGCGGGCATTCCCTTCATCGTCAAAGGAGTTATGACCATTAAAAGCGCACTAAAGGCGAAAGACGCAGGGGCTGCAGCCATTGTTGTTTCCAACCACGGCGGTCGGGTGCTGGATCAATGCCCCTCCACTGCTGAAGTCTTGCCGGAAATCGCAGCCGCTATCGGCAGCGATCTGAAAATCCTCGTAGACGGTGGCATCCGCTCCGGTACGGATATTTTTAAAGCGTTGGCCTTGGGCGCTGACGGCGTACTGATCTGCCGCCCCTTTGTTACCGCCGTGTATGGCGCTGAAGCCGAGGGCGTCCAACTCTATATTGAAAAGCTAGGTGAAGAACTAAAAGATACGATGGCCATGTGCGGCGCGTTCAGTCTCAAGGAAATCACTAAAGATATGGTACGAAAATAAAAGTAAAACCGTAAAGCCGTGCAGAATGCTCTTTCTGCACGGCTTTTTTACCACTTAAAACTAACGTTCTTGGCCGTAAGAAACACCCTTTCGCGTCTTTCGTGTGTTTCGCGGTTCGTTATCCCCCTCCATTTTATTATCCAACCGCAAAAAGCGCGAAATTATAAACTCTAGGATATTTTTAAAGAGGAGAGCAGACTATGAAACAAATTCTAGTCACAGGAAGCAGCGGTTTCATCGGCAAAGAACTGTTTCACTTCTTGGACAAAAGTCAGTTTAAACTGATTCCCTTCTCCCACCAAGATATGAATACCTATCTGCATAAGAACGAATTATTGCCCGCCCAATGGTTATCGGAAATCTACGGCATCATCAATTTAGCCGGAGTCAGTATCAGCCAGCGTTGGAATAAAAAAACCAAAGCCCTCATTCTTGAAAGCCGCCTCAACACCACACGCTTTCTAGTAGACTCCCTGCAACACGCCAAAGACTTGCAGTCTCCAATCCCTTCGGTATTCATAAATGCTTCCGCCATCGGTTATTACGGCATATCTCCCCAGGGAATACAAACCGAAGAAGTTCCCCCGGGGAATGACTTTTTAGCCACGGTATGCCGTCAATGGGAGGAAGCCGCCTTACAAGCGGACCGCCTCGGAGTACGAACTGTTATTTGTCGCTTTGGCGTCGTCCTTGGCAGCAGCGGCGGCGCTTTGCCCCGTATGGCGCTTCCCTTTCATTGGGGCGTTGGTGGCCCCATTGGAGACGGAAGTCAGTATATGTCCTGGATCCATATCAAGGATTTATTACAGGCTCTCCAGCTAGCCCTTACCTCAAATTCAATGAAGGGAAGCTATAATTTCACCAGCCCCCACCCTGTTCGCATGAAACAATTTGCTGTTTCTCTTGGGAAACAACTGAAAAAGCCTGTTTGGCTCCGCCTTCCTGGTGCTGCAGCAAAAGTTCTTTTAGGCGAGATGGCGGAAGCCATTTTACTAGCGGATCAACAAGTATTGCCGCAACGCTTGCTAAAGGCAGGGTTTCAATTTCAATTCCCCGATCTCGCCAACGCCTTGGCGGACTTGTACCCCGATTCGAAAATACAGGAATGATCAAGAGAATAACAGCGGATACGAAGGAGCAGAACGGAACTCAGAGGAACAGAGAAAGGCCAGAGAAGTAAAGCGAGGGATCAATGAGGCTGCAGCGGCCGTGATTGTATTTGAGACTTTTATTGGAGCAAGGCGGTCCGCAGGACGTAAAAACAGGGTAAGGCGGATGACAGTTTCGCCTGTTTGAGCGCAGCGAGTTAAGAAACTGCCGCCTTAGCCTGCTTTTGCGAGGCGCGCGCAAATCTTGTCTCAAATACAGTTATGCCGCCGTTTACCCAGAATCTTCCACCCCTTGATAACTCTAGGTTTTTCGGCCATAAAAACCTATAAATTCTGGTACAGCAAAAAAAAAACGCCCCCTGCATCTCAGGGAGCCTGTTGCTATCAGCCTTTTCCAATATAATTGTTAAACGCCAAGCAACAAAACGCGCGGCAATGGCTCAAGAAGTCGTAAGGCCAAAGGCCTCTCTTTTCGAGCATCCGCACAGAGGGGAGACACATCCGCGCCAAAAGGCCACAGATGCCCCAAGCCCGTCACGACTTGTTAAATTTATTGTATCATTGTCAACACCATCAATACAGTTTGATTATTTTATAGTATCCATCAAAAAAACTGTTGTATTCTTTAATTTCTAGGTTCCGTAAACCGGTACCCCACGCCGGACTCTGTAATAATGTACTGCGGCCGCAAGGGGTTCGCTTCTATTTTCCGGCGTAATTGCGCAATATAGACCCGCACATAATGTGTATCTTGAGAATAAGCGTCGCCCCACACTTGCTTCAATAATTGTTTATGGGTCATTACTTTTCCCGTATTCTGCATCAGCACTTTTAACAACGTATATTCCGTCGGCGTCAGATGCAGCTCCTTCCCTTGAAGCGTCACTGTATGAGAAGCTACATCCACGCAAAGAGCGCCGCACAGTAAGGCCGGTCCATTATCCTCTCGGCCAGACCGCCGCAGCGACACCCGCATTCTTGCTAATAACTCGCCCATACCGAAAGGCTTCGTCAAATAATCGTCGGCTCCGGCATCGAGCACTTCAATTTTCTCTCTTTCCTGATCGCGAGCTGACAAGATAACGATGGGAACTTGGGTCCACTCGCGCAAACGCCGCACGATTTCTTTGCCGTCTAAATCCGGCAAGCCTAAATCCAAAAGAATTAGATCCGGTTGCTGCATGGCCGCCTGCGTCAAACCTTCTTTGCCGTCCGCCGCCTCTGTTACCGTATAGTCATACGATTCTAAGGCAACCCGCAACATTCGTCGCATCGGCAGCTCGTCGTCAATAATCAGCACTCGAAGTTGTCCTTCTGTCATGAAGAAACAGCCTCCTCTGCTTTTTTCACAGGTAAATACACTCTAAAAATCGCTCCTCCTGCTTCGCGATTAGCCGCTTCAATGCGCCCATGATGCGCCTCCACGATCCCCTTGCAAATAGACAGCCCCAAGCCGGTTCCGCCCGGCTTTGACGCATGCGTCCTCGGCGCACGATAAAACTTCTCGAAAACTAATTCTAATTCCTCCTGCGCCATCCCCGTCCCGCGATCCAGCACTTCTAATTTAACCTCATCCGCCGCCTTGGACACCCGTATTTCAACCGGCGTATCAGCCGGAGAATACTTGCACGCATTATCCAACAAATTTACTATGACCTGTTCTAAAAGAACACAGTCTCCCCAAATCATCGGCAATCCCGGTTCCATTTTAACTATAATTTCTCGCGAATAAACCGAGCCCTCCAAGCGGCGCAGCACAACCCCCAGCACATCTTCTAAATCACACCAATCTGCTTTTAATTGCATCATGCCGCTTTCCAAGCGGGCTGTATCCAGCAGATTGGAAACAACCCGCTCCATGCGCATCGCTCCTTCACTGATGGATTGCAACATTTCCTGAAGCTGTGCCGCATCGCAACGCTCTCGACAAAGAAGCAAGGTCTGCGTAGCTCCCAAAATCGAAGCTAGAGGCGTCCGCAATTCATGAGACACGGAATTGAATAGCGCCGTTCGCAACCGATCCGATTCACTCCAAAGAGCGGCCTTGCGCGCTTCTTCCGCCAAGGACGCTCTCTCCAGCGTGAGTGCTGCTAAAGCGGCCCAAGCATCAATGAGCCGACGCTCTTCTTGAGTAACCTTA
This sequence comes from uncultured Anaeromusa sp., assembly GCA_964551055.1. Lineage (GTDB taxonomy): Bacteria > Bacillota > Negativicutes > Anaeromusales > Anaeromusaceae > Anaeromusa. Next base: position 1,024 of record CAZKCR010000092.1, on the reverse strand, counting down.
CTTTCCTGTAAACGTACGCTGAAAACTCCCATCACCCGTTCCTGGCTCCTGAGAGGCACATGCAAATAATCGGCGCTAGGCAAAATTTCCGTCGCTCTCCCAGCTGCTTGACCGTGCTCAAAGCACCAGTTGGCCACTGCCATTTCCGCAGGTTCCGGCGGGTTCAAATTCAGACCTTGCCGACTCCACTCGCCGCTATGACGCGCCCACAACTCCAAGCGGTTTTTTACCGGTAAAAAGACCAAGGTCTCCCGCCCCAACGTCTCCGCCGCCTGTAAGGAAAGTCGCTCCGCCACTATGCTTCGATCAACAGTCCCAGCCATCTCACTGCTAAATTCATATAGAAAGCGCGTACTTTTTTCCCGCTGCCGAGACAATTTCAAATCCAGGCGCATTTGCTCCGTTCTCCGGCCAATAACGACAGCCAACCCCCAAAAAGCAAGAAAACTCCACAAATGCTTGATATCGGAAACAGCAAAGGTAAAAATAGGATCTACAAAAAGATAGTCAAAAACCAGCACACTGACAACCGCAGTACTATACGCTTCCCAGCGTCCCCACCAAAAGGCGCTTAGCAACGTAGGCAATTGGTAAATAAGTACAATACTGGCTGCATCCACTTGTTCGCGAAGCAGCCAGAGCGCCAGCGTCACCAACGCCACCAACGCCAGCCCCTTGCCGTGCTTCTTCCATGCAAAAGGCGTCAAAGGATATTTTATCGCAATAACAGGGACTTTGACCTTCTCGTCCTCCGCCTGAATAACATGAACGCTAATCCCCGCGCTTCCCCGCAAAATTTCATCAACAATAGAGCTTTGCCAACGTTGCCACCAGGCTGTTTTGCGGGTCTTCCCAATAACAATCGCCGTTACATTATGATTTTTAGCCAACGATAAGATTTCCTCAGCCGGTTCCGAACTCACGACGGTTATGATCTTAGCGCCTAATTCCTCAGCTAACTTCAAATTCCGACTGACCCGGGCGCTCTCTTCATCGCCAAGAGACGCTCGCTGCGAAGAGCTTT
>CAZKCR010000091.1:3908-7491 GCA_964551055.1 uncultured Anaeromusa sp. | reverse complement strand
AACTGCCGCTGCCGCCATTCCCGCCAAACCTGTTTTCAGAACCGACACAGTACGTTCGTTCATACCGTTAGGTACCTCCTGATTTTTTTGGTTTGTCTTTGCGGATTCACCGTTCACTTCTGCCGTCCTTTGCACCTCCTGCGCCGCCGGGCAGCATGCAACCCGACAGATGAAATTGTTCCTTTATTCGACACATTACAACACGATTCCTGCTTCACTTCGTTCTAATGATAAAAATAAGTTAACCAAAGATACCCATGGGAAATAGCAACTGACAAAAGCATCAACGGGAAGGCTATTTTCAAATAGTATTTAAAAGAAATAACAAAACCGTTTTTTTCCGCAATCCCCGCCACAACAACATTCGCAGAGGCGCCTATAAGAGTGCCGTTCCCGCCCAAACAGGCGCCTAAAGAAAGAGCCCACCAGACCGGCTCCATCGGTAGGCTTCCCAACTGCCCCACTTCTTTAAGCAAGGGAATCATAGTTGCCACAAACGGAATGTTGTCAATAAAAGCCGAAGCTACAGCGGAAATCCACAGCACCAAAAAGGTCATCTCCTGCACCTGCCCATGGGTTATACTCAAGCACCACTGCGCCAGTGCGCCGATAACGCCGGTAGCGCGTAAACCGCCTACCAATGCAAACAAACCCATAAAAAAGAAAATAGTTGGCCATTCTACATGAAGAAGAATGTCTTCCGGCTCCTCGCCGCTGATAAGCAGCAACATCATCGCGCCAGTCATCGCCAGCGTCGCCGATTCCAAATGCAGCAGACCGTGCAGCATAAAGGAGCCTATCGTTAACGCCAAGACCGCCAAGGACTTTTTCAAAAGCAGCCAGTCTTTAATCTGCGCCGCCGCATTCAGCGCCAACAATTGGGAGCGGCTTTCTTCAGTCACTTCCAAATCCCGACGATAAAAAAGCATCAACAGCGCTACGGTCACGATCATAATAAGAGTACACACTGGTGTTAATTCTAGCAAAAAGTCGTTAAAACTCAAGCCCACGGCACTGCCGATCATGATATTCGGCGGGTCACCGATCAGCGTGGCTGTACCGCCAATGTTGGACGCCATAATCTCTGAAACCAAAAAAGGAATCGGGTTCACATCCAGCTTATCTGTCAAGGTCAACGTGACCGGCACGACCAAAAGGACGGTCGTCACATTATCCAGAAAAGCGGAAGCCACCGCCGTAATAAACGACAACAAAGCCAACAGCCAAAGCGGCCGCCCTTGCGTTACTTTGGCCGCCCAGATAGCCACTGCTTCAAAGGCGCCGGTGCGCCGCGTAATGGCCACTAAAATCATCATGCCGATCAGCAGTCCTAGGGTATTAAAATCAATATCTTCCATAAGCACAGCTTCTTGACTGACAAAGCCACAAAGAATCATCGCCATGCCGCCAGCCATAGCGACAATCATGCGGTGCACCTTTTCCGAAATAATCACCCCGTACGCAACAAGAAACACGAGGATCGAAAGAAAAAAAGACATATCGCTCATAACTTCGTCAGCTCCCACTGCAAAATCCGCCTATCCGCCCCGCCGGTTCTTACTTATTGTATATCTCTCATACCGCAGCTGTAAAGAAAGGACCAGCCAAGCAGCAACTGCTCAACTGGTCCTGTTTCGCCTTCTCTTTTAGGCTTTAACTCCAAACGCTTGGGTCTGAACCCCCGCCTGATCCAACGCGCCGCGGATCGATTTAATCATTTCTACCGCCCCCGGCGTATCACCATGCACGCAAACGGTCTGCGCCGTAATCGGCACCACTTGACCGTCAATGCTCTGTATATGGCCTTCGCGCACCATTTGCAGCACCCGCTGCGCTACTTCCTGGACGTCATGAATGACCGATCCTTCCTGTTTGCGCGGCACCAACGTCCCCTGCGCCGTATAGGCGCGATCTGCAAAGGCTTCTTCTACATAAGGAAGGCCTTCTGCTTTCGCCGCTTCCACCATCAGGGAATTCCCCAGACACAGCATGTATAAGCCAGGATCTACGGCTTTAATGGCTTTGGCAATGGCCGTCGCCAGGGCTAAGTCTTTAGCCGCCGCATTATACAGAGCGCCGTGAACCTTTACATGCTGCAGCTTCAAGCCTTCCGCCCGGCAGATGGCTTCAAGAGAACCAATCTGATATAACACATCAGCGTAAACTTCTTCCGGTGAAAGCGCCATGAGACGCCGTCCAAAGCCGACCAAGTCAGGAAAAGACGGATGCGCACCGATCGCTACGCCGTGCTTCTTCGCCAGCCGCACGGTCTTCAGCATATTAGCCGGATCGGACGCATGAAAACCGCAAGCCACATTGATAGAGGTCACGTACGGCATCGCCGCCTCGTCATAACCCAAGGTATATGTGCCGTAGCTTTCCCCCATGTCACAGTTTAAGTCAATTGTCGCCATTTTCAACTACCTCCTCTACTTCCACCTCATAGGCCGTTCCGCTTACTACGACCTGGAAAATTCTCGTTTGGCCTGTCGCCCGAGGCGCCTCTGCCTGCATCTGCAAATACAAAGACTGCTCCTGACGCAACGCCTCTATGGCCTCTTCTTCCGAGCAAGCCGCAAAACGCACCGTGTCCCCCGGCTTAGCCTGCGCTAAAAGAGCTAAATCCGGTCCAATGACCGTGCCGATTTTTGCATAGCCCCCTGTCGTTTGCCGATCCGCCATCATTACAATAGGCATACCGTGTCCTGGCACCTGGATTGCGCCAAAGCAAAGTGCGTCGGAAACAATGTCCGCCTTACCTTTGTGTTCAATTTTATCGCCCTGCAACCGATACCCCATACGGTCCGCCTCATCGGAAATAAGATAGGCGCTGCCCAAAAAGGTTTCCAACCCTTGCGGCGTAAAAAAATCATCTTGCGGTCCCAACAAGACGCGCAAAGTAACCTCCCCAACATACGAGGGGATGCAAGACTGTGGCAACCGCCGTTTTCGAGGCGTCTTCGCATTCGCTGGAAGTACAGCCGCTTGCAGCACATCCCCGGCGCGCAGCGCCCGTCCCTCGACACCGCCAATGCGGCCGCGAGTATAGGTAGAGCGGCTCCCCAGAACCAGCGGCACCTCAAAGCCTCCGCGCACAGCCAAATAGCTGCGACAACCGCTAACCGCAAAGCCAAAGGTCAGTTCGCTGCCCGCAGGGGCCAAAAAGGCCGACCAGTTTTTCAAAGGCTGCCCGTCAAGAGTCGCTTCCATATCCGCACCGCAAATTGCCACCCAGACGGCCTCTGTAAATTGAAAGCTGCCGCCCATCAGCGTCATTTCCAAAGCTGCCGCTTCCGGCGCATTGCCTACCAATATATTGGCAGCCCGGCAGGCATAGCGATCCATGGCCCCGGCGACAGGAACGCCGTATGCTTGGTAACCCCAGCGTCCCTGATCCTGCACCGTCGTCAGCAGGCCTGGTTGCATTACTGTGATCATTGCGCAACCTCACCTTCTTTCAAAATGCTGCTTTTAGGCTGATAACGACCCGCTGCCACTTCCTTCAGAATGCTTTCGTATTCTTTCTGGGAAACGGCAACAAATTGCAGATAGTTGCCGGCATCAAACAGAAATGGCTTCTCCG
>CAZKCR010000091.1:0-3808 GCA_964551055.1 uncultured Anaeromusa sp. | reverse complement strand
CCAGGCGTAAAGCCCAACATATATACCAAATACGGCGTCGACGTGTGAATGGCAATCACCTCATCGGTTGACAAGCCATTGTGCTGGGCCACAAATTCGAGATCCGGCCCGAACTCGCCTCCATAGCAAACTGGAATCTCCACCAGTTTAGCTTCACGCCCGCCTGCACTGGCTTTTTCTTCGCTAGAGAGCAGCGTTTCCAAGCGAGCAATCAGCTCCGCGCGGGATAGGGTCAGCGGGTCAAAATAAACCAGCAAGGAACGATACGTTGGAATAACCTCCAATACGCCGCTCAGTTCAGCCGCCATCAACAGCCCCGCTGTGCGATGAACTTTGGCATTGACTGAAAAATCAATAGCCGCGCCAAATTCAACAACAAGCCCCTGCTCGCCCGCGCTGAGCATCCGAACTCCATCCATAGATATTTCGCCTCACTTCATTTTATAAGAACACCAGGAAATACATCAAGAACACATTGACCGTCAGTAATAGCAGCGCCGTCGGTACCTGGGCCTTGATAACGGCGTTCTTATCCGGCAAATCCAAGAGCGCCGCTGGCACAATGTTGAAATTGGCCGCCATAGGAGTCATGAGGGTGCCGCAATAGCCGGAAAACATGCCAATAGCGCAAAGAGTCGCCGGATTACCGCCATGCATCTGCACGATAAGAGGCAGACCAATGCCGGCGGTCATAACCGGGAAGGCCGCAAAGGCATTGCCCATGATCATCGTAAACACGGCCATGCCAACGCAATAAGCGAAGACGACCATAAACTTGTTATCCAAGGGAATAACCGAACCAATCAGAGACGATACCGCCTGCCCTACGCCGGCCAAGGCAAACAGAGCTCCTAGAGTAGCCAGCATTTGCGGCAGTACCGCCGCCCAGCCAATGGCGTCAATAAGACGTCTGGATTCCTTTACCGACCGCATGGCCGTGTCTTTGCTCAAGTACATGGATACAGCCAAGGCCACAATACAGGCCACACCCAAGCTCACCAGCGTCAGGTTAGCCTTATCAAACAAGGCCAAGCCGCCGATTTGCACATCCTTCAACCCCAGCGTGCCAATGAGAGTCACAATGGGAATCAAAAGCGCCGGCAGGAACAGCCAGTTGCCAATGCGCCCAGAGCGTTCTTGGCGTTCTTCGTCTGTCGATTTTTCGTACGAACCCAGCCGTACGCCGCCAAAACCAGCAATAACAGCCATAACAATGACCAGAACCCCCATGTACAATGGCGGAATGACCTTGCCAAATAAAAAAGAAACAGCGAAGATGCCCCAAAAAGCAGCCGTCAAAAAGCGTTTGGGATTGCTTTTGTCCTGAATGGCCAACAAAGACACAATGGCCATGAGAATCCCGCAGATATAATATACATATTCAAGACTAATAATCATGCTTTCATCCCTTTCTCCGCTTCGCGCTCGGCTTCAATTTCCCGTTTCAGCTTGCCATCCAGCAAGTACAGGCGAGTACCGTGAATGATAAAGGCGCAGATAGCCGTAGGGATACCCCAGACGGCGATATCCAATGGTTCCATGATGATTCCGACTTGCTCAAAAAATCCTTTCATGAGCAAAATAGCGCCAAAGGCAATAAAGATATCTTCGCCGAAAAACAACCCGACATTATCCGCTGAGGCCGCATAGGCTTTGATTTTGTTATGAATGTTTTCGGAAAATTTACCATGCTTGTTTTCCGCCGCCGCTTCCGCCATAGGCGCCACTAAAGGACGCACCATCTGCGCATGACCGCCGAGAGCCGTCAATCCCAAGGCTGCAGCCGCTTCACGAATGAACAGATAGAGAATCAGCAAGCGACCGGTTGTCGCTGCTTTAATTTTACCAATCAAAGCCTGCGACTGTTCCTTCAGGCCGTTGCGCTCCAACAGGCCGATAACCGGCAAGGTCAAAAGAAATAAAGAAAGATAGCGATTCTTCACAAAGGCGTCACCAAAAGTAACCAGTATTTTTTCCATGGAGAGTCCGCCGGCCAAACCGGTGACAATGCCGGCTACAACAACAACCAGCAAGGGGTTAAAACGCAGGGCAAAACCAAGAATAACAATGGCAATCCCGCTTAATGTTAACATTGTATTCCTCCTTACAAATTTTTAGTGTCTGTTCCCGTGCCGAGATATTGTATGGCAAACTCTGCAACATCCCGTCAATCCCTCCTTCTTGCCTATTTGCAGTGCGGGAACATTATCGCACAACAGCGAACTGCTGCTTCGATACATAACCATCTCTTATTATGGTATTCTTCATTATCAAGATGGAATATTTTTTATTTTCGGTTATTAGCAGGACAACTCCTTTAGTTTTAAGTTTTTAAACTAATGTATACATGATATTTTATTCACAAATAAAAAGAAGCCTCCCCCAAGCGCTATACCCTGGCGGAAGGCTTCATTGCCTTGTTATTATGATATTGTGTGCTCTCAATTATAGCAGTCGCATACACTACTGACAAGAAGTCTCTTCTGCAAAGACGGTGTTCCAAATAATGGTACTAGCGCTTCCCTTGCCTTAGACCTCGCAACACGCTATGATAAAAGAATGAAACGATGGATTGCCCATGTAGACATGGACGCTTTTTTTGCCGCTGTGGAGCAGCGTGATCATCCGGAATTGAAAGGACAGGCAGTCATTATCGGCGGTCTGAGCGAGCGCGGCGTAGTATCTACCGCCTCGTATGAAGCCCGCCTTTTCGGCGTACGCTCGGCCATGCCTATGGTCGAAGCTCGGCGCCGCTGCCCGCAAGGCGTCTTTCTCCCTTGCAACCATCGCCATTATGCATCGGTCTCTCGCGATATCCGGCGCATAATGAATGACTTTTCCCCGCTAGTGGAACCCTTGTCATTAGATGAAGCGTTTTTGGATCTCAGCGGTATGGAGTGGCTGCAACCGGACATTACCGAGCTGCCGCGCCAGCTGACAAATCGTATCTACGAAGAAGTTGGCCTTACCGCTTCCGCCGGCTTAGCGCCCAATAAATTTCTCGCCAAGATCGCTTCGGATCTCCAAAAGCCCCACGGCTATGTCATTGTACGCCATGGCGAAGAAGCTTCGTTTCTGGCGCCGCTGCCCATTCGCCGCCTTTGGGGTATTGGCCCCAAAAGCGCCGCTAAACTAGCGCAACTGGGCATTGAAAGAATCGGTCAGCTCGCCAAGCTGCCCTTGGCAGCGCTGCAAGCCGCCTTTGGCGATACAACCGCCGGCTGGCTTCATGACCTGGCCGTAGGCCACGATGACCGACCAGTAGAAACTGACTTGGAAGCCCACTCCATCGGTAATGAAAATACCTTCGACCAAGACTTACAAAGTAAAGAAGAAAAGTTGGAAGCGCTGCGGCAGTTGGCACAGAAAGTAGGCCAGCGCCTGCGCTCCCGCAAACTCGGCGGCCGCACCATTACGCTCAAGGTCCGCTTCGCTTCCTTCACTACCATTACCCGCAGTCATACGTACCAGCAACCTCTGGCCTATGACGAGGATATCTTTCAAGCCGCGAAGGATCTACTGCAAAAGGCGGCTTCGCCGGAAGGCGTACGCTTGCTGGGGATTACCGCCGGCCAGTTAGAGCCCTTGGCGCAGCAAGGTTCTCTTTTTATGGAAGAAGACCAGCGTAAGGAAGCGCTCTACCAAACTCTCGACACTTTACGAGAACGCTTTGGCGAGCAAGCCCTCTGCCGGGGAACAAGGCCTAAAAAACACGGGAAAGTGCGGAACACAGAGTAACAAAGTAACAGAGAAAAGCCAGAGGGATACGATATTTTACTTCTCTGCTTACTCTGGCCCTTTCTCTGTT
>CAZKCR010000090.1:0-7562 GCA_964551055.1 uncultured Anaeromusa sp. | reverse complement strand
TCCAAGCTTACATATAAAGCCAGCATCCGTTCTCCCGGCGAAAACCACTGCCCTGTGAGATAGTAAAGCGATGCTGGATCCGACACCAGCAGCTGCGGCATTTCCACCGCCTTCATACCTTGCAGCAGACGCTGCAGACGCTCTTGTTTTAGCACGCCAAACACTTCCCTTGCCTGTTCGTTCTTTTTGATTAATTTCTACATAAAAAAGAAAACCCCTGGAAGGAGGTTTCTTTTTTCGCTACGCTCTCAAGCATCTTTCCTAAATAGCTCTTGCTCCCAGCAAATTGCGGAAATATAAGTCGGCGCCAGCTGGTCATACGGAAGTTTCAATTCATCACTATATTGCTGCACGTCTCTCCATTGCCCTCGTTCATAGGAAACAACCAACTTCAAGACCGTATTCAGTATATTCTTCTCTCCCAAGAGTGCTTGCTTCACTTCTTTGGCAATAGGCAAGTGTTCTAAAATATCCCCCAGCGACTTGCCAATAAATACATCCAACAATGAGAATAAACCGGTAAAAAAGAATTGTTCCATAGCCAGCCCGCTTTTAGGCAAGCACGCAGCAAGCAATTCACAATGGCGGCCTCTCAAAACAGATACATGCAACACTTCAGACGGCTGATCCTGTCCTAAATTGCGCAAGGTCACCAACGCCATCCATTTTGCCAATTCACGCTGTCCAAGTAAAGCTGCCGCATGGCGAATCGACTGAACGGGCGAACGAAAGCTAAAAAATGCCGAATTAACATACTTTAAAAGTAAAAAAGACAAGGACATGTCACGTTTGACGATGGCTTCAAAACGTCTCAGATCTACGCACTCTACATGGAGCTCTTTTAAAAGCCGCAAATATTGGATGCTCGATAACGGCATTTCTTTTTGCGATAAAATGACCGGTTTTTGAAAAAAGTAGCCTTGAAAATAAGTGTAGCCTTGTTGCCGAGCCTGCAAAAATTCTTCTTTAGTCTCTATTTTTTCCGCCAAATATTCCGGCTGATGGACATCATGGCGCAGTAAATAATTTCTAGCCTCGAGACTTTTAGGATTCTTAAAGTCAACTTTTATTATATCGGCAATTTTAGCCAGCGGAATCCATTCCGGCGCTGGCAAAAAATCATCCAGCACAACCCAATAGCCTTCTTGTTTCAGCTTTTTACAGGCCTGCAACAACGTCTCATTAGGTGTAACCGTCTCTAGAATTTCAACGGCAAGGATATGAGAAGGCAATAATTGCGGAACTTGTTGCAACAGCAGCGCCTCATTGAAATTAACAAAGGCTCTTTTTCCTTCGGCGATCGTATCGATACCCATTTGCAAAAAAACATTCGTAACGACGTCGGTAGTTGCTTGGTTGTCATCAATCAGTTCTGCACGATTGAACATGCCATTGCGATACAGGAGCTCATACGCCACTACTTCAATTTTATTGTCGAAAATAGGCTGTCTTGCAACAAACACCTCCATAATATCCCCACCTTTTATCTTTTATAACGATGATGGACTGTTGAACTGCGGCGGAATAAGTTGCACCGGTTTAAGCAATGAATCAGCAGTCAAAACAATGCGTTCATTAGTCAATGACTGGAGGTATAGCAACCTTTTTGCGTCCTGTCCCCAGCCAACAATCTGACAAAAACGTCCATCGCTAAGTTCAACCCACTCGCCAAGCAAGTTCGCCCGCATCACCGTCAAAAACGCCCGGCCATAGTCTGCGTCCAAACGTCCCGCTGCCATATCACGCCTAATTTCTGTTAAGGCTGCAAATGGATTATGTTGAACTCCATAACTTTTTTGTGAAGTCATGGCATCATAGACATCGGCTATGGCTATGATTCTTGCAAAGACATGCGTCTTTTCGCTATGCGTATGCAGCGGATAACCGCTTCCGTCCAAACGCTCATGATGCTGAAGAACGCCCATCAAAACCGGCATATCAAACGCATGCTGCCGTTGTAAAAAACGAAATCCCAATAAGGAGTGCAGACGAACCTCTTCTTTTTCCGCATCGCTCAAGGGCTCTTTTTTTCCTAAAACATCCAAGGAAACCCGGAGCTTCCCCACATCGTGCAATAATGCTGACAATATTAATTTTTTCAGGCGATCATTCGTAAAATTGCATTGCCTAGCAATGAGAGCCGAAAACAACGTCACATGCAGCGAATGATGAAAAATATACGGAAATTGGCGTGGATGAAAAAAAACGCACTGCAGAAGAGACTGCGAAGACTCAGCAAACGCAAGAATTTCTTCTACTAACTCCGCTAAAACATTGTGGGCAATATTTCCTTGGAGTCTGGCCAAGGAGTACAGTTTTTTCATTTTAGCCAATAAGGCAAGATATAAGAGACTCCTCCTCGCCTGGCTTGGTTCGCTCCAAAAAGATTCCCACAAATTGAACGGTTCTTTATCAACAAAGGCCTCTTCCACCTTGGGGATTTCAGGCAAGCCTAACGGGTTTTCTTCTTTACTTTCCTTTTTCTTCTCCACTTCCTGTGATTTGCTCCAAATTTCAACGTCTGAAATCATCATGCGCTGCAGCAGCAAAATATGCTTTTCCGATAAGCAGACATTAGGCCCCAATAACATTTTTCCGTTTAAATCATAGATGGGCGATGCTAACTTCATTCCTACTCGCAAGTCATCTACACTGCAAGAAATTCCCTGAAATGATGCCATCATGCATTCCCCCTTTAAAAAGCGCGTTCCTTTTATAGGCCTTGCAACCGAGTAGCTATCTCGTTGTAAAGTTCTTGGATCCCTATACCAAGCAGCGAGGCAGCACCAACGACAGCCAAAAAAGGAGCATCAAAATTAAGGAATACTCGACACTTGTCTGTCCACTGTTATCTAAAAAAGAAATAAACAAATTCATATTTTTCCGCCGCCCTTCTCTGCTATAGCTTTTTCAATCGCCTCATTGCCGGCATTGCTTCAACCATACCATAAAGTAACCAGTATAAATCCGATTCTATTATACTCATCTATATATTAACAGATTATTCTTTCAACATATAGATCTTCCTTTTTATCCATAATAAAAGCAGCCCCATGAGGCTGCTTTTATTGTTTCCTATTCTTTTAAGTGATATGGCACGGTGCTGACAATCACATTGGTTTTCCAAATCAGTGCGTTACGCAAGAACAAACCAGTCTGGCCGTGCAAGAAACGATGCCAGGGTTTGCTTGTTTCAAACTCCGGAATAATGACTGTGATATAATCGTCAGGGCCTTTTTCGCGTTCCTTCTTTTCAATAAACTGAATCAGCGGCCGCATAAGCAACCGGAAGGGAGAACGAATGATTTTCAGCTCCACGCCGGGATCCCAAAGCTGCCATTTTTCACGCAGCTTCTTTTCCGCCTCTTCGTTGTCGGCGATGTTAACAGCGATAATATTGTCACCAATGGTTTTCGCATATTTAATGGTGTTATAAACCACCCGTGTCGGCGTAGCGACAGGCACAATGATGATGTGCTTGCCCTTAGGAAAGACCTCAGCGCCTTTGTTGTAGCTTTCTTCCGGCAAATGAAGCTGGTCAGCCACCACATTATAGTGCGCCCGCACGGCTTTGAAAATGTAAATCATGATTGGAATGAATACAAGAACAATCCAGGCTCCGTAGAGAAACTTCGTCGCCGTGATGACCGCCACAATAATGCCGGTCACGGTCGCTCCCAAACCGTTAAGAAACGCTCGAAACTGCCAGCCGGCGCCGCGTTCGCGGTTCCAGTGGACCACCATGCTGCTTTGGGCCACTGTAAAGGAAATAAATACGCCGATGGCATAGAGCGAAATCAAATGCTCTGTGTTGCCTTGAAAAGCCACAATCAAAAGTCCGGCCGCCACGGTCAGCAAAATAATACCGTTGGAAAAGGTCAATCTCTCGCCTCGTGCGGCCAGGTAACGCGGCATATAGCCATCCTTAGCCACAATGGACATGAGCACCGGCAAGCCGTTATAGGCCGTATTCGCCGCCAAATACAATACAAGCATGGTTGTAATCTGAATATAGAAATACATGGGCGAGCGCTCAAAAATCTGCTCCGCCAACTGCGACATGGCCGTTACTTCCGGTATCGGCATGATATGATAATGCATAATCAAATAGGAAATACCGATAAACATGAAGCCAAGAATGCCCGCCATCCAGTAGGTTGTCACGGCGGCATTACGAGCTTCAGGCGAACGAAACATGGGTACGCTGTCGGCAATCGCCTCTACGCCTGTCATCGAGCTACAGCCATTGGCAAAGGCGCGAAGCACTAAAAACAGCATCGCCCAGTCCAACTGCTGCTTGGCCATCGAGGCCGCAGGCAGCACATACGGCGCGTCAAAAAGCGATTTCCAGACCCCGACGCCAATCAAAACCACGATCCCCAGCAAAAATGCATAGGTCGGAATGACGAAAGCGTTGGAAGACTCCCGCACCCCCCGCAGATTCACTATCATCAGGATGCCGAAGAGTACAACTAAATCTAAGGTTACTTCATTCCCTGACAGCTCGGGAAAGGCCGAAATAATCGCCGCCGTCCCTGCCGACACGCTCACCGCAGCGGTAAGAACATAGTCGGCAAAAACCGACCCTGCCGCCACCAACGCCGGCATTTCACCAAGATTTTTCTTGGCCACTGCATAGGCGCCGCCGCCGCCCGGATTGGCTTTCGCCACTTGCACATACGACAAAACAACAATCGCCAGCAGCAGCAAAATCGACAAAGCCACCGGCGACATATAGCCGTAGGCGACAATGCCAGGCACGGCTACGAGAGTAATCATGATCTGTTCCGGACCATACGCTACAGAAGACAATGCATCCGAAGAAAAAATAGAAAGCGCCTTCCATTTCGGCAACTTTTCATGGGCAAGCTCTCGATTGTGCAAAGGCCTGCCGATCAACAATCGTCGGATCCAGCGCGTCATAAGTACCTCCTCGTACTTTCCAGCATTCCGCTACTAATTTAAACTAAGCCATACCGACTCAATATAGCAAAAGAAGCCAGCAACGTCAATAAATCCTAGCAATTTCTTTCCAATCTCAGATTACTCTAAATTCCAAAAAAATGCAGCTATTTTATACTTCTATTTACGGTTCTGTTACTTTGAAAACAGCAGTTGCTCCAAAATTTCTGCAGCTCCTTGCACATACTGCGCGCAATACTCGTGTCCAAGACCACTGTTCTTTCTTCCTTCGCGCCCGTTTTCCGTACTCAAATCAAAGCCCAGCAGTTTCGTACAGTGCAGCGAGCCATAGCGCGCTTCAAACTCTTTGGCAAAAGCCTGCACGAGCCCGTAAGTTTCTTCTTTCGGCAAGCCCTTGGCTCCGATAGCCATAAAAGCGCCGGTCGCTGCGCCGCAAGCCTCAGACAAATTCCCCATGCCGCCGCCAAAAGCGCCGGAAATGCGCAGAGCCGTCTCCTCCGGAACGCCCAAGGCTGGACCATATACGCAAAATACCGCCTGAGAACAAGATTTTCCTCCCATAAAGGCAGCTACCGCCTGTTGCACTCGTGTTTCATCACTCATAAAGCTCACGCTCTCTTTCATCGTTCATACTGTTATTGGTAAGATTTCATGATTGGTCTTCCGTTTCCTGCTTACCTGCTTTTTTATTTCTGCACACTTTAAGAATTTATTATGTGTTCATGTAAATAAATTCTGTTAATAGGCAGGAATTGCCAGCCATACTCACGAATCTATCTTTACCAAAAATAATTCTTGCCACGCTTTATATAAGGCGCGCGCAAGAAGCGCATTCAAAGGAGATGGTAGCATGTCTTGGCTTAACAATTTGAAAGTTGCCCAAAAGCTTGCTTTACTGATTTCCGTCTTAATTATTGCTCTTGTCTGTGTCAGCGGTACCGGGTACTATTTTTTAAAGAAAACCAACAATAACGTAGAAGCCATGTACAACGAAAGCCTTACGGCGGTACAGCTCATCACGGAAAACCGCGTCCATGCCCGGCGCATTGAAGCCAATCTTTTTTCCTTAATGCTGACAACCAATGACGCTGAAAATCAAGCTTTATTAGCAGAAATCAGTAAAAGGGCCAAAGCATTTGATGAAAATCTTACTAAAGTAGAATCCATGCAGCTTCCCGACTCAGAACGCGCTCAACTTAAAGAAATACGCGATACTTTAGCAAAGTACCGAGCCGTCAGAACCGACGTCCTCGCTTTGGCTGCAGCAAATAAAAATGCCGAAGCCTATTCGCTCTACAAAGAGAAAGCTGAAGTGCATTCTCTAAAGTTCACAGAACTATTAACCAAGTTCGGCGAAACACAGGTCCGCAAAGCAGCTCAAATGCGTGACAACAGCGCCAACGATTTCTCGCAGGCTACCGTTACTTTTATCGCACTGGCTCTGGCAGCTGCTTTTATCGGTCTCTTCTTAGGTGTTTTGATTATCAAACGCATTACCGGGCGTCTTGACGACATCGTACACTTTATTACAACCATTTCCACTGGCGACTTTTCTCATGATGTTTCCGCCGCCAGTCTGGCCGACCAAAGCGAATTTGGCGATGTTTCTCGCGCCGTAGAGACAATGAACACCAACATCCGCAACCTGATGAAACAGGTAAGCAATACCTCGGAACAGTTGGCTGCCTCCTCCGAAGAGCTGACGGCCAGCGCCGATCAGTCCGCTCAAGCCTCCAATCAGGTTGCCGCCTCCATTACGGATGTAGCTCAAGGTGCTGACACGCAACTGCGGCTTGCCAATAATGCCAATGGCGTAGTAGAAAAAATGTCCGCTTCTATTCAGCAAGTGGCGAAAAACACCCAGATCGTATCGGCCTCGGCGGAAAAGACCGCCACTACCGCCAACGCTGGCGAGCAGACCATCGAAAAAGCAGTCAGTCAAATGAGCACCATCGAAGAAAAAACCACCAGCACCGCGCGCGTTATCGGCGAGCTAGAGGAAAAATCTCAACAGATTGGCCAAATTGTCGAAGTCATTTCCGCTATCTCCGGACAAACCAATCTGCTGGCCCTTAACGCAGCGATTGAGGCGGCTCGCGCAGGTGAAGCCGGGCGCGGTTTTGCCGTCGTCGCCGAGGAGGTTCGCAAATTAGCCGAGCAGTCACAAGAAGCGGCCAAGCAAATTACCGACCTTATTTCCGAAGTCCAGGCCAAAACCAACCATGCCGTCACCTTTATGAACGACGGCAAGCGAGAAGTAGATTCCGGCGCCGCCGTGGTCGGCGCCGCCGGTCAAAGCTTCCGAGAAATCCTGCAAATGATTCGGGAGATTACAGCTCAAATCCAAGGTATTTCTAAAGCTATCGAAGAGATCTCCAAAGGCACGCAGCATGTGGTAGACGCGGTGCAGAAGATCGACCAGGAAAGTAAAAACGCCGCGGCGCAGACGCAGACTATTTCTGCCGCAACTGAAGAGCAATCAGCCTCGGTAGAAGAAATCGCCTCCGCCAGCCGCCATCTCGCTCAAATGGCCGAAAGCCTCCAAGAGGAAATTCGCCGCTTCAAAGTATAACGAAATTAAACACATGTCCCCCTTGCCCCCCCTTTTGCGTTTTTCGTGTATTTCGCGGTTCGTTGTC
>CAZKCR010000089.1:3889-7674 GCA_964551055.1 uncultured Anaeromusa sp. | reverse complement strand
TATTCCGCATAATCTTGAAAAATCCTTTCGCGTATTTCGCGGTTCGTTTTGTTAACCCTGGTATATTTAAAGAAACCTCCCGCAGGTCTTGCGGGAGGTTTAATAATTCAGTAATTCAGTCTACGCTGTCCAGGGCAGCAATGGCCGGGGGCACAAAGGCCAGCGGCTTTTCTTCCACTTCCGTAGGCAAGCCGATCTGATCCAGCAGCTCGATAAAGGGAACAGGATCGAGTTCCTCCACATTGACCATATGCTTCACATCCCAGTCGCCACGGGCGACCAAAATAGCCGCAGCCGCAGCCGGCACGCCGGCAGTATAGCTGATAGCTTGAGCCTCCACCTCTTGATAGCATTCCGCATGATCGCAGGTATTATAGATGAAAATCTCCCGCTTTTGACCGTCTTTCATCCCGCTGATAAAATTACCGATGCAGGTTTTCCCGGTATAACCAGGAGCCAGCGAAGACGGATCCGGCAAGAGCGCCTTCAGTACTTTCAGTGGTACTACTTCCGTTCCGTCCGGCAAGCGCACCGGCTTTTCCGAGGTCATGCCGATATTGGTCAGCACGGAAAAGACGTTCAGATAATGATCGCCAAAGCCCATCCAAAAACGAATCGAATTGGCGTCTATGTTCTTCGACAACGAATGCAGCTCATCATGGCCTGTGAGATATACCGGGCAGCTTCCCACTACAGGAAAGTCATAGTCCATACGGATAGAGTGAACTTTCTGCAGCTTCCACTGGCGTTCGTCCCAAGTCCAGACTTTCTTAAATTCCCGGAAATTGATCTCCGGATCAAAGTTCGTAGCAAAATACTTGCCATGGCTGCCGGCATTGACATCCAAAATATCGATGGTGTCAATGGTATCGAAATATTTCTGCTGCGCTAACGCGCACCAGGCGTTAACCACACCCGGGTCAAAGCCTGCGCCCAAAATAGCGGTAACACCTTTTTCCGCACAACGCTCTTTGCGCTTCCATTCGTAATTACCATACCATGGCGGGTTTTCGCAAACTTTATCCGGTTCTTCATGAATAGCTGTATCCATATATACAGCGCCTGTTTCGATGCACGCCTCCAACACGGACATATTCACATAGGATTGTCCCAGATTGAGAACAATCTCCGATTTCGTGTCCTGGATCAAGGCGACCAGTGCCGGAACGTCCAAGGCGTCTACCGCGCGAGAATACAGCTTTTTCGCCGTATCCTTCAGATGGTTCTTACGCAGTACGCTCTCAATAATAGCGTCACATTTGGACTGAGTCCGCGAAGCAATGCAAATATCTCCCAACACATCGTTGTGCATTGCGCATTTATGGGCTGCCACATGGGCTACGCCGCCAGCACCGATGATCAAAACATTTTTTTTCATTTCTTCCTCCTTTTGCTTGTCAAAACCATTCTAAGACAAAGCCGTTCTAAAATCTTCGTAACTAAAGGATCGTACGCACTCCAGCGTACCATCCAAGCGTTTTACAACAATAGCCGGCATTTGCAAGCCGTTAAACCAATTCTTTTTTACCATCGTATAGCCAGCCGCGTCAATCAAACGAATTTCACTGCCGATTTCCAAATCCCGATCAAAGTCAAAGGTTCCAAAAACATCGCCAGCCAGACAAGAACGTCCCGCTACCATATAGCGACGCCTTGCCTCCCGAGGCTGCTCCATTTTTCCCTCCAAACGATAAATCAAAAGATCCAGCATATGCGCCTCCACCGACGCATCCACAATCGCAATATCCATTTCGTTATGAACGATATCGACTACGCTTGTTACCAGCTCCGCACAGCCGGTAATGGAGCTTTCGCCTGGCTCCAGGTAAATCTGCACACCGTATTGCGTGGCAAATTCCTTTAACAAGGCCGCAAACTCCTCCACCGGGTAGCCTTCCTTGGTAAAATACAGGCCGCCGCCCAAGCTCACCCACTGCAGTTGGTGTAAAAACTCTCCATAGGTTTCCCCCAAACGCTGCAATTGCTCCCGAAACGATGCGACGCTGTCGTTTTCGCAGTTATAATGAAACATCAGGCCGCTCAAAAGCGGCAACCGTCGTCGGAGCTCCACCATGTCCTGCACGCCCAGACGCGAATAACGCCGCGCCGGATCCGCCAAATCAAAACCGGATGTGCTGAAGCCCGGGTTGACCCGCAAACCCAGTTTAACCCCCTTAGCCACTTCATGATAGCGATCCAACTGAGAGAATGAGTTAAAAATTACCTTATCCGCAAAAGACGCTACTTCTGCAACATCTGCCGCTGAGTAGCCAACGCAATACGCATGGGTTTCCTTGCCAAACTTTTCATGCCCCAGACGCGCTTCATACAGCGAGCTTGACGTCGTACCGTCCATATATTGGCTCATCAGCTCGAAAACAGACCAGGTGGCGAAGCATTTCAGAGCCAGCACCGACTTGGCTCCGGACAAATCCCGAACCTGTTTGATGATTTCCATATTGCGTTTTAATTTCTTTTCATCAATCAAATAATAGGGAGTAGTAAGCTTCATGATCCTGTCTCCTATACTACGCGATTTCCGGGTACAACTGCTAGAACCCACGCGTAAAGTTTACATTCTTTTTACACTAAACCCGCATTCCGCACTGGCTTCTGCTTTACAAAAAGGAAAAAATAGGCTACGCTCAGACATAAAGAAAAGTCCCTCAGACAATGCAACGTCCAACGAACCCAACGGACGGCTGCTCCCTGTGGAACCATGAACAGTATTTTGAGTGTACTACAAATAGCTTATTTTCGCAAACATTTTTCGCATCGCCTCGCGAAAAACCCCTGTTTTGGAGGAAAAAATCTATGTATACTGAATTCAAAGCCATTGTGATAGGCAATGAACTGCATTTAAACAAAATTGCGCCGCATTTCGGCATTCAGAGAAAATTTAAATGGGAAGATCCGTTACTCCTTAAGCAGGATCAGCTGCAAGGCATTGTCAATGACAACGACCATAAAATGGTCTATCTTTTTCATTTTGGAAGCGTAGTTTGCGTCAATCTGCAGCATCATGAAATCCTGGATGTTATCCATTATTTGAAACGCTTGGAGCCTGAAATAGATATTTCGCAAAACTTCCCTTATGAGGATGATTATAAGCTTGAAGTCAACTCGGAAGCAGACTTTTCCATCAATAACGACAGCCTTGTTGTCGCGGCTCAATACGACTACCATTTGGAAATTATCGCCACCATTTTGGCTAAATCTGTATCTCTCGAAAAAAATGAAAATGAAGTTGACGCTTTATTGGATCGCATTGAAGCGGTCGTGAACAATCTCAGCCGTGGCGAGCTCGGCATGACAGACAGCGGCCTGGCCCGCATGACGGCCAACATTCTGCGGTTTCGTCTTAACACCATTTCTTATATCATGCTTCTCGACAATCCCGACATTACCTGGGATAACGAAGCAGCGGCCTCACTGCACAATGAGCTGTCCACGCTCTTCGAGCTCAAAGAGCGTTATGAAAATCTTCGTCACAAAACCGAAACTCTCATGGACATCACCGAAGCCTTCTCCGGCCTGGTTCACGCCCGGCGCGGCACACGCCTGGAATGGGCGATCATCATCCTTATTATGATCGAAATCGTCCTTTCCTTATACAGCATGTTTATCAGCCCGCTGCACTAAGGAAACAAGGATACGAATTTAAACAAGAGTAAAGAGAGTAGCGTGAGGGTTACGAAGGAGTTGGGTTGAACAGGAGAATCGGAGAACCGGAGGGTACGCAGGAGAATTACGGTTTTTGAACAAGAGTCGAGGGAGTAGAGGGA
>CAZKCR010000089.1:0-3789 GCA_964551055.1 uncultured Anaeromusa sp. | reverse complement strand
CGATTCTCTTATTCGTCTTTTAATTACTTACAGTTTCGGCAAGTCCTCGTACTTCTCCACAATCTGTCCGACGAGACCGTACGCTTTAGCGTCTTCGGCGCTGAGCCAGTAGTTGCGCAACGTATCCTGCTCGACCTTTTCCAAAGGTTGGCCGGTGCCGGCGCTGATCAAACGATTGATGCGACTGCGGACTTTAACGATTTCTTCCGCTTCAATACGGATATCCGAAGCCTGCCCCCGGACGCCGCCCAACGGCTGATGAATCATATAGCGGGTATTGGGCAAGGAAAAACGGTCTTCCTTGGGAACAGACAAGTAAATGGTAATGCCGGCGCTGGCCACCCAGCCGGTGCCGATTACCAGCACGCGCGGTTTCACAAAACGAATCATATCATGAATGGTATCGCCGGATTCAACATGCCCTCCAGGACTGTTGATGTACAGTTTAATGGGTTCATCGCCTTGCTCCTGCAATAGAAGCAGCCGAGAAGCTACACTTTCCGCCACTTCTTGTGTAATTTCACCGGTAAGAATAATGGACCGGCTTGCCAAGAGTTGCTCTTGCCATTTTTGCTGGCTGTTTTTGCTATCTTGCTCCATGGTATCTCCTCCATTTTCAAGAAAGCCGTTTTTATATTACCGGCTTTCCAATTTGATTTCTGCAAAAAAGCATAGATTCCTGCAGATGCTATTACACCGGAAAAATATGCTGTGCTGCATAGACGGCCAACGTCAGCGTCACCGCGCTCAACAAAGTGGACATCATAACCGCCTGCGAAGCAAAATCAGGACAACTCTTACACTCCACGGCAATCAGCGCCGTATTCACCGCCGTAGGCACGGCATGAGCAATCATCACCGTTTGCGCTACTACGCCGCTCAGTCCGAAGCAGTAGATATAAAATAGGGCCATCAGCGGACTAAGAACTAATTTAATGAACACAGATGTATGTACATCCCGATCCCTGAAGTCAAACTGCGTTTTCGCCAGCTGCACGCCCAAGGTAATGAGCGCCATGGGAACCATGCCTGCTTTTAAATACTCCAATGTCGGCCAAAACGGAGTGCCCGTAATATCTATTTCCAAGCTTTTCAAAGCCAAAGCTAGCGGAATGGCGTAAATAGACGGCATGGTCAAAATAGTTTTCACGGAATCTTGCACACTGCTGTTCGCTCTGCCGGCATAAAAAAAGCCTAACGTATTAACGCCGATATTCTGTAAAACTAAAATCATGATTTGCGCCGTAACGGCTTCGTTCAAATACGGAGTTTGGCCGTTGACGACAAACGGTGCACCGCCAAAAATCAAGGTAGCCAGCGAAACGCCTATATTTCCCGAATTATTGAACATAATCGAGCTCTTAAATGCATTAGCCAGACCAATATCATAACCACGTCGTTTGGCAATCACCCGAGACAATAGATCATTTGTTATCAGCATCAAAATACCGCACAGCAATACTTTCAGCAAATCCAGTTTCAAATTAGTAGTATAGAG
The DNA here is from genome assembly GCA_964551055.1 of uncultured Anaeromusa sp. Classification (GTDB taxonomy): domain Bacteria; phylum Bacillota; class Negativicutes; order Anaeromusales; family Anaeromusaceae; genus Anaeromusa. The sequence goes on along the minus strand of CAZKCR010000089.1, from coordinate 2,291 downwards.
ATTCACAAAAATAAAAGAAGGCACAAAAAGATAAAACATCAGCTTCGTAAGACTTAAAATTTGAATTTCAAACTTCTTTGCGATGATAAATCCCAGCGCAATCAGAAAAAAAATAGGAATAATGTTATGACTTAGAATATAGAAAAACACGCCCATACTTATACAGCTCCCGTTCTACCGCCCTAGCGACTATAAATTCTATTGTCGCACCCGCCTCCGGCCCCGTCAAGGGAATCCCTTGCACTTCATAAAAAAAAGACCGCTAACGCGGTCTAAAAGCACAAACTATAAAAACAGGGATTTAACAAGAGTCACGCCAGCATGTCCACCTGGCCGCCCAGCTTGTCACTCGGCTCCGGTGGTTTCGTTTCAGCGGCGGTCGTCGTTTTTGTTTGCCCGCCGGACACATAACTGCGGCCGCACTCTGGACAAACCGAAGTATAGATAGCAACGCTTTGCGAGATGACTTTGCGCCCCTCCGTCTGTGCTGAGGATTGTTCTCGCGCTACGTGCTCCTGCTCGTGAGAGCTAACCGCGGCTGCGGCATTTTCCGGTGCAATATGTGTGGGACTTTTAAAGGAGACTCCCGGATCGTCAGAGCCATCTTGGTACGTACGATTTTTGCATGTTTGGCACTCAATCTGCCCGGTCTGCTTCAACCGCCGCACCTCCGGGTCCGACCAGCTGTTTTTAGCAGCCTCCGACAACTCTAATTTGTATGCCGGGCCAATCTGAGCCTGCCAGCTATTGTCTTGTCCCGCCGGAGAAACGCCGGACAAGGGCGCGTTTTGTCCCTGCCGGTTTAACGCCTGTATATTGCCGCTTGGTTGCGGTTGAATCAGCAAGCCAGCCATGTCCTCTTCCTCCCTGCTGCACACACTATATAGTAATATATCGAGTACTCTTCTTGTTTTCTAAACATAGTTTTCACATAAACTTCTAACATTGTCAGCCCACTTATTTCCGGGCATAATAATAGTACGACATTCATTACTTACCAGGAGGCTTGCCAATATGGAAGGTCTTTTTCTAAACCTCGGCATTCAGTGCACAGAAAATGGCTTATGGAAAGAAGCGGAAGAAGCCTTCTGCAAAGCGCTGGAGCTAAACCCCAACTATGCGCAGGCTTACAGCAACTTAGGCTTCGTCTTGCAGCAAACCCAGCGTTTCACCGAAGCGGAGGCCTGTCTGCGAAAAGCTCTTGCGCTTGATGCAAAAATGATCAGCGCTTACAACAACCTAAGTCTGCTGCTGATGGATACCCGGCGTTTTGAGGAAGCGGAAAGCGTGCTCCGTCAAGCGGTACGGCTCAGCCCCAAAACTGCTGAATTACATAATAACTTAGGCTCCGTCTATATCGAAACCGAACGCCCGCGTCAAGCGGAAGCCTCCTTTCGGCAGGCTGTCAAAGCCAAGCCCTCATTTGCTGAGGCTCATTACAATCTCGGCTGTCTTTTTAAAAGCCTTGGCCGCTTGGAGGCAGCCGAAGACTCTCTGCGGCGCGCGTTGAAACTGCACTCAAACTATGTGGACGCCCAATTCGCCTTGGCGACGCTGTATTTGCTGCGTGGCCAATTTGACAAGGGCTGGCAAAGCTACAACTCCCTGCGTATGCGCCAACACGCCGCGCGGGCCGCTTCTCTGCCCCGCTGGCAGGGCGAAGATTTGACAGGCAAACGTTTACTGCTATTTTACGAGCAAGGCTTTGGCGACACCCTGCAGTTTTGCCGCTATATTCCTCAAGCAGCAGCTCAAACCGCCCAGGCTACCGTCTGGGTACAGCCGCAACTGCAGCGCCTGCTAAAGGCGTCCTGGTCACAGTTGAACTTCTATACCGGTGAGGAAATGCCGCCGCAGGAATTCGACTACGCCTGCGCCTTGCCAAACCTGCCTATGATTTTTGGCGCTGCCAACACCACCTTATCTGGAACTTCATATCTCACCGCTTTGCCTGCAGACATCCTTCAAAAGGCAACCTGGCTCAAGAAAACCAGTGCAGCCGGCACGTTTAAAATCGGTTTGGTTTGGGCCGGCAACCCCCAGCATCACAATGATCGAAACCGTTCTTTGCCCCTTGCAGACTTTGCCGCATTATTTTCACTGCCGGGAATTTCCTGGGTCAGCCTGCAAGCGCAAATTCCCGAAGAAAGTGCTGTAACTTGGCCCGAAAACCTGTTGGACGCCTCTGGACAATTGTCCGATTTTGCCGCTACTGCCGCTTTGATTGCCAATCTAGACTTGGTTATCACCGTCGACTCAGCGGTGGCACACTTGGCCGGCGCTTTAGGCAA
>CAZKCR010000088.1:0-7701 GCA_964551055.1 uncultured Anaeromusa sp. | reverse complement strand
CCTACTGTACTGCAAATAACATTTCCAACGGCCCAAAAGAAGTGCCGATATCCAAACGATAAATGCGGCTTTGCACTTCGCAGCCAAAAGATTTAGCCTGCTGCGCCTCTAGATCCGCCCAAACGCCTTTACCGGAAAGAAGTCCGCAGAAAACGCCGTTATGTACGTTTAAAAACTCTCCGACACAGTCCAGCGCCAATTCGTCCACTTTGTTCAGTTTCTCACCGTAAAAACGGCTGGCCAACTCCAACAGGGCTTTTTCCCGCAGCCGCAGACCGGTAAAAAAACTTTTATCTCCATAAATTTTCTGCGTAACCACATACCCGACGCTTTTGGCCGCTGGGTTCGACTCCTCTTCACAAGGCAAATAAGACGGCGCGTCTAAAAACCGCTCCATATTACGCAGCAGCAGCCCCACATACGACTCTAAATAGGCAGATGCGTCTTCTTCCACTAAAAAAGGAAACAGCAAGTGCAACGGATACTGCAGCGCCGCGCCAAAGTCGGCTTCCATGCCATATTCCCTGCGAAATTCCCGCAGCGCCTTCTCCAGCTCCGGCAACGGCAGATACCCCTGGTCGGAGATAGCCTGCAGCAACGCCAACGGTTCCTCCTGCTGCTGCGCCAAAAGTTGCTCCACATCCTCCAGGTTTAAGTACCCCTTCTCCACCGCTAGTTTGCCAAATAACTGATCGCAGCGCTGTTGCAGCTCATGCACCTCTTCCACCTGCGCCGCCGTCATCAGGCCCTGATGGACCGCGAGTGTTCCCAGTTTCACTTTGACCTGCTTTTCCTGTTGGATGGCCTCACAAATTTCTTCCGGCGCCAGCAAGCCCCGATTCAACAAATAATGTCCAAAAAATTGGTTTAACATACGATCTCCTCACAATGACTGCAAGTCTTGGCTTGGCTTAGAAACCAGGTTCTAGCCATGGGCCGCCTCTTTCGGTATTTCACTTAACAGCAGGCGTACAACCGACTGCAGTTTTTCTTCATTGATCGGCTTGACGATGTAATTTTTTGCTCCCAGCTGCAGCGCTTCAAACACCGCATGCTTTTGCCCCAGTGCGCTGATGACGAGAATGTTCGCAGTCGGTTCCTGCGCTTTTAGCTGTCGAATGGCTTCTAAACCACCCATGCCCGGCATGGTCAAGTCCATGGTCACCAAATCAGGACAACATTGCGCATACTTTGCCAACGCTTGCTCGCCGCTGGCTGCTTCCTCTACAATTTCGCAGTCGATCTTCTCCAGCATTCTTCGCAAGGTTTTCCGCATCATCAGGGCGTCATCCACAATCATAATTCTGGCCATGTAATTCGTCCTTCCCTTCTAAAAACTATTTTTAAAAACCCAGGGAGGCGCTGCTTTAATGAACACGCCGACAAAGCAAGAGCTTTTTTCGTCAAACGAGAAAGAAAACGCAGGCATAGCGGTGCTCTGTCGAGGCTTTCTGACGCTGTTTGACGGAAAAAGAGCCGCTTTGACGTGAGCTGTGAGTAAAGCAGCGTCTCCCTGCTAGTAAATCAAGCTTAGCGACAAACTGCCAGCCGACGTTTCTAATACCCACGTGGACGTCTGCGAGTGCGAGTATTTAGCAGAAGCGTCTTCCGCCAGCAAACTGAGCAAAGGCTCTACAGTCACTTCAGCCAAACCTTTCGGCCAGGCTGCTAGGGCTTGGCGAAAAAGCTGTTGGGCCTGCTGCGACAACACATTCTCCAGCTTTTCTTCCGCCGCCGTCCCCAATCCCGCCTTTATGCCAGCCTGCACAATCTTTTCATCGGCGCTCAGCAGGATCTTGCCCGCAAGCCCGCCTTTGACATTTAAAAATGACGATACTTTTCGCAATTGCAGATTTCCTTCAGCTGCGCTGTCTAAATAACGAATGCCCTTTACTGCTAAGCCGCATTGTTCTTGCAGCAACGTTTCCGCCGCCTGGAGCAGCGGTTTGGCCAAATCCCGTATAGAAAGCGATTCGACTTCTTCCGCCTTTTCATAAGGAAGAAAAAAGGAAAACTCCGTTCCTTCACCCAAAACACTGTGCACGGCAAACGTCCCGCCCAGCTTCTCCAGTTCCATGCGCACCGCCGCCAAACCGACGCCTCGTCCAGCCAGTTCGTCCACCTCTTCGGCTGCGGAAAACCCGTCGGCGAAAATAAATTGCAGCCACTCTTTCGGCCCCAGCCGCTGCGCGTCCTCTACAGAGTATAGTCCTTTTTCCACCGCCAAATCTCGAATGACTTCCGGATCCATGCCTCGGCCGTCATCGGCGACAGTAATGCAAATTCCGCCGTCCTCCTCCCGAACGGAGCAGGCAATAGCGCCAATCTCATCCTTGCCCTTTTCCAGGCGCTCTTCCATTGTTTCCAAACCATGCATGACGGCATTGCGAAAAACATGCCCCATGGACTTGACAAAATCATAGTATCGCGCCGGATCCACCATCATCGTACCGCCATTGACGGTAAAAGAATGCACGGCTTTACCATGGCGCTCGGCCAAACCGCAAGTGTATTCAGGAAAAGATTGCAACAGCTCCTGCAGAGGTTTATAGCGGAGGCGACGAATAGCAGCCAATAGTACGCCGCATTCTTCCGGCGGCAGCGCCGCCTGCATCTTCTCTTCTAGCTCCAGCAGCCTTCCATTATCAATAACCAAAACATTTTCCCGCTGAAAAAAGTCCTGCCCCAGCTTATCTTCCAACACTCGCAGATCTTCTTGGAGCCAGCTCAGCATCCGCTCCGGCGTAAAGACGGCCAGGTTCTTTTCCAGCTCTCCTTTTTCCATATCCGCCCCTTCCTGCGTCCGAATCGCCGCCAGGCGGTCTTCCATCTCATGCAGGAAGCCCATTGTTTGACGCAGCCGCAATTGGCCGAAGGTTCCTTTGAAGGTATGGATCACGCGGAACAAGTCTGCCAAAACGTCTGCCGGTTCTTTTTTGCCGCGCAGCAACTCCGCCATACCTTCCCGGCAAAAGAGCGTGTATTGGTTGACGACAGCAAAGAAGTCCGCCGCATGTGTTACCACCTGCACGATCATCGCCAGCACATCGCGCTCGGTCTGCATTTGCTCTTCCATGGCTTTCTGCGTCGTCCGGTCTGTCAAAATCAGCATGATTTTGCGCGGCTCTGCTTTCTTCTCTCCTTCAATAACCTTGTAAATAACGCTGATGTACCTTTCGCCAAGAGAAATGGCTTCCGGCAAGAGGGAAAAATAGGTTTCTTGTAAAACAGCGTTTCCTTCCGCCAGGATTTTCGCAAATACCGCCGCTACAAACACTTGCTGCGCCTCATCCTCCGGGCAAAGAAGAGCACAGGCGTTTTCCCCTGCCACCTCCCGACGGAAAATGGCGGTGCATTCTGCGCTGTATTCCTTGTCGATTTGCAGATCGCCGCCAAAGGACAAAAAACCCTGACCGGCGTAATCCAGCAAGTTTTGCAGCGCCGCCGTACGCTCTTTGATCTTACCTTCCAGCTCCTGATTCCACTGTTCCAGCATGGTATGTGACTGCTGCACTTCTTCATACATGGTCTGCAGCGAATCCAAGGTACGGTTAATCTCGCAAGTCAGCTCGCCCATTTCGTCGTTGGCATCGCTGCGTCCCCGTACCTGCAAATCTCCCTTGGCAACGCAGGCCATAAGAGAATTCAACTGGTACATCCGTTTGCGCACCGACATATCGAAACCGCAAAACAAATAACCCAACAGCAGCAAAATGCCGCCGGCAAAAACACTGACACCGTTACGGTAATTTAGATAGGTATTGATACGCAAAGTTAATAATTCATCGATCATTTGAAAAGTTTCGTCCTGCGTCCGAATCGCTTCTTGAACCGCTCTTGTCCCCGTAGCATTCAGCAGCTCCTGCGAAATAGGCAGCCCTTGCTGACCAATGGTTTTCTGCTCAAAATTCCAGGCAAAAATAGGCGCCGCATCAACCAGCGCGGTTGTCACCGGCTGCAGATGGCTGCGCACCTGCTCATTATGCCGCAGCACCTGCTTGGCATTATAATCCACCAGGTCCAAATCCGACCGAAGCAAGCCTACATACTGCAAAAATTGATTTTTACGTTCCGCCGAAAGAGGGTTGCCAAATAGCTCAATCTCCAAAGTCTGCGCGGCATTCAGACGCTCCATTAAATTTGGCATTTTGCGCAAGACCATATCTACCAAATACGACGTATCGGAATCAGAGTCCAAGGCTAAATTAGAAGCATAGCCAATCTGCTGCATCAAATCTCCTACGCTGCGCAGCCAGCGACCATCCAAATCAAAAGCTACCTGCGCCGCCTCTGTTTCCAGCGATGCGGCATTTTGCTTGCGCGCCAGCCACTCCTGCCGCAACGTTTGCAGCTTCCACGAAACATTCAGACTCGCCGCCTCTCCCTGATCCAGTTCCTCGGCTCGCTCCAGCGCCGTATCCACGCGGTTTTGCTGCGCCAAGACCCGCCCCTGTAAAGACGGATCATTATGTATATATAAATAATGCAGACGGCGATATTCCGCTCCTTCCACAAATACCTGTCCCAGCGCCTGCGCATATTGCACGCCAAGACGCTCTTGCTTGGCAAATTCGATATTCTTGTTCAGTTCCGACACTAGCAAATACATTAAAACCGCTGACTGCAAAATAATTAAAATACCGATTACCGCGAATTTATAAGCGTATTTTAATCGGTTCATCCAGCGAACCGCCGGCTCCAGAAGTTTATTCATGCATGCAACACCTGCTATTTTTTATTCTGACGCTATGCTTCTTATTGTAGAAGGTCCATTCCCGGCAAAGGTGAATTTTCAGTAATTTTTTTGTTAAGTTTTCACTTCCTATTCACACTCTAAGAATCTTCATATAAAAAGCCGCACCGCGAAATTTTTTCGCGATGTGGCTTTTTATGTGAAGATTCTCTTATTCCGTCTCCAACCCTCGGATGCAAGAATGAATGGTGAGGAAATAGTATCCACAGTACACTACCGTATAAATCCCCATATTCAACAAGGAAGAACTCAGCACCGACACTTGAAACACGCTGCCGAACAGAAAGAACGCAACAAAGGCATGAAAAATGGCCAAAAGCCAAGAAAACGCCACACAAGGAAAAAGCTGCGCCGCCAAAATTAAGCGAACCTCCTCCGCCGTTACGCCCAGCCCCCGCAGCAACCCGTAAAACTCCTTGCCCAACTGTACCTGGCTGAGAAACTGAAACGAAAGAATGCTGCAGCTGGAGGAAATTACAATGGTGCCGATAAAAAAACCCATAAACAAAAAAACGCCCCAGATCTTTACCGCCTGGTGAAAGTCGGCGTACGAAGAGCTCAACTGCGCTTCCGCCGGCACCACGTTATAAATGTCATCGGTCAGTTCCCGGCTTTCCCGCGGATTATCGACCATATACGCTTTACCCCGCAAAGACGGCGCCCAACGGCTCCACTGCGCGTAGGTTTCATCCGACACAATCAACGCCGGCCCGCGCGGCGATTCGTTCAACACCGGCCAGGGCCAATGATCCACCAGCAAGACCGTACCAGCCCGCCCCAACTCCAATTCCCGCCCGGCAGACATTTGATCTTGCGGTTCCCGGTAATAGGAAAGATAAATCCCCTCTTGGGGCCCCAATGTCGGCAATTGCACCGTTAAGTCCTTAGCCGCCGCCGCTCGGGCGAAAGCCTCTCTCGACACTACCTGCAGTTCGGCTTTTTCATGCCAACCAGGCAGATCTTTTTCCGTCAACGGCAGCAGGAGAAACCGGACATCGACTTCTTTTTCAATAAAATGCTGCGGGTAAATATCAATAATAGCGCGCACTTCTTCATCTACCTGTACATCTTCACTCATATAGGCGAAGGAAAACGGCATTTGCGTCATACGCTCCTGCAATAATTCCTGGTAGATATGATAGCTTAACCCCACAGCCGTTAAGGTCGCAGCCCCTAAGAGAGTAACCAGCGTCAGCAGTTTCACTTGACTGCGCAAAAATACGCTTAATTGATTCACTGCTAAAAAGGGCACTACATGAAAAAAGCGCTCCTGCTGCTTTAAGCGCTGCAGCATGCATGGCAAAAAATACCGAAAAGCCGCATAGGTTCCCTGAAACAAAAAAAGCAGCGCCAAAATCACTTGAGGCCAAATAATCTCATGCCCCCGCTGCCAGGGTAATAGGCCATAGCCGCAAAACAGCAATATTGGCATCCACAGAGCCTTACATGTGCAGGAATCGTTCTTAGCAGGCGTCTCGCGTCGCTTGTGCAGCATATCCCCCAGCTTCATCTGCGCCAGCATGGCATAGCCATACAAGGACACCGCCATAAAGAGAAAACCAAAAATTACCACCGTGCGAATAATGGCATCTAGATTGATTTCGAAAGGCACCGTACCGGTAAAACCAAGAAACCAGATGAGCAACAGTTGAAAAAATTTGGCCATGACTACGCCCAAGAGCAAGCCCGACGCCAAAGCCGCTCCGCCGGCCAAAAACGTTTCAAAAAAAAGCAGCGCCCCCACTTGATGACGCGTCATGCCCACCAAACCATAAATAGCCAGCTCGCTACGCCGTCGGCGCAAAAAAAAGGCGGTCGAAAACCAGACAGACAGCACGGCAAAAAAAGCCACAACTACAGAAGAAACATTGAAAAAAAGCTCCAGTTCCTGCTCGCGCTCCACTACTAAACGAACCGCCTGCGAAAAGCGCAGCGACGCAAAGAGATAGTAAATGGTAATATTAAACGCCATGGACATAAAATACACAGTGTAGTTTTCTAGATTATTACGCACATTTAAAAGCGCCAGCTTAAATAAGGTCACGACCGTCACCTCCCAGCATGGCTAACACATCTAAAATACGCTGGAAAAACTCCCGCCGTTCGCCGCCATGGCGCAGTTCCGTAAAAATCAACCCATCCTTAATAAACAAAATACGCCTAGCATGGCTGGCGGCAAATGGATCGTGCGTCACCAGCAGCAAGGTAGTCTGATATTCTTCATTGAGCTCGGTCAGCACCCGCAGCAAATCCGCTGTCGCCTTGGAGTCTAACGCCCCTGTAGGCTCGTCCGCCAATACCAGCCGAGGCCGGTGAATAACAGCCCGCGCCGCCGCCGTTCGCTGCCGCTCGCCGCCGGACACTTCCTGCGGATAATGCTCCAACACCCGCTGCAAGCCTAGCCGCTGCGCCAAATACGCTACTCGGTTTTCCATCTCCGCCGCAGGCATTTTAGCCAGCAATAACGGCAATAACATGTTTTCCTTCAAAGTCAGCGTAGACAGCAAATTGGCTTCCTGTAAAATGAAGCCCAGCTTTTGCCGCCGCAGCAAAGTCAGCTCATCTTGTTCCAAGCGCTGTACATCCTGACCGTCCAAAAATACGCTCCCTGCTGTAGGCTGATCCAATACCGCCGCTAAATTCAACAGCGTCGATTTGCCCGCGCCGGATGGTCCCATCACAGCAATAAATTCGCCAGGCATGACCCGCAGCGACACATCATTCAAAGCTACCGTCGCGCCGCCTCTGGTGCCATAAATCTTGCTGACATGCTCCATTTCCAATACCGGAATCACAAGTATCCTCCTTTCTCGCGCCTTACCAGGAAAAATCAATAATCAGACGCGTATATTCCCCTTCCTTGGATTCCACTTCCAACCGATGCCCCAGTTTATCCGCCAGCTGCGCCGCCAAATAAAGCCCCATGCCGGTAGCATGCTGAAATTCCC
>CAZKCR010000087.1:0-7708 GCA_964551055.1 uncultured Anaeromusa sp. | reverse complement strand
GCTGCTTGAATATAGTTGGTTTGAGCCTGCTGCAGTGCTACTTCCGCATCCATCACATCCAGGTTGGTCCCTACTCCAGCTGCATAGCTCTCGCGGCTGATATTAAAATTGCTCTGCGCTTCTTCTACGGCAGTACGCGTCGCCTCTATGCGTTTAAGAGCTTCTTGCACCCTCAAATGAGCGTCACTAATTTCCAAAGAGATCGCATCTTTGGTTTGACGCTCTTCCTCCCGCGCCGCCGTTTCTCCTGCTTTAGCCTGCTTCAATTTAGCCTGGGTGGCGCCAGAATCAAACAGGTTAAGCTGCACCACAAGCATAGCCGTCCAGTCACGGTTCTTACCACCAAAGGCTTCGTCATCATCCCAAGCCGTACTACCCGTCAGAGCCAGGCTCGGCTGCTGACCGCTTCTAGCTTCTTTGATCTTTTCCTTCGCCAGCACAACCCCAGCCTGGCTTTGCGCCATTTCCGGACGGTTAGCCACGCCCTGCTCCACATATGCCGCCATGGATTCCTGCGGCAATTCTTTGGCCGCAGGCTCTTGCAGCTTCAATTCGCCATGCAGCGGCAGACCTATGCGCTTATTTAACGTATACTGCGAAAGCTGATACGTATTTTCCGCCTGAACCCGGCTATTTTCGGCATTAGCCAGGCGCACCTTGGTCTGCAGTACATCCCGCCAGGCGGCAACGCCTTCCTCATACATTTGGCGCACTTGCTTTAGATGCAAGGCAAAATCGTTTTCCGTCCGCCGCGCTACGTCAAGCAGTTTACCGCTGCGCAGCACCTCATAATATTCTACAGTCGTATCCAGCTTCAATTGCTGCCGAGTTGTTTGCAGCTCCAAATCCGATACTTGCTTTCCCAGTTTAGCCTGCGCTACTACGCTCTCCAATTTACCGCCCGTATATAAGGGCACGCTGGCGCTGATTTTATTGCTGAAATAATTATAGGGAGAAACAGCGGCTAACGTGGGCATCCAGGAGAGCGGAGCGGTAGAGCGCATTTCCGTATGCGTATAATCAACGCTGACCCCTTTGGCAGCCTGCGCTTCCCCAACAGCCCAGACTGCTTTTTCTTGATTCGCTGCCGCGATCTGCATGGCCGGATTATGCGCCATCGCCAAGGAAATGCTTTCCTCCAGTGTCAGTTCTCTAGGCTCTGCTGCAGCGGCGCCATGCCACAAAACCAACGCCACTCCTAATAGAGCGGTTTTTTTTACATAAGCGGGCAGTATTATTTTCACCATGGTTCCTCCTTAACAACGGCTCCTAGCATGTTATTTGACCACCAGCACCGGGCAAGACGCTTGGTGCACCACATACCCGCTGACACTGCCGAGAATCAGACCGGAAATAGCGCCCAAGCCTCTGCTGCCGATGACAATCATATCGACCTTGTGCTGCTCGGCAAACTCTTTGATAACAATCGTCGGCGCGCCAATCTCTACATGTGTTTTGATAGGTACCGTCTCCGGCACGCTCGCTACGGCGGCGTCAATAATGGTTTTAGCAAATTCTTCCGGCTTAGCTACAGTGTAAAGGGGGATTTTGTGGCCGGAAATCTGCGGCGCCAACGGCAATTGCTGCGACAAGGCCATTACATACAAAATATGAAGCTCCGCTTCGGTCGCTTGCGCTAAAGCAACCGCATGCGCTAAGGCGGCAAAAGAATTTGTCGATCCATCAATAGGCACTAAGATTTTTTTATAATTTATTTCCATGTTTACTCGCTTCCTTTCAGTTCGTTTCTGCTGCGCCTTTCTCCGCCACCGGCGGCTGTGCGCGATATAAGGTCGCATACATTACCGGCAAGACCAGCAAGGTCAAAATAGTCGCTCCCGCTAAGCCAGCGGCAATGGCCACCGCCATCGGCCCCCAGAACATATTAGGAATCAACGGAATCATGCCCAAAATTGCAGCGGCGGCAGTCAGCAAAATAGGCCGGAACCGGACCACCGTAGCATTAATGATGGCATCCCAAAGCGAATCGCCAGCCGCCAGCTGTTGGTCAATCTGATCCATCAGAATAATGGTATTGCGCATGATAATGCCTGCCAGCGCCAAAATGCCAAGCTGCACCACAAAGCCCATGGGACTGCCTGTTAAAAACAAGCCCAAGGCTACGCCGATCAGCCCCAGCGGCGCCGTCATCAGCGTCAAAATCATCTTCGGAATGTTTTGCAGTTGAATCATCAAGAGAATCATGATCACAATAATCATCGCCGGCACTGTTTCAATAATATAGCGAAGCGCTTTAATACTGTCTTCTTTGGAGCCGTCATATTCAATGTTGTAGCCCAAAGGCAGCGAGGCCTTCAAGTCATCCATCTGGCTGAAAATCTCCTCAGCGACACTGTCGCCAGTGGCACCTGGCTGAATTTCCGCCTGCACATTAATCATCGGCTTCAAATTGCGGCGGTAAACCAGTCCTTCCTCTGCGTCAAAGGAAATCTTGGCAATTTGGTCCAGCGGCACATAACGACCGTTGCCCACATGGATGTTCAGGTTTTTCATACGTGACGGATCGGTGCGGTCATCCGCGGCAAAACGGAAAAGCATATTAATCGTTCTGTCAGTTTCTCGGTATTCCGACAGAGGCGCTCCTGAAAGCTGCGTCTGCAAGGATGCTGCCAGGGCTTGCGAAGATACGCCCAGTTTTCTGGCTTTGTCCTGATCCACTTCTAAATGCATAACTTTGCTTTTCTCATTCCAGTTCAAATTGACGTTTTTCACTTTCGGATGCTTCGCTAGAATGGGTTCCAACTGCTGTGCGATTTCGCGCACTTTGTCATGATCATAGCCGGTCACACGGAACATCACCGGGTAATCCGCACCAGGGCCGTTGCTGATGACCTTAAGATGAGACTGCACTTCCGGGAAATCACTTTGCAGCTGACGGCCCAGTTTTTCTCGCAGCTCATTGCGCGCCTTATAATCTTTAGCGACAATGACAAACTCCGTAAAATTGGTTTTATTAAAGGTAGGCTCAAAGCTAAGAACAAAACGCGGTGCGCCTTCCCCTACATGATAGGTGTAATAATCAATCAGCGGATTTGCATCCAGCTGCTGCGCAAGCTGCTTAGCCACTTCCTCGCTTTTATCAATACTGGCCCCTTCCTGGAGTTTCAGTTGCACAATGAGCTCCGGCCGCGTAGAAGACGGGAAAAATTCTTGATTCACCAAGCCCATCAGTACCAATGCGCCGAAGAAGCAGCCTGCCGTCGCCGATAGTACCGTCCGGCGATGACACAGGCACCAGTGCAGCAGCCGCTTGAACCAGGCGTAAAAGGGCGTATCATGCACGCTGACGGCTTCGCCGTCCTCGCCTGTCTCCTTGGCTTTGACGCGAATAAACAAATAGCCCAAAAGCGGCGTCGCCGTACCGGCCACTACCCACGAAGAAACCAGAGCGATAACCACAACATAAAAGAGAGTTACGCAATACTCCGAACCGTTGCCTGTGGCAAAGCCCACAGGAATAAAGCTGGCGCATGTCACAAGTTCGCCGGTCAAACGCGGATACGCTGTCGAGGTATACGCAAAGCAGGCGGCGTTAAAGCGACTCCAGCCCTCTTCCATTTTAACCACCATCGTTTCAATGGTGATAATCGCATCGTCCACCAACAGACCTAGCGCAATAATCAGCGCCCCCAAGGAAATGCGCTGCAAGTCAATGCCTAAGAGCTTCATGCAAGTAAAGACAATAGCGATAACCAAAGGAATGCAAACCGCGACAATAATGCCGGACCGGGATCCCAAACTGACAAAGCCGACGATGAGCACAATCACGATGGCTTCCATCAAGGACTTCGTAAAATCACTGATCGAATGATCGACCACCTGCGGCTGATTTACCGTTTGATGCAGCTCCATCCCGCCAGGCAGCGCTTTTTGAATCTGCTTAATGCTGGTTTCCAACGATTCTCCTAATTTGAGAATATTGCCCCCGGATTCCATCGCCAGCGAAATACCGATAGCCGGTTGACCGTTGTAGAAAAATTTAGGATCGCTGGGGTCGGCATAACTGCGGCTTACCTTGGCGATATCCCCCAACCGAAAAGTACGCCCGTTAGCCTGAATCGGCAGGCTGCGAATTTCCTCCACCTTTTCAAACATGCCGGTCACACGCAAATAGACATTATCCGCCTTGGTCTCAATCATGCCTGCCGGCGCCATGGCGTTTTGGTTTTGAATGGCGGCTGTAACAAGAGCGGGATCAATGCCCAACTGCGCCATTTTGGCGTTCTCGATTTCGATAAAGATTTTTTCTTGCTGCACACCGAGAAGATTTACTTTCTTAACACTGGGAACGCCTAGGAGCAAACGGCGGACTTTTTCCGCTTTCTCCCGGAGTTCCTCATAGGTATAGCCATCTCCGGTGAGCGCGTAAACTACGCCGTACACCTCGTCAAAGCGGTCATTAAAGCTGGGCGGCATGACTCCATTTGGCAAGGTCCCCGTGATATCGTCCACCATGTGCCTGGCTTCTACCCAACGATTGCGAATTTCCGCTTTTGGCACTGTTTCTTTTACGTTAACGAAAATAACGCTGTAACCGGGCATGGAATAACTTTTGAGGTAATCCAAACCCGGCAAATCCTGCAATTTGCGCTCAATTTTATCAGTAACCTGCTCTTCCACTTGCCTAGCTGTCGCACCTGGCCAAGCTACGGTTACAACCATTTGCTTAATGGTAAAATCAGGGTCTTCCATTCGCCCTAAGTTTTTATAGGAAACAATACCGGCCAGGAAAAATAAAACAATGAAAAAATATAAAAAGTGCTTATGCTTTAGCGTCCATTCCGTCAGATTGAACTGGTTCATAAGGTTCCACCGCCCAGATTAATACGCTGACCATCACGGAACTTATGCACGCCTGCCGCCACAATACGTTCACCCGGCTGCAAACCTTCGATGACCTGCACAGAATCGCTGCCGTATTGTCCCAGTTTCACCACGCGCAAGGACAAGGTTCCATCGGTTTGCACTACCCAAAGACCCGGTTGGCTGCCATTTTGATAGATAGCGGTAAGCGGCACAGTTAATACCGGCTGGCTGCTTCCTTGGCCGATGTTTACCGATGCCGTCATGCCTAGTTTGACCTCCGGCGGCGTTTGGTTCAAGCTGATGCGCACTTTAAAGGTACGCGTCACCGGATCCGCCATAGGAGAAATCTCGCGAACCCGACCTTCAATGACTTGGTTGGACAATGCCCAAAAAGTTACTTGCAACTGCGAAGCGCGGTTTAGTTCTTCCAGGCGGTTCTCAGGCACACTAATTTCAATTTCCCGTTCACCGTCCTGCACTACGGTGGCAATGGTTTGACCGGCGCTGACTACTTGGCCTATTTCCGCCGCCAGTTCGGAAACCACGCCGCCATGGTCCGCCCGCAGCAACGTATAATCCAGCTGATTCGCCCCCTGCACCTGCTGCGCCGCGGCCTGCTGGACCGTCGCCAACGCCGCATCATAGGCGGTAGCATACTGGTCATACACCATTTGACTGACCGCCCCTGTTTGATAAAGCCGCTGGTAGCGCTGCAAATTTTTCTCGGCTAAGCGCAACTGCGATTCTGCTGAGGCCACCTGGGCCGTCATGCTATTTACCGTTTGCTGCACATCTTTCGGGTCAATCTGCAGCAGCACGTCTCCTGCTTGTACGGTGCTGCCTAGCTGCACCTGACGTTTGATGATCTTACCGTTCACCTGAAAAGCCAGTTTACTTTCATAGCGTCCCCGCACTTCACCGGCATAGGCATAGCTTTGGGCCTCTTTTTTCGCACCCACCACCATCGTTCTCGCTGTAGGCAGTTCCTCAGCCACCACCTGCGGCTGACTGTTCAGATTCCAAATCAAGCCTCCTGCGGCGCCTAACCCTAGCAGAACTGCAGCTAAGCCGTAGTATAGCTTTTTTTTCGGTACCTGCGTCCAGTATTTTTGCATAACTTTCTCCCCTTACTTTCCTAATGTCCGTTATTTTTTGAATCAATTCAATGAATAGGCAAATAAAAAGACCGTATATAGCACATGCATTAAGACGTTCACGCATGAAATTGTTCAATAATCTTGTTATAATTTGTCTTTTTGCGATGAATGATTTTAGCCGCTTCCTGCCACTCGTTAAGCAAGTCTGGTGGAATTTCAATTTCCCGCAATACGCCTTTACTATCGATCAGTTTGAGTCGAACACTGCTCGCTGCCACAAAAGAATCGGCGGCTTCTTTATCCTTAAATGACAAAACACCCTTTTGTTCATAGGAGCGCTCCTCCGCAAACACCAGCGACACCTCTCGCCAGTCATACTTTTTAACGACTGCTTTGTCGCCGCCATAGGTCACAATAATTTCGCGAATAAAAGCAGGCTCATTTCCTTGGCTTAAAAGTTTAAATTCCCACCGCTGCCTGCCGCTTTTCCAAACATCGTTTTCGTTTTCCTTGCCAAAATCGGAAAACCAAAGCCACACCTCCCATTTTTCTTGCGCAGCCCCTGTAAAGGTAACTACATATGGAGATGTACTAACGGAGATATACTCATCTTTTTCACTAACATCCGTCTGGCGTACAGCCAACGAACCTGTGGAAACACAACTGAGCCATACAAGCGTCCAGCATAAAATTCTACCGAGTCGCATGGTGTTCTTTTCCCCCATACATAACGCTTTGAGAATCGAGTTAAGCAGATGTATTTTTATTTGAACGCATTCAAATAAAGTGCAAAAAGCACCGCAGGAACTTTTTTCCTGCGAAAAGAAACCTTTTTTACCACCGTACCTCTAAGCGTATAGTTTGCGGTTCTAACCCTAACAAAGTCTCCATTAATTGTTCCACCAGCTTCAGCCGCAACCTAAGCTGCGCGTCGGAACGCCGAGCATGCACCGCTTCAATAATTAGCTCGCCAAATTGCAGCATAAACTCCAGCACTGTTTCCGTGTCTACAACTTTGAAAAATCCAGTCTGAACACCTTCTTCAATAATAGCGCGCATACTGGCATTAATCGACTGCTCAATCTGCCGGTTTACCCGATCGCGAACCTGCGCGTTGCTTGCATCAAAAAAGGCCCGCACTAATACAGAATCAGCCGAACACGCACTGCTTAAAAGCGCAGACATCATCGCGCTTATTTTTTGCCGCGGAGTTCCTTCGGCAAAATCCGGCTGGCTTTTTGTTTCGGCCATAACAACCACAACTTGCCGATGAACGAGTGCTCCCAACAGCTCTTCCTTGGATTTAAAGTAATAGTAAAGCATTCCCTGGGCGACTTTCATGGCCTTCGCAATATCGCTGATCGTGGTCTTCTGAAAGCCCTTCTCTTCAAACAAAGCCTCCGCTGCGTCCAGGATTTCTTTGCGGCGCACTTCCGGATCTTGCGCGATTCTAGCCATAAAGCACCCCCTTATAATTTGAATATATTCAAATTATAAGGGGGTGCTGAAAAAAAGTCAAACCGCTTTTTAAATTTTGAATTTCCGCACTGCCACCTGCAAGTCTTCAGCCATATTGGCCAAATGCCTGCTGGCGGAAGCAATCTCTTCCATGGAGGCGGACTGCTCTTCGGTAGCTGCTGAAATGGTCTGCGTCTGTTCCGCCGCTCGGCGGCTTTCTCGATTGATTTGCTGCGCCGCTCCCACCACTTGCTGCGTACCGCTTGTCAGCTCTTCGGTTGCCGCGGAAATTTCATGGACTTCTGCGGAAATTTCACGCACCATGC
>CAZKCR010000086.1:3876-7760 GCA_964551055.1 uncultured Anaeromusa sp. | reverse complement strand
CGCCTATGGATAAAATGAATTCCGGCCAAAAAAGCATGGGCGCCCTCATGCTCCACGGCGGCATTTTTCTCATGGTCAGCGGCTGGCTTTTGTATGCATTCTTGCCGATAACCCCCCGCGAAATCGCTTATTGGCTGGGCTTAGGGCACGAATGGATCGGTCTGCTTTTAGGAGTTTCTACGCTGGCTCACATTGGTTTAGGGATTTATAACCAGGCGGAATTTAAATCCATGTTCGGCGACGGCACCATTCCTTTGGCGGTAGCGGAAAAGCACAGCCCCCTCTGGGTTGAGCGCCATGTAGAACCGATCATTACCGACGCTACTCCCTCTGAGCAGGTACTCCAGGAGCAAAGTCTCGGTTAGAGGAACAGAGAATAAAGATTGAACAAGAGAATCGGAGGTCTCGAAAGAGGGCTCCGGTTTCGCTATTGTAAGAAAAACTGGCGCGGTCCTTGAAAGAAACGTAACACAGAACAGAGGAGTAAAGCGAAGGAATGACTGTGACTACGGTGGCCGTGACTGTATTTGAGACTTTTATTGGAGCAAGACGGTCCGCAGGACGCCAAAGCAGAAGATGACGGAATAAAGTTCCGTATGTCTGAGCGCCAGCGAGTTCACGGAACTGCCGTCGTCTCCTGCTTTGGCGAGTCGCGCGGAAATCTTGTCTCAAATACAGTTATGCCGCCGTTTGTACAAAAGCTCCAGGCCCTGAAAAAACCTTTCGCGTTTTTCGTATATTTCGCGGTTCGTTTTATAAATACTGGTATATTAAAAAATGCCCTTGTCCGCTTCTAATGGCAGACAAGGGCATTTTTATTTGGTCACGCAGGCTCGCCGCCAATTAAGGCCAGTAGTTCCTGGGTCTTGGTTTCCAGCAGCGCCGCATCGCCTCTTGTTTCCACATTGAGACGCAGCACTGGCTCGGTGTTAGACATGCGCACATTAAAGCGCCATTTCGCATATTCAATGCTAATCCCGTCGGTATAATCCACTTGAGCTTCACCAACCGCATAAGCGCTTTCAATACGGCTAATGACTTCCTTGCCGTCCGCCACCCGCCGATTGATTTCCCCGCTGCAGGGGAATTTCGCCACCCGTTCCGCCACCAGCGCAGACAGGGGCTTGCCTGTGAGGCACATACTTTCTACCACCAGCAGCCAGGGAATCATGCCGCTGTCGCAATACGCAAAATCTCGGAAATAATGATGCGCCGACATTTCACCGCCATAAACGGCGTCTTCGGCGCGCATGCGTTCTTTGATAAACGCATGGCCGCTCTTCGAGAGCACTGGCACGCCGCCCAACGCTTCTGTCATTTCCACGGTGTTCCAGGTCAAGCGAGGGTCATGAATAATCTTAGCGCCGGGATTCTTACGCAAGAAAGCTTCCGCTAAAAAGCCCACCATATAGTAGCCTTCAATGAACGCGCCTGTTTCGTCAAACAAAAAGCAGCGATCAAAATCGCCATCCCAGGCAACGCCCAAATCCGCCTTATGCTCCCGCACTACCGCAGCTGTCGCCTCGCGATTTTCTATCAACAGAGGATTCGGAATACCATTAGGGAAATGGCCGTCCGGGCGATGGTTTACCTTGATGAACTCCAAGGGCAGCCAGGTTTCCAATGCGTCCAAAATGGGGCCGGCACAGCCGTTGCCGGCATTCACTACCACTTTGAGCGGCTTCAGTTTCATGCGGTTGATATAGGTCAGAAGGTGCCGGATATATGATTCCATAATGAGCCTAGGCATAATAAAGCCTTTACTTTTTCCCGGCTCCACTTCGTGTTTCCATTCTTCTTCCACCGCACGCTTGGCAATCTCCTTAAGCCCTGTATCGCCGGAAATGGGACGCGATTCTTTGCGTACTAATTTCAAGCCGTTATAGTCCATCGGATTATGGCTAGCGGTCACCATGATGCCCCCGTCCGCTTTCAGATGGGACGTCGCAAAATATACCATTTCCGTACCGCACAAGCCAATATTCATAACCTCGCAGCCGCCGTCGCTGAGGCCCTCACTGAGCGCTATAGTCAGCTTTTCACTGGACAGGCGCACATCGCGCCCTACTACCACTTTTTCCGCCGCATACATTTGCGCAAAAACCCGACCGACGCGGTACGCCAGCTCCTCGTTCAATTCCTCCGGCACCCGCCCCCGGATGTCATAAGCCTTGAAGGCTGCTTTCGTCAAATTCATGCCTAGTCCTCCTTTTTTCTATTTAGCCTTGTTCAGGCTCTGCCGTAAACGTCTTCAAAGCGGACAATATCATCCTCGCCCAAATAGCTGCCGTTTTGCACTTCAATGATCGCCAGCGGGATCCGCCCCGGGTTCTCCAGCCGATGTTTCGTGCTTTGGGGCACAAAAATGCTTTCATTCTCATGCACCATACGCACATCATCTCCCACGGTAACCTTGGCAGTACCGCCCGTAACAATCCAATGCTCGCTGCGATGATAATGCATTTGCAGACTCAGACAGCCGCCGGGATTGACCACAATCCGTTTCATTTTGTAGCCGGGACCTTCCCCCAAAACGGTATAACTGCCCCAGGGTCGATAGACGGTCGTATGCTCCTCCGCTTCCTTGCGGCCTAGGCTTTTCAGTTCCGCCACCAAATTTTTCACCTTTTGCGACTCGCCCTTACCTGCTACCAAAATCACATCATCGGTTTCCACTACCAACACGTCTTCCAGGCCAATTCCGGCAATCAGGCGACTGCGTCCAAGAAGCAGCGAATTTTTACAATCCAACGCCATACAGTCTCCGGCAATGGCATTCCCATCACCGTCCTTGGGAAGCACATCGTAAATCGCATCCCACGAACCGATATCATTCCAGTAACCGCCAAAGGGAATAGTCAGCACCTGCGTTGATTTTTCCGCCACGGCGTAGTCAATGGAAATATCCGGCATTTCTGCAAAGCGCTCGCGCAGCGAAGCAAGGTCAAGCGCCAAAAGCTCTGCAATATCTGGCTGATGCGCCGCAAATTCCTGGCGCATCGTGCCCATAGAAAAGGCAAACATCCCTGAATTCCAGTAGTAATTTCCTGCCGCCAAATACTCTTGGGCCGTTTTTTCATCCGGTTTTTCTTTAAATGATTCCACACGAAAACCGCCGTCGCAAGGCTCTCCCGCCTGAATATAGCCGTAGCCGGTTTCCGCTTTGGCTGGGCGTACGCCGAAGGTTACTAGATGCCCCAGTTTGGCCGCCCTCACACCCTCCTTCGCCGCCTGCTGAAACGACTCCGGCGGGCGAATGATGTGATCCGCCGGACAAACAAGTAATACTTCATCGTCGGCGGCGCTTAACTCTTCCCGACAATAGGCCATCGCCAAAGCGATCGCCGGCGCCGTGTTGCGCGGCACCGGTTCAGTCACAATATGAGCCTTAGGGGCGCCGCAGACGGCCAATTCTGTTTTCACATGATGCAGTTGTTCCTGATTGGTCACTACCAGAATGTCTTCCTGCTTGACCAGCCCCTTCAAGCGCCCGACAGCTTGACACAACAAGGAGTTGTCCGTGCCCAACGATAAAAATTGCTTGGGCATGGTTTTCCGGGATAGCGGAAACAGCCGAGTTCCGCCGCCGCCGGCCAGAATCACCATTTTCATATGGCAAGAAGTCTCCTTCCACAATTGTCCAATTAGTTGTGTATGAATTTATTATTTTCTGCGCCAGCCGCCGTAATTCCTTCCCGCTAAGAAAAACCGCTGCGTGGTCCTCGGGAGAGATGTAACGCAGCGACGGCACGTGAAGTGCCTAGTGCCGGATGCGCCATGGATGGCGCAACATCCGGTCTCCATCAGAAAAGCCAGAGGGAACAGATAAAAAAAAGATTGAACAAGAGAACCGGAGTCGCGAGAGGGTACGAATGAGGGTTATG
>CAZKCR010000086.1:0-3776 GCA_964551055.1 uncultured Anaeromusa sp. | reverse complement strand
GGATGCCCTAAGGCAATGGCGCCGCCATGAACATTGACTTTCTCCGACGCAAAGCCCAGTTCCTTGGCTACCGCCAAACTCTGCGCCGCAAACGCTTCGTTTGCTTCAATAAGCTCTAAATCCTGCACCGTCAGACCAGCCTTCGCCAAAGCCTGCCGCGTTGCCGGCACAGGTCCCATGCCCATCATCCCCGGCTCTACGCCGCCATCGCCATAAGAAAGAATACGCGCCAATGGCCTCAGCCCCAAAGACTCGGCTTTTGAGCGGCTCATCAAAACCAGTGCCGCCGCTCCGTCATTGAGTCCAGAAGCATTGCCGGCCGTAACCGTACCACCGTCCAAAAAGGCTGGTTTAAGTCGCTGCAAGGTTTCCACCGTTGTTTCGGACCGTGGATGCTCGTCACGTTCTACAAGAATGTTTCCTTTGCGCCCCACAATTTCTACAGACATCAGCTCTGCCGCAAAAGCACCTTGGGCTTGCGCCGCTGCCGCTTTGGCCTGAGAAGCTGCCGCTAGCTCGTCCTGCGCCAGGCGGCTGATCCCATAATGTTTAGCCACATTTTCTGCAGTAATCCCCATATGATAGTCATTAAAGGCACACCATAGCCCGTCTTGTATCATGACGTCCCTCGTTTGCCCGTGTCCCATACGACAGCCGCTGCGAGCGCGAGAATCCAGCAAATACGGCGCATTTGACATACTTTCCATGCCTCCGGCTACAACCACGTCTACATCTCCCGCCGCAATGGCTTGGGCCGCTAAATTGACGCTTTTCAGTCCGGAACCGCATACTTTATTGATAGTACAGGCCGCCGCTTCCGTGGACAAGCCGGCTTTCAGTGCCGCCTGTCGGGCCGGATTCTGCCCTTGCCCCGCCTGAAGAACTTGACCAAAAATAATCTCTTCGACTAATTCCGGCGCTACCCCGGCACGACGCACTGCTTCTTTTATAACCAGCCCACCTAAATCCACCGCACTCAGCGCCGCCAACGCACCTTGAAAAGAGCCGACAGGAGTGCGAACCGCGCTGACAACAACCGCTTCCCTTTCTCTGCTCATATCGTTGCCCCTTTCATCGCCTGCAATTGCGGCGATACTAAAAATTCCGCCATAGTCTTCGCGCGCACATCCGCCACCGTTACTTCCGGCGCCAACTCCTGCAGTATCAAGCCTTCCGCGCCCCAGGAAAAAACAGCGAATTCCGTTACCAAGACGTCCACAACCTGACGGCCTGTCAACGGCAGCGTACATTGTTTTAAAATCTTAGGCTGCCCTTTTTTCGTGCAATGTTCCATTGCTACAATCACCTTGCGAGCGCCGGTTACCAAATCCATAGCGCCCCCCATGCCTGGCACGCGCTGTCCAGGCACCATCCAATTGGCCAAGTTTCCTTCTTGGTCTACTTCCAGCCCTCCCAGAACCGTCACATCAATGTGGCCGCCCCGAATCAGAGCAAAGGACATGGCGCTGTCAAACATGGCCGCTCCCGGCACCAAGCCTGCAGGCTGCCCGCCCGCATCCACCAGATTAGCCTCCGCCTTGCCTACAGCGCCCAGTCCGACAAAGCCGTTCTCCGACTGCACCATCACTTCCACGCCTGTCGGCAAATAATGCACTACCTGCGTCGGCAAGCCGATGCCCAAATTCACCACATCGCCATCGGCCATCTCCAAAGCCACTCGCCTGGCTATGCGCGCTTTAGCATCCATTATCTTTTCCTCCTGCCACTACATAGTCCACGACGATACCCGGAGTCGCCACCGAATCCGGCAATAGCGCCCCTACAGGAGTCACCTCATCCGCAAGCACAGCTACCGCATCCGCCGCCAGAGCCATCAACGGATTAAAATTGCGCGCCGTTTGATCATATATAAGATTTCCGTACGTATCCGCGCGGCTGGCCTGGATAAAAGCTACATCCGCCCGCAAAGGAAGCTCCAATAAATATTCACGTGTTCCGGAAATAATCTTCTTTTTTCCTTCCTCCACCACAGTTCCCAGTCCTACTGGCGTCAAGATGCCTCCCAAGCCGGCACCGCCACAGCGAATTCGCTCCGCCAGAGTTCCTTGCGGCACTAACTCTATAACCAGTTCTCCGGCCAAATACTGCCGTCCTGTTTCTCCATTCGTGCCGATATGAGAAGCAATTACTTTTTCCACGCATTGGGCCGCAATCAACTTGCCTACTCCTTTATCCACAAAGGCTGTATCATTTGCAATCAACGTCAGCTTTCGGACTTTTCTAGCTACTAAGGCGTCAACTAACGCTTCTGGAGTTCCCACGCCGAGAAAGCCTCCAACCATCAACGTCATACCGTCTTGCACCAAAGCCGCCGCTTCCGCCAGTGTACAACGCTTGTCTTTTTTCATAGTCCTTCCTCCACGCCCCAAATACGGCGCACATCGGCCGGAGTCGCCAAGTCTCTCCCCATAGCCCGAGCCAACTCAGCAATCCGCTTGACCAACATGGCATTGGTAGCCAATACGCCTTTCTCATAATAGATATTGTCTTCCACCCCTACCCGTACATGACCGCCTAAAGCCATAGCCATCATGGAAAGAGGCACATGCTGCGGCCCAACTACCGCTACGCTCCAGACAGCTCCTGGAGGCAGAGACTCTACTAAAAAAAGGAGATTACGAGCGGTAGCCGGCAAGGCTCCTTTCACGCCTAATACCAGGTTAAACACCAGCGGCCCTTGTAAAAGCCCCGCCTTCGCCAAAGAAACTGCATTCGGCACCATGGCTGCGTCAAACACTTCACACTCCGGTTTGATACCTTTATGCAGCATTTCCTTGGCTAGGTGGTCAATCAATGCCGGCTCGTTCACATTGGCGCTGCGAGGGAAATTGGATGACCCTGTCGCTAAACTAGCCGAGTCTGGCCCGAGAGCCAGCACTTCCGCCCGTTCCTCTCCCGTGCGGGCTGCTCTGGCGCCAGTAGAAAGCTGACGCACAATCGGGCAACCAGAAGCATCCAAAGCCGCTACTATCTTTTGAAACACCTCCACCCGATGCGTCGGCATCCCTTTTTCATCCCGCGCATGCAAATGAGCTACTGCTGCACCGGCAGCAAAGCACGCTTCCACATCGGAGACAATTTCCGCCGCCGTCACCGGCACATAGGGCGTCATTTCCTTAGTCGGTACGTTTCCTGTGGGAGCTATGGTGATAATCAGCTTTTCCATTTCAACGCCCTCCCTGTTCTAGTTGGGTTGCCATCGCGGCAAAACCTTTTTCTAAGCCTTCCAGCAGTTCGTCTGCTTGCTCTTTCGTCAGGATCAAAGGCGGCGTCAGCAAGAAATGATCACCGTTTTCTCCGTCGGCGCCGCCAGTGCCAGGATAAACAATAACGCCTTGTTCCATTAGTAAACTTGTCAACTTTTCCGCCAAGCCCAACGCCGCCGGAAAAGGCGCCTTCGTGGCCTTATCCTGCACCAATTCGACCCCAAGCATCAGACCTTTGCCGCGCACATCGCCTACAAACCAATATTTATTCAGGCATTGTTGCAGCTTCAACAGCAGATAGTCGCCTATAGCCGCCGCATTGCCGGCCAAGTCTTCTTCAACCAATACTTGCACAACTTCGTTGGCCACGGCCGCCGACAGTGGGTTACCTCCATAGGTATGACCATGCACAAAAACGCCGCTGCCTTGACAGAAAGTCTGATAAATTTCTTCCTTGGCCACTACGCCGCCCAGCGGCGAATAACCGGCGCTCATGCCTTTCGCCACGCAAACCATATCCGGTATTACGCCCCAGGCGTCAATACTAAA
>CAZKCR010000085.1:0-7810 GCA_964551055.1 uncultured Anaeromusa sp. | reverse complement strand
AAATGATCCTGCGGAATACCGGGGTGCGGGCGGTGTTGGATCAACAACTCGCTGAAACGGGCCCGGACTACGGCGGTGCGCAGTAGTTCCGGCGGCTGCTCTTGCGCTAGGTTGCGCAAGGCTACAAGGGAAATCCATTTGGCCAAACCCTGTTGTCCTAAAAGGGCGGCGGCATGGCGGATGGATTGTACCGGCACACGGAAGCCGAAAAAGGCGGAATTGATATACTTAAGAAACTGCAGCGAGAGGGATAGGTCCCGCTTGATGAGTTGTTCAAAACGCTCCACATCAAAATCAGCGGTGTAGAGTTGGTTTAAAAGCTGCAAATAATGCATATGATTGACAGGGATGTTTTTTTGAGAAAGAATGGCGGGGCGGCTGAAAAAATAACCTTGGAAAAAAGAGTAGCCTTCTTTGAGCGCTTGGCGAAATTCGGCTTCGGTTTCCACTTTTTCCGCTAGGTAGCGAATGCCGGGGGCGTGACGTTCTGCAAAGAGGCGGCCTTGAATGCTTTGGGGGTTACGAAAGTCGACTTTGATGATATCGGCCATTAAGATAAGCGGCAGCAGCGCTTCGCTAGGTTCAAAGTCATCCAGGGCTAAGACGTAGCCGCTTTGTTTTAATAAGGTGCAGGCGTTAATCACTTCCGGAGTCGGTTCGACTGTTTCTAAAATTTCCACAGTGAGAATCTTAGAAGGCAGCAGCCGGGGAACTTGATCAAGAAGCGTAGCGGCGTCAAAGTTGACAAAGGCTCTCTTACCGTCGGTAAGAGAATCAATGCCCATCATCAAAAAGGCATTAGAAAGGACGGCGCGTGTTGCCGCGGTGTCATCGGTATGGGTGGCTGTTACGGCGCCAGGGCTGCGGAAAAGAAGTTCGTAGGCGACAACATTTTTATGAATGTCGAAAATCGGTTGTCTGGCAATGAAAAGCTCCATTTGGACACGCTCGTTTCTGTATTTCTTACTATTAAAGTATAGCAGGAGAAATACGTAGTTGCAAAATAAACAGTATTTATTTCTTGTAAAGAAGAATTGTGGGGGCTGATGTCTGTTTTCCAGACAGCGTCCTTGTGGTACAATTTTCCTAGAAAAGAACTGGTTTTCCAGGTTAATAAACAGGAGGGATAGTATGCTTACTTTTCAAAAGCTGGCACAGCCGCAGTCGTTGGCGGAAGCTTACGAAATACTGACGGCGCAGAAGAACAATTTCCTTCTGGGAGGCGGAGCTTTTTTGCGCCTTAGTTCGGCGCGGAGAAGCATGGCGGTGGACTTGTCTGATTGCAATTTGTCTTATATAAAAGAAACAGGGGCGGAAGTTTGCTTAGGGGCTATGGTGACCTTGAGAGATTTGGAGCTTAATCCGTCCTTGCTGCAGCTCGGATGCGGCGTGGTGCCGCAGGCAGTACGCCATATTATCGGCGTGCAGTTTCGACAGAGCGTTACGGTGGGCGGTTCGGTATTTGGGCGTTTTGGCTTCTCCGATTTGCTGCCGGCGCTCTTAGTTTTGGGGACATCAGTTCATTTGTACAAAGGCGGTATTGTGCCGCTGTCGCAGTTTATGGAACAGCCACCCCAAAAGGATATTCTTACGCAAGTGGTGATTCCCAAAGCAAGCTGTCGCGCTTCTTACCAGCAGATGCGTACTTCGTGCAGTGATTTTCCGCTGCTCAACGTAGCAGCAGCCGAAATGAATGGCAGCTGGAAAATTGCCGTTGGCGCCCGACCGGGGCGGGCGGCATTGGCGATTCAAGCAGCGGCCTGTTTGAATGCTGGACATGAGCCGGAAGAGGCGGCGCGTTTGGCGGCGGAAGAATTATCTTTTTCCGGCAATAATCGAGCCACTGAGGCATATCGGCGCCAGCTTTGCGAAGCGCTGACTCTTCGGGCCGTCAAGGAGGTGCTGACATGCAAATAGAGACGAGTATTAATGGCAATAAAGCTACTTGGCAATTGGAAGCGGATGCATCATTGGCGGACGTGCTGCGTCATGAAGGCTATTTTAGTGTGCGTAAGGGCTGTGATACGTCTTGCTGCGGCCTTTGCACGGTTTGGCTTGATGGCAAGCCGGTTCTTTCTTGCACTGTGCCGGCCTTCCGAGCGGCTGGAAAGGAAATTACGACCTTAGAAGGCGTGCATGAAGAAGCGGAGGCTTTTGCTAAGGTCCTCGCCGCCGAAGGGGCTGAGCAATGCGGTTTTTGCAGCCCTGGCTTTATTATGACTGTACTAGCTATGAAGAAAGAACTTTCTCGGCCGACAGAAGCAGAGATTATTCATTATCTTACAGGCAACTTGTGTCGCTGCACTGGCTATATGGGGCAGCTGCGGGCGGTTAAAGTCTATTTGGGAGGTGGAGTGCGATGAAAGTGGTCGGACAAAGTCTGCCTAAGATTGACGCGTTGCCGATTGCGACCGGCCGGCCGGTATATACAGAGGATATGGCGCCGCCTCAGGCGTTGGTGGTTAAGGTTCTGCATAGTCCGCATGCTTTTGCTCGCCTGCGGCAAATCGACGTGTCGTTGGCTTTGAAGGTGCCTGGAGTGGAATGCGTGTTGACGTACAAAGATGTGCCGCAGGAGCGCTTTACCTTGGCAGGACAGTCCTATCCGGAGCCGTCTCCCTATGATCGGCGTATTCTGGATGAGTATGTACGCTATGTAGGCGATGCTGTAGCCATTGTGGCGGCAGTGGACGAAAAAACAGCCGAGAAGGCGCTGCAATTGATTCGCGCGGACTATGAAGTGCTGGAGCCGGTGTTGGACTTTGAAGCGGCAGAAGGACATGCCAGCATTGTGCATCCGGAAGATAATTTGCACTGCAATTTTCCTATCGGTATGAAACGGGAAAAAAATATTATTTGCACCCACAAGAACGAATACGGCGATGTAGACGCCGAGTTGGCTCAGTGTCCGGTAGTGGTGGAGGAAACTTACTATACCCAGGCGCAGGCGCATGGCATGATGGAAACGTATCGCGCCTATAGCTATCTGGATCATGCAGGGCGTTTAACCATTGTTAGTTCGACGCAGATACCTTTTCATGTGCGGCGGCAAATGGCGAAAGCGTTGGAAATGCCGGCCAGCCGCATTCGCGTCATCAAGCCGCGCATTGGCGGCGGCTTTGGCGGCAAGCAGACCGGAGCGGTGGAGATGTTTGTAGCAGCGGTGACCAAGCGTACTGGTAAGGCGGCGCTGATTGTATATAGCCGCACGGAAACGTTTAGTTGCACCAACAGCCGCCATGCTATGCGCCTGACTGTACGTTTGGGGGCGGACGAGGATGGCACGATTCGGGCGGTGGACATCCAAGGTCTTTCCGACGGCGGCGCTTATGGTGAGCATGCGCCGACTACGTTTTCCGTTGTGGGAGAAAAGACGCTGCCTATGTATCATAAAGCCAGGGCCGTCCGCTTTGCCGGGCAGGTTGTTTATACGAATAAGCTGCCTGGCGGCGCATTGCGCGGCTATGGAGCGACCCAGGGAACCTTCGCCCAAGAGTCGGCGGTCAATTTGCTGGCTGCCAGGCTAAAGATGGACCCGGTGGAATTGCGGCAAAAAAATCTGATTCGCCAAGGAGACTATTCCCCTATTTATAAGGGGAAAGTTTTGGCGAGTTCGACGCTGGATCAATGCATTACCACCGGCAAGAACCTCATTGGCTGGGACGAGAAATATCCGGTCCGTGATTTGGGGGACACCCTGCGCGCTGTAGGCATGGCGGTGACCATGCAAGGCTCCGGTATTGCCGGTATTGACACGGCGTCGGCAGAGGTTCGACTGAATGACGACGGAAACTATACGCTTTTGCTGGGTTCGACCGACATGGGTACAGGGAGCGATACTATTTTAGCGCAGATGGCGGCGGAGGTATTGGAAAGCGATTTGGAGCATTTTATTGTTCATGCTGCCGATACAGATGTATCTCCCTTCGATCCGGGGTCATACGCTTCAAGCACCACCTATGTAACCGGTATGGCCGTCAAACTGGCGGCGGAGGAGCTGCGCGGCAAAATGCTAGCCCAGGCTGCTAAAGCGCTGGAAGTGCCGTTAGACGAAGTGAGCTTTGACGGCGAAATTTTTTACTGCGAGAAAATGAAAACCTCTTTAGCCAGAGTGAAGCTGGCGGAGCGGCTGGCTTTGGGAATTGGCAAGCAGCAGCTTACAGGCCAGGGAACCTATGGCAGTCCGACTTCGCCGCCACCCTTTGTGGCTGGCTTTGCGGAAGTGGAGATTGATAAAGCTACCGGTAAAGTGACACCCATCGATTTTGTGGCCATTGTCGATTGCGGCACGGTGATCAATCCGGCGTTGGCCCGTGTGCAGACCGAAGGGGGCGTTGTCCAGGGAATTGGCATGGCGCTCTATGAAGAAGTGCGTTATACTGGGCAAGGGCGTTTGGAGACCTGTAATTTTATGCAATATAAGATTCCTTGCCGCAAAGATGTAGGAAACGTGCGGGTGGCTTTTGAGCCTAGCTATGAACCGACCGGTCCTTTTGGCGCAAAATCCATCGGCGAGGCGGTCATTAACACACCGGCACCGGCAATTGCCCATGCCGTTTTTAATGCTACCGGCGTGCAGTTGACGCAGCTGCCCTTGACGCCGGAAAAAGTGCTGAACGCGCTATTAACCAAGAAACGAGGCTGAACCATGGAAAAAAACCATCCTGTTAACGAGATGCTGCCGCTGAGCAAGCTCTTTGTGTACGGTTTGCAGCACGTGCTGGCTATGTATGCCGGAGCCGTCGCGGTGCCGCTTATTGTGGCCAATGCTTTGGGCTTGAGCGGCGAGCAGCTGATTTATCTGATTAATGCCGACTTATTTACTTGCGGTATTGCCACCATTATTCAAACGGTCGGTTTTGGAAATATGGGCGTGAAAATTCCCATGATCCAGGGCGTGACCTTTGCCGCGGTAACGCCCATGATTTTGATTGGGCAAGCGCACGGGCTAACAGGAATTTACGGCTCTATCATTGTGGCCGGGATTATAACGTATCTAGTCAGCCCTTATTTCAGCTCTCTTTTGCGTTTTTTCCCGCCTGTAGTAACCGGGACGATTATTACCATCATCGGCGTTACCTTGATGCCGGTGGCGGTGCGCTGGGCTGGCGGCGGCAATCCGGCGGCCAACGATTTTGCCAGTGCCCCCTATATTTTGCTGGCGCTGGTGACGTTGGCGCTGGTGCTTTTCTTTTATCGCTTTTTTAAAGGCTTTATCAGTAATATCGCGGTGCTCTTGGGCTTGTTGTGCGGCACGCTCTTAGCCAGCTTTTTCGGTATGGTCAACTTTTCTAAAGTGAGCGATGCTGCCTGGCTGGGCGTTACTACGCCGTTCGCCTTCGGCTATCCTACATTTGACGCGGCTTCTATTGCCGCGATGGTATTGGTCATGCTGGTGGTTATGACGGAGACGACCGGTGACTGCATTGCCGTAGGTGAAATCGTTGAGAAAAAAATTACCAAAGAGGATTTAAGCCGCTGCTTGCGGGCCGACGGCTTTTCTACAATTTTAGGAGGCATTTTCAACTCGTTTCCATATACAGCGTTTGCCCAGAACGTAGGACTTGTGGCGCTGACACGGGTTAAAAGTCGCTTTGTGGTTACCGCTGCGGGGGTTATTCTGATTCTTTTGGGTCTTTTGCCGAAATTGGCTGCAGTGATTGCCGCCATTCCACTGCCGGTGCTGGGCGGCGCGGGGATTGCCATGTTCGGCATGGTGGCGGCCAGCGGTCTGAAAACCTTATCGCGCGTTGAATTTGACGGTACGCAAAACATCATGGTTGTCGCCGTCAGTCTGGGGGTAGGTATGATTACCCTGGCGGTACCAAATTTCTACCACAACTTCCCGGCTTGGGCGCAGGTCATTTTGCATAGCGGCATTACCGCCGGCAGTATTGCCGCCATTATGCTTAATTTGCTTTTGAATGGCGTTTCTCCAGAAGCAAAAGATCTGGAAGCCGGTAAAAACAAGTATCTATAAGAAGTGCGGAATGCAGAGTAAGCCTAGGCAACAGAGAAAAGAAAAGTAATACAGACATAAAACGCGGAGTTCTGCTGTTTACAGCAAAACTCCGCGTTTTTGACGGATGCTATCGTATTCCTCTGCGTACCCTCTGTTACTCACTGTTCGTTCCCTGTCTGTTTTTCTTGTTCAAATTGAAACATCTGGTGCCGGTTCTTCGCCTACAAAGCGAACCTGGCCGGACCTGAAGTCGGCGATGCGAGCTAGCGATTCCAGGCGATAGCCTGCTTTAATAATTTTGGCAGCGCCAGGTTGAAAGGATTTTTCAATGGCAATACCGATACCAACAACTTTGCTTCCTGCTTGGCGCACTAGCTCCGCCAGCCCCAGGGCGGCTTCGCCGTTGGCCAGAAAATCGTCGATGATCAACACTTTTTCACCAGGCGGCAAAAAGCGCTTGGATACAATGACGTCGCTGGTGATGTTTTTTGTATAAGAGTGAACTTGGGTAGCGTAAACTTGGTCGTTCATGGTGGTGGAACGCACCTTGCGGGCGAACACAAGAGGCACGCCCATGCGCAGCGCCGTAGGCAAAGCAATGGCAATGCCGGAGGCTTCTATCGTAAAAATGCGCTGCACGCCTTCGGCGGCGAAGCGGCGGGCGAATTCTTCGCCCAGCGCCATCATTAAAACAGGATCGATTTGCTGGTTGAGAAAAGAATCGACTTTCAAAATGCGGTTTTCCAGAACCAAGCCTTCTTGGCGAATGCGTTCTTTAAGCAGTTCCATACTAAAACCCCTTCTTCGTAAAAACCGCGAAATAGCGGTTTCCTATCTAACAATAACTTTATTTGGTCATTGTAACATATCACCTTTGGGAAGTGAATGATTTTTGGGGTAGCTATGCTTGAGTAATAAGATGTCTTTGGTAAAATAACAAAAGACAAAACGATTGTGTGATATAATAAGTTTATTGTAATGGAGTGTGTGCTTAAGAAGGCGGGAGGATTGTGTTATGGAAGAAAAAGCAAGTGTGGGCAGAGTACGGCAAGTACTGGAGGCGTCCGGGCTGCCGTTGCAAGTACGAAATATGGAAGAAACGACGCGGACTGCTGCAGAGGCCGCTGCGGCGATTGGCTGCGAGGTAGGCCAGATTGCCAAGTCTATTGTTTTTCAGGGTAAAAAGAGCGGTATGCCGTTTTTGGTGGTAGCCAGCGGCGCCAACCGCATTAACGAACGCAAGGTAGCCAAGTATTTTGGCGAGGCCCTGCGCAAGCCCGATGCAGACTATGTGTTGGAGCATACTGGTTTTGCCATTGGCGGTATCCCGCCGGTAGGGCATGTGGAGGAGATCCCATGCCTGTTGGACGAAGACCTGTTTCAATACGCCGAACTTTGGGCTGCTGCCGGCTCTCCTTTTGCTGTATTTCGCGTGACAAGCCAGCAATTACAAGAACTCACTGGCGGGCAGGTGGTAGAGGTAAAATAACGTAGAGGCAGAGTGCCGTATTTTCCTTGACGCCGACCAACGGTGACGCATAAAATGGTAAAGATGGCAAGGTTTGGGCCAGTTTTTATGGAGCAAGAAACGGTTGGTTGAGTAAGGAAGGAAGTACAAATGAGAAAGACGTTAGGGCTTTGTTTGGGGTTAGCGGCGAGTGTTCTGTTTTTACCGGCGGTTTCTGCGCAAGCGGTGCTGCAGGAAGAACAGGAAATGAGTGTGGCTGCTGCTGCTACCATGGAGCCGCTGGACTATTCGTTTTTGGAAGCGCCTGCTTCTGGAAAATTGGAATTGTATGATTTGCGCAGTGTGGAAAGCGGTTCAGTTTTGACGATGTATCTGGATAC
>CAZKCR010000084.1:0-8063 GCA_964551055.1 uncultured Anaeromusa sp. | reverse complement strand
TAGAATAAGAGGCTGCTCCTTTGCCAGGAACAACCCCCTTCGGTTCAAATGTACAAGATTGATTGTATTATATAGCATTCTTAGTTTCTTTTCAATAAAGCGAAGCTTCTCGTTATTTCGCGACAGCGGTTTCCGTTTCTTCCAAGACTTCCATTTGCTCCGACTTGTGAGCCCAATAACCAGCCAAAAGACTGCCGCTGATAAACTGCCAAATGCTGCAGATAGCCGCTGGCAAGGCCGCCATGGGATCCAAGTGCGCCAAGGCCAGCGCGACAGTCAAACCGGAATTTTCCATACCGATTTCAAAAGATACCGCACGGGATTTTTCCTCCGGCATCCCCAGCGACCGCGCCGAACCATAGCCCAGGAGCAAGCCTAAGCCATTATGCAGCACCACCGCAACACAGAGAATCAAAGCCATGGTCGCCATTTTAGCGGCATTCAGCGCCACTACCGAAGAAAGAATGGTAATAATGCAAACCACCGACAACACAGGCACTACTTTGCTGACTTTTTCCACTTGCTTAGGCGCGGCCATATGCAGCAATACGCCGGCAGTTACGGGAATAAGCACCATTTTCACAATATCCCAGAGCAGCGCTTCCGTATCAATAGGAATCATGGCACCAGCCAAGAGCAAGAAAATAGTCGGCGTCAACAAAGGCGCCAAAACCGTATTTACGCTGGAAACAGTCACCGAAAGCGCTGTATCCCCTTTGGCAATATAGGTCATAACATTAGAGCCAGTACCGCTGGGACAGGATCCCAAGAGCACCATGCCAGCCGCCAATGCTGCCGGCAGCCCTAACGCTTTTGCTACCAGAAAGCCGACTACAGGCATAATCAAGTAGCGCAGTACAACGCCATAGAATACATCCTTGGGGCGCGTGAAGACCAAACGAAAATCCTTTAACGACATGGTCAATCCCATGCCCAACATAATAACCCCTAGCAAATAGGAAATATGTTTACCAATCGGCTTGAAGGGCTCTGGATTAAAAAAGGCCAGAGCCGAAAATAGTATCACCCATAATGTCATCCAACGACAAACAAAGTCCGCTGTTTTCTCTAATGTTTTCATCATACTAACTACACACTCCTTATAAACGTAAAATAATGACTGAGTCATACTTGGCGTGTGTTTCCGGAATTCACTCACCAGAGCATTTGCTTTATACGTCCAGCGGCTGCGCATGCCGCCAGACGACAAAAAAGCCCCCTGCCCCTTCAAGTCCAAGGACTGAAAGGGGCAAGAGGCTAAACTCCTGCGGTACCACCCTTTTTACAGACAAAACGTCTGCATCTCATCAGGTCTAACAACCCTAGCAAGATAACGGTTGCACTCCTTGCGGAGCTGAGGCCGGCGCGGCTTACTTTTTTGCATTTCAGCGTTGCTGTTCAGGAGTGATTTTTGCCCAATCCTCGTTACCGATTCGCACCACCCCCCGGCTCTCTGAAACGATTTTGATTGACCAACGCTCTCCCTCGTTACATTTGTTTTTTTATTTCCTTTTCCAAAGCATATCTTTGTAACGATTATTACTATACTCGTTTACAAATTCTCTGTCAAGCCTTATTTTTATCTGGCAAAACACAACGAATGCCTCGAGGATTGAAACAGCCGTTGCAGGATACGCAAGAAGCCTTCTCCTGTCCGGCCGCCAAGCGTTTCACTAAATCTAGCTCGCAAATAAAGGCGCGGCTCATGGAAACCAAGTCAGCCTTCCCTTCATTGAGCGCCTCTTGCATGACCGCGCGCGAGCGCATGCCCCCTACTAAAATAACCGGAACTTCCACCGCCGCCTTTACCGCTTCCGCCGCCGCGAGAAAATAGGCTTCGTCTTTAGGAGTACGAATGCCTAGTTTAGCCATAACCAGACGGTTTTCCTTAATCGTGCCGCCGCTGAGCTCAATGGCGTCAACCGAAGCGTCCGCAAATTTCTTAGCGTACTGCACAACCTCCGTCTGAGATAACTGGGGCTGCATGGTTTCCGGCAGCCCGTCCGTGCTGTTCAATTTAATCCAAAGCGGAAAGTTCGGCCCTACCGCCAGGCGCACAGAAGACACCACTTCTAAGGGGAAGCGGGCACGATTTTCCCAAGAACCGCCATAAACATCTTCCCGGCGATTGGTATAAGGCGAAAGAAATTGCGCCAATAAATAGCCATGCGCCATATGCAGCTGCACGCCGTCGCAGCCGGCTTCTTTAGCACGCCGCGCCGCCGCCGCATAGGCCTGCGCCAATTGCTGCAATTCCGCCTCGCTTAGTGCCCGCGCGGTTTGAGCTCCTGCATCATCATAAAGATCGCTTGGCGCTACAGGCATTTCCCCTTCAATGATTTCCGGCGAAGTTTGCCGCCCGGCATGGGCCAATTGCAGCACTAGCCGTGTGTCATGGGCATGCGCAATCCGCGCTAGCTCCTGCCAGCCTTCTACATACTTATCATCCCAAATGCCATTTTGCTTTTGCGCCGCTCGGCCATGCGGATGCGCCACATAAGCATGTCCCGTAATGATCGTACCCACGCCGCCAGCTGCTAATTGTTCATACAACGCCATTTTTTCCGTTGTAATCCGTCCATCTGGCGTTCCCAGCCAATCTTCTGTCGCCGAACGGACAAAACGATTTTTGAGGGACATTTTACCAATCACACAAGGAGAAAATAAATTTTTCATTTTTCACGCCTCTTTCCCAAAAGATACGAAACGCAGAGTAACAATACGTTAATCATCGTCTCCTTGGCTGTGATAGCCATACTTAGCATTCATGGTCCAACTTTTCCAAGATTTCACCGACGCAGGCACTACAAAAAGCATTTCCTGCGTTCCCCCTGGCGGTATATAACACGCCTGGGCGCGCATGTCTTTGGCATGAACAGACACTTTGGAACCATCTTGGCAAAGAAGCACTAGATTAGGCTGAAACCAATCAATTCGATCTACTGTCTTACCGGCAGGGCTGTTGCTAAAATAGCCACGAATATACAAAGACCCTTTATCTGCATCAATAATCGTAGTCTGCCAGCTCAACGGCTGCTGCGCCGCCGCGCTGCCGCCGCAAATAGTCAGCACCAACAAAAAAACACATAGCGTCCATACGCCTTTTCTCATCCGCCAATCCCTCTTCCTGTATTCCTTTATTTGGCCGCCTTCCTCACTGCGGCCCAGTCCACTCCCTGCCCGATATAACTATACTGATACGATTCCTTTTCTTTAGGATTATTACCACCATAGGCTTGAATCAAAAACAGCGTCGCTTCTTTATAGGTCCGCGCCTGAGCAAGCAAGCCAGCACTGGCCGCACCGGTTCCCACATGACGGCCAGCCGGCTCCATCGTCGTATCCGACCAGTTTAGCCGTTCTACGGCTCCTGCAGTCTTACTCAATTGTTGTGCAGCCGTTACATAGGCTTCAACCTTCGCTTTGTCGACATCAAAAGTGTATTGCCCTTTAAGAATGTCCCCGGCATGCTCTAGTTCCGCTTTCCAAGCCTTGCAGTACTCGCTCGCCGCATAATTCAGCTCATACGTTGAGCGTCCGGTGTTTAAATCTGCCGCAAAGGCTTGATCGATCGGATTATCTGCCATTTCCTGCGCCTGAGCCACGCCTCCCAACAACGTCATCGTCCACAGAACCATGCATAGGATTAGTTTTTTCAAAGCCATCCCTCCTTTTTTTCTCGCCAATGACAAGGTCTTCAAGTCTTGACTCTTTTTTCCAAGGTAAACAATTCTTCGGTTTTTTGCTGCATCAATTTTTGGGCGTCTGCAATCGCTTGATTGTAAATGTAAACGCCAATATCAGACAAAATAAACTCCAAAAGCAAGCCCGCTTGAAACTCGCTAAGTTCTTCGTCACGCTCTGCGCTGTAGTAGTTCTGCAAATTCGCCAAGAGCAACTTTTTCGTTTCCGGAGTTAGCTCAATTACAGCTTGTTTCATCGGCTAGCACCCGATTTTAAGGCTGCGGCAAACGCATCTACCGCCGCTTCTTCTGTCGCCCAGGAGGTCACAAGGCGAATGGCTGAGTGGCTTTCATCCACCGCTTCCCAAACATAAAAAGAAAATTTCTCTTCCAGGCTGGCAATTACCTTGTTGGGCAGCACTGGAAACACTTGGTTAGTCTCCGTAGGCGCCAAAAGTGAATAGCCAGCTTCTGCTATGGCTTGACGCAATCTCGTCGCCAAAGCATTAGCATGTTGCGCTAGTTTAAAGTACAAGCCGTCTCTGAACAATTCCTGAAATTGCACGCCCATTACTTGCCCCTTGGCCAAAAGAGCGCCTTTCTGCTTCATCTGATAACGGAAATCCCGCTTAAGTTCTTCTTTAACAATAACCAACGCTTCTCCCAACAAAGCGCCATTTTTCGTACCGCCGATATAAAACGCGTCCGCCAAACGGCAAAGTTCGGGCAAATCTACATCATTCCCCTGCGCGCAAAGAGCGGAGCCCAGCCTGGCGCCATCTACATATAAATACAAATCTAAACGTTCGCAAAGCTCTTTTAGAGCCTGCAATTCCGCCGCAGAATACAAGGTCCCGATTTCCGTAGGCTGCGAAAGATAGAGCAGCCGAGGTTTCACCATATGCTCGTCCCCATGCGACAAAACCATAGCCTCCACATCCGCCGGACTCACCTTGCCGTCCGGCGACGTCACGCCCAGCACCTTATGCCCGGTTGCTTCAATAGCGCCTGTTTCATGTACTAAAATATGGCCGCTGTGTGCCGCCACTGCCGCCTCGTGAGGACGCAAAAACGCGGATAAAGCAGTCAGATTAGTTTGCGTCCCTCCTGACAAAAGATGAATCTGCACGTTATCATTCTGCAGCTGTGCTTTTAGCATCGTTACTGCCGACTGCGTGTGGCGATCCAAGCCGTATCCTTCGGCTTGCTCAAAATTACAAGCGCCTAACGCTTCCAACAGTCGTGGATGCGCCCCTTCGCTGTAGTCATTTTTAAAGCTGTACATCACTTAACCCTCATTTCTATTTTGTGGCATCCATTATGTTATTCCCGCAAAAGCAAAGAAGCTCCTGCCGGCTGCATAAAAAAGCAGTTACAGACGAGCTCCTATGTTCTCATACTTTAGCTATTTCTATTCTTGATTAGTCCAGAACTGAGCCACATCGCCAGTCAGCCAAAAATGCAACTGCGATTCCACTTCCAAATCAATATACTCATCGCTTCCCGCCAGTTTAACTAAAGGACGCAAAGTCAACAGCTTAGAAAACTGAATGATATTCCCTTTGCGATCATCTCCTAAAGTCACGTCCGCGCCAATTAACATTTCTTTCAGCCGCTCGACTAACGTCAGGCACAAAACCGGATTTAAGCGAATGTGCATCTCTTCTAAAATCATCGCCAGCGCCGCCAGAATAGCCCCATTCCCTGGCCTTGAGCACAAAGTAATGTACTCATCCACTACAGCGACAATTTGCGCTTCCATGGGAATATTGCTGCTTTCACGTCGTTCCGGATAGCCGCTGCCATCTAGACGCTCCCGATGATACAGCACTCCTTCCAAAACCCGTTCTGACAAGTCGTTGCCCTGCAGCATCTGAAAGCTGTAAAACGGATAGCCTTTAAATACAGATAGTTCATGCGGCAACAACGGCTCTTGTTTACGCAAAATACGTTCCGGAACCCTGATTTTTCCTATATCATGCAGCAGCCCTGCCATCAGCGACGCCTTAACCGTTTCCGCATCAAACTTACTCCAAAGCGCCAAGAGACCGGACAGCATTCCTACATGTAAGCTATGAACAATCAAATCCTCATCATATTGGCCCGCGATATTCAACACATGAAATATATCCGGTTGATGCACGGCTGCCAATGCTTTCTCCGCCAGTTGATTCACCTGTCCATCCTGCAAAGCTGCACCTTTGCGCAAGGACTGAAAAATATCCTGCATACCCCCTAGCAGCAGTTGATACGTACGCCCCCCTGCTTCCTGCGACATTGACGGCTGTTCTTCAACATATACGCTCAACTCCGTCTGTCCAGCGCGCTTTAACCAACGAATTAAGCGGGCTGTAACGATACTGCCCTCGCTAAAAAACACAGGACGGTCTTCTTCAAAAAAGACCGGTTCCGCTACAATCATCCCTTCGCGTATTGCATCCAAGGCAAGACGCTGCTTCTTTCTTATCGTCACAAGTGCTTCCTCCAAAGTTCACACCGCTGCCACCAACCGGCACTCAGCACGCCCGTTTCTCGCCCCGGCAAAAAGTTTAACAGTC
Source organism: uncultured Anaeromusa sp. (assembly GCA_964551055.1). Lineage (GTDB taxonomy): Bacteria > Bacillota > Negativicutes > Anaeromusales > Anaeromusaceae > Anaeromusa. The sequence continues at coordinate 1,822 of CAZKCR010000084.1, read as the reverse complement.
ACCAATTTCTCATTCGGAAAAGGCTTGCCTTTGCAGGTCTTGCGACCTATTTCTTCTACATCTATAGATTATAGCAAAAATTCAACCGTTTCGAATACTGTTCTAGCCTTTCTTTTTCTTATTTTTTTCAATAAGCATTTCATAGTAACGCAGTCTGCGCTCCACCAGCATTTCCCAAGAATACCGCCGTGCTACTGTCAGCGCTTCTTCACATAGCAAATCATAGTCTCTGGCCGGCAGCCGCAACACCGCCAAAATCTGTGCAGCCAGACCTGCTGGATCTTCCGGCTCTACCAACCCGCCCACTGCAAAATCAGCCAAGCCGCCTACGCGGGTCGCTACAATAGGCTTACCACACCCCATAGCTTCTAGGGCGGCAATACCAAATCCTTCCGTTCTCGACGGCAACACGCTCAAGGTTGCCAGATTATGCAATAACGCCAATTCTTTCTGAGGGCAATGCCCCAGATAAATTACATTTTCCATCGAATAAGGCCCAGAAATTTCTCGACAGATTTGCGTCAAATCTCCGCTGCCTAAAATCAGCAATGCCGCCGGATGCTGTCGCTGAATAATAGCATTGGCCTGCAGCAATACGTCAATCCCTTTTGTTTTTGATACTTTGCCGCAAAAAGTAATCAACGGCAAATGTTCTAGATGCGCCAGCCCCAACTGTTCTAATACCAGCCGCCGGTTAAGGCGCAACGGCTGAAAAAGCTGCTGATTGTAGCCGTTGGGAATCGTAATAACCCGCTCCGGCGTCAGACCGTACAAACGCAGCACTTCCTGTTTTACATAATCTGAAATTGCGAAAATATAGCCGGCTTTGCCGGCTGATTCTAAAACCAGTCCGCGCATCCGCTCATCATACAAGAAGCCCAACTGATCACTATGATGTGCGACGGTAATATACGGATAGCCCAGTTCATGCACAACTCTGTCCAAGGCCCAAACATGCTGGCATTCCACTACATCCGGGCGAAACTCCACCAGCAGCCGTCGTAATTCCTGCTTCATATATCCGAAATACGCGCGCAATTGCTCGCGGCTCAGCCTTTTAAACGTCCAGGCGTCATGATAATTGCGCGGATTAGGGTCTGGAATAATGAGCGGAAATGTATACAACTCCACACCTTCGTAGGTAGCCGGAAAGGGTGCAATGCGATAGCGTTCCGGATGCAGGTAGTACTTATCATTATCAACGCCTGGCAAACCGGAATCAGGAAAAAAAGCCATAACCTCATGCCCTCGTCGCGCCAGCTCCTGCATAACGGCATCAGCTACGGTACCGCTACCTGTTCCCCAGGGCCCTGTATTGGTGAGCAAGATTCGCATAGGTTCCCTCCTCTGCCGGCAACATCATTATTTGTCTGAATTTTCCTGCTTATTTTGCCGTCAGCATGAAAAAATCCTGCCTGATTTCAGGCAGGATAGAAAGTAGCTTCTCATAAAAATCTCAACGATTAATAATTTTACCGATATTTTTTAAGGCAATCGAAATCGTCCCATCCGGATTGTTTATAAACTCCATATACTCTTTGTTCTCAAAATAGTCCACAGGAAAAGAAATCTCAATACCTGTATCGGTTTTAATCTTGTGTTGCCTTCCCTTTTTAGCGCAAAACTCGCGGTCAATGCGCACCGCTTCGCTAATACCCGCTTTTTGCACTTCCTCAAAGTACTCCTGCTGCATCAGCGGCGAGGAACGGAACACCTCACGCCCCACCTGCACCGGGTCCAGATATTCCGAGCTTTCCGTGTGCTCCACCATCAGCGTCTTGGCTTTGGTTACCGCCGCCACAGCGCTTTCCCCATGGTTTTC
>CAZKCR010000083.1:0-8265 GCA_964551055.1 uncultured Anaeromusa sp. | reverse complement strand
TTAACTATCCGCAAAATGAGGACGTCAACAGCAAGTACGAGGCCCTGCAGTCGTCTCTGGAAACACGGTATGAAGAGCAAATTCAAGCGCAAGTATTGGAACCGCTGGGCATAATGGCTGTAGAAGAAAATGAAGAATTGAACGCACTGGTAGAAGCGCTGGAGGCAGAAGAGGTTGATGAAGCAGAACAAGAAACCGTCAAGGCGGAAGAAAAAACTGCCGCGGTTGCCATAGAAGACGCCTCTGAGCCGGAGCAAGCTTTGACTGACGAAGAAGTGGCGCCCAAAACGTTTAGCAAAGAGCAAATGTCTTTCTTTGCGGCGCAATACGTAGCGTTGAAAAAAGAAGCGGAAGACGAAAAAAGTAAACTGAACAAAGAGAAATCAACAGAACTCTTGGCGCAAAGCTATGCCGGCTCGTTAGGCCGGACCATTGAACCTGTCATTAAGCCTCTGGGTTTTGACTGGAAAATTGGCGTAGGGTTGTTCAGCGCCTTTGCTGCTAAAGAAGTTATGGTGAGTACATTGGCGACTATTTATAGTGTAGAAGCTAGCGATGAGGAAATGGCGCCGCTTCAGGAAGTCTTGGCGGCAGATCCCTCCTTTAATCCGTTGATTGCGGTATCGCTTATGGTCTTCTGCTTGATTTACTCGCCTTGCCTGGCAACTGTGGCTGTAATCAAACGGGAGATGAATTCTTGGAAGTGGGCTGGCTTTAGTGTAGCGTACTCCATGACCTTGGCGTGGATTATGGCGTTTATTGTCTACCAAGGAGGCTTGTTGTTGGGCTTGGGCGGCTAAGTGCGCTTCTTGGCGGAAAGAAGGGGAATTTATGAATGACGTTCTGGTATATTTAATCGGCGCTGGGGCTGCAGCGTATTTTGCCTGGCTGGGTGTGCGCAAGCTTCGCGGTGAAGACGGCTGCGCTTGCGCGCAGTCTGGTGCAGCAGCGGGCGGCTGCAGCGGAGGCTGCGGCGGTTGCGGCCAAAGCTGCGGAGAAAAGCATTCGTGACTGGGCGGGGCAAGCTGCGTTTGCTTTGCCTGTTGACAGGTCTAGCGCCGCTATTGCTGTTTTATGTTTTGGCCGGCGGGTTCCTGCGCGAGCACCGACAGTTGGAAGCAACCTTTTCCTTGGCTTTGGCAACGGCTTGCCTGTTAGCCTTTATGGCCGCCTCGTTAGGTGTTCCTTGGCTTTGGGGAAGGGCGCTGGCGCGCATACACGATTGGTGTGAGCATGTGAAAAAGGGAGAATTGGCCGATTTACCGGTTCTTCCTAATGAAATGGCGGATACCTCTGATGAGGATGATGTACTTCGCTTGTCTCGTGATTTGCAATGGATGATACGTCGCATCCGCTTGCGCGAGCAGGAACTGAGCCGGCGGACGGTGGATTTGGAAGAGGCGTATCGACGCATGCGAGAGTTGGCGCTGGTAGATCCGCTCACAGGCTTGTCCAATCGCAGGCATTTTTTTGAGCATTTGCAGGTAGAGCTTCCGGTTGCGAAAGATTGCAGCCGCCCTTTATCGTTGCTGATTTTGGATATTGATTATTTCAAGAAAATCAACGATACCTATGGTCATCCCGGCGGCGACTGCGTGCTGCAGGGCATGGGAGAATTGTTGGCGGAAGCGGTATCTCCCAGGGAAATGGCAGCCCGCATCGGAGGCGAAGAATTTGCCGTGATTTTGCCGGGAATTAGTGCCGAGGAAGCGGCGCGCAAGGCCTTGGAGATTTTGCAGAAAGTGCGCCGGCATTGCTTTATATACCAAGGCGCTCGCATTGAAGGGGTCACGGTTTCCATTGGCTTGCATACGCTGCAAAAAGGCGAGGAATGTCAGGCAGACCCCTTTTTACTGGGAGCGGATAAGGCGCTTTATCAAGCGAAGCGGGAAGGTCGCAACTGCGTCTATTGCTGCGCTCGCTTTGCCGAGGGGCCAGTAAGCTTGGAAGAGTGGCAAAAACGTAAAAGCAAAAATGGCGAACGCGAAACAGCAAGGGATAGTGAACTGCCGGGGCAAGGGATTGCGCGCTGTCGTTGCCGCGAGACATGCTTTGGCGAACCTGGCTGAAATAAAAAATAGGAAAGAGAAGTGAGAAATTTTTATGAAGAAATGGGCGGCTATGGTAGCGGCGGGAACGGTGTTGGCGACTTCTTCGCTAGCGTTGGCGGCGGAGCCGGTAAAATTTAGCGGTGATGTGACGGTCAAGTACGAAAAAGATACTGCCGAAGGCGCCCAGGATATTTCCGGGACGATGAGTTCGGTGCGTTTGAAAGGAGAAGTCGATTTGGGTCAAGGCTGGTCGCTGTATGCGCGCTTTGGGGCGCAGCATGCTACGCAGCCGGGATTGGCGGACTATAATACCGATACAGCCGCATACGGGGATAAAAAGTCCGTAATGGCCCTTGATCAATTTGGCGTTAGCCGCCAGGCTGGCGATATGACGTTGAAAATAGGCCGGCAGGATTTGACGATAGGTTCGACAGCTCTTTTGTATAGTCGGTCGGAGTCGAACATTGGTAAACGAACGTTTGTAGATGGTGTGACGGCAAGCGGAACGATGGGGGGCTTGGATGTTAACGCTGCGTTCGTGCAGGAAGATAACGCAGGGGATCAGGATCATCGAATTTACGCCATTCGTACGGGCTTTCAAAAAGAGAAGCCCTTTCAATGGGGCATGACGCTCGGCCGTTACCAAGATAGCGCGGAAGGGAGTACGAATCATTGGGCCTTGGACGGGGCTTATACAGCCGGAAAGCATAAGTGGATAGCGGAATATACTCAGTCTAACCGCAGCAGCGAAAATCGGGCGTATGCAGTAACTTGGGAATACGGTTTTGATGAAAAAAACTCAGTATATCTTACCGGATTCCGGGTGGAAGCCAACGGAGATATGGGGAAACAGAGCGATTTTGACAATAATAACAAAGGCTTTTATTACGGACTTAAACATCAGTTCAGTAAAGAAAACTCATTTGAATTGGTGTATAAAGATCAAAAAGATCTTGCTAGCGGTCAGAAAAATACAAAGCTGGAAGCTACGTTTACACATAGTATTTAAGAGCGGATACACAAAGAGCCAAGGTTGACCGGAAGATATCTCCGGTTAGCCTTGGCTCTTTTGTATTCAAGAAGGGAGTGGTTATCCTTGGTTGCTTTGCGGTTCCTCTCCAAGGGAAGGTAAGGGAAAACAAAGCGTATTTTTAGGCTTTTGTTGATGTAGTTCCTGCAGAGCGCTTTGAGGCAGCGGTTTGCTGAAAAAGTAGCCTTGGAAGTACTCGCAGCCGTTTTGCAGGAGCAACTGCAGTTGCTCTTGGCTTTCTACACCTTCGGTGACAACACGGTAGCCCAGCAGCTTGGACATGTGGATGAGCGAGGCAATGATGGGCTGTGTTTTGCCTTGGGAGGAAGTGATATCGTCGATGAGGGATTTGTCGATTTTTAAAATGGAAATAGGCAGCTTTTGCAGGTAAGTGAACGAAGAATAGCCGGTGCCAAAATCGTCGAGCGCGATGGAGACTCCGTGATCTCGCAGTTGGCTCATCAAGGCCACATTTTTTTCCGTATCGGTCATCATGATGCTTTCGGTAATTTCCAGGGTAAGACAATTTGCCGGTAAATTGCTTTGTTCCAAAATGGAGCGGACTAGATTGACGAAACCGGGAGCGGCTAACTGACGAACCGATACATTGACGGAAATATGGAGATACTCGCCGCATTGCTGCTGAAATTGGGAAGAAACGCGGCAGGCTTCCCGGAGGGTCCATTCGCCGACAGAGAGGATGAGGTTCGATTCTTCCACTAAAGGGATGAATTCGCTGGGAGAAATTAAGCCTAGCGATGGGCTTTTCCAGCGCAGCAGCACTTCATAGCCGTAAATGCGCTTCTGCTGCTCCGCTATGTGATAAATAGGCTGGAAAGCAAGAAAGAATTCTTGATTCCGAAAGGCATGGTTTAAACCTTCTTTCAATACATGGCGGCGGACGTTCTTTTTCTGCATAGCCGGTTCATAAAGGCAGAAAGTAGATTTGCCTTTGTCTTTCGCGTGGTGTAACGCCAGGCTTGCTTTTTGAATTAGCTCATGAGCGGTTTCGGCGGAGCCGGAGGTCAGCGCCAAGCCGCCGCTGGCTGTAATGAAAAAAGAACCGAAGGTCGTTTCAAGAAAAATGTTTTTGAAAGAAGAACTATAAGCGGTGATTTGACTGGGCTCCAAGGCGCCAAGAAAAAAGGCTAAGTATTCGTCGGCGCCAGATCGCGCTAAAAGTGTGCCAGGAGGAAAAAGCGACTGTAAGTATAGGGCAAACTTAAGCAAATACTCATTGCCTTGCTCATAACCGTAGACATCATTAATAACCTTGAAATCATCAATATTGAGGGATAGAAGCACTCCTTGCGCGTCGGAGCCGGAGGTCAAAATTTGCGAGACCTTTTCCGTGAAACCGCGGTGATTGTATAATTCGGTTACTTCATCATGGGTAGCCTGGTAGTCGCGCTGCTTTAAAGCGGTGATGTCGGTTAAAAGACCGGTTGTGCGTAAAGGCAAGCCGTTTTTATTGCGCATGGTTTTGGCGCGTAAAGAGACCCAAAGCCAATTTCCCTGTGCGTCTTTCATGCGATATTCATTTTCGTAAAGCGTGGCCGTTCCTTCCAGATGCATGGCTAGGGATTGAATATGAGGCGCAATATCTTCAGGGTGAATGCGGCTGGCGTATAAATCCTTGGCTAGGGCGCCGGAGTATTGTTCCAGGCCAAATTTTTTCAGCCAGTTGTGTGTAAGGCGAAACGCTCCAGGTGCATTAGCCCAGTCGATATCCAAAAGGCCGATGCCGGAAAAGGACATAGCTAAATGAAAGCGCTTTTCGTCCACGCGGCGTCGTTCATTGGACTCCTGCAACCGCTTTTGCTGTTCTTGCAGCCGTTGTTCTAGTGACAGCACTTTGGCGTGGACGGTTCGTACTTCCTGGCGGAAATCGGTATTACCCTCTTGGCCGGGGGGGATAAGAGGCAGTTTCTTGGAGATGCCTACAAGCAGGCTGTGGCCTTGGCTGGGGAAGCGACGCAAAGAAGTAATGGCCCAGGCTTGGGAGCCGTCTTTTTGCAGCCAAGGAAACTCCAGATCGGTGATGGGGGCGCCTTGTTCCAAAAGATCTTGGATTTTCCGTTGGTCTTCTTCTCGTAATAAGGAAAGAAGAGAGGCGGCGCTTTTGCCAATCAACTCAGCATGCTTTAAGCCGGTCAATTGGCAAAAAACGTCATTGGCCGCCAAAATGACGGAACGATTTTTGGCAATGCTTTTAATGATGTAAATGCCCAGGGAGGCTTCCTTCAGGAGCCATGAGAGAAAAATATGCTCATTGTCTTTGGAAAGCGCGGCGTCCGGCAGCAGATTCATGGCAGCTCCTTTTTAAAGAATTCTTGCTTGCGCGTTCGAACAGATTCTTTCTGCGAACGCTGGTGAGATACATAGAAGTCGGTTGCTGCGCCATCCTTGGCTGCTTTTCGTGAAGACTGCAATTTAGGTTTTACCCAAATAACTTTGCGGTTTTTTTTTGTGCGTTTTGGTTAGTATGAAATGGTTCGGTCTATACGGGGGAAATCCTTTAATCATGGTGCATTTCACACGATTTCCACAGTGCTGCGGTAAATACGTTCTGGTTTCATTGCGAGAATATGCGGCAGGTTTTTAAGAGTATGCTAAAATCAAGGATAAGGAGGTGCAAAAGATGCAGGAGAAGAGTGGATTTATCATTTCTACGGATAAGGATCGCTTGGATCGGGAGTTGATTTATGCCTTCATTTCTCAGGAATCTTACTGGGGAAAGGGACGCAGTAGCGAGGCTATGGAGAGGGCTATTGCGCATTCGGTGTATTGCTTTGGCGTATATCAGCAGCAGAATGCTGTAGAAAAGCAGGTGGGCTTTGCACGGGTTATCAGTGATTTGACTACGTTTGGTTATTTAGCGGATGTATTCATTTTGAAAGAATATCGGGGACGAGGTTTGGGAAAATGGCTGGTGCAAACCATTGTGGAGCATCCGGAGTTGTGCAAGCTAAAGCGGCTGGGCTTGTTTACGCAGACGCCGGAGTTTTATAGGCCTGCCGATTTTACGGTGTATGACCCGGAAAATCAGTCGAAGTTTATGGTGCGGCTGCAACGATAATTCAGGGATAAGCAGGCAAAAGAGCGCGTTGACTTTTGAAACTTATTTTGCTAAGGTTAGGATTGATTCTTACCACGGATTGTTACGGGAAGCGGTTTCTTGAAGAGAGGAGACAAGCATGCTGCAGTTGCTCAATACTTCCAGCTATATTGATGATTGCGATATGTGGCGCAACTGGGGCGGCGGTCTGGAAGGCTTCTTGGCGGACCATGGGTTAGATGGGGTAGAGGCCTATTTGGGCGATGAATGGGACGACGCACAATTGCCTGCCAGGCATATTTGCGGCGTGCATTTGCGCTTTTGGCCGGCATGGCTTGACTTCTGGCGCGGTGACGAAGCGGAAGTTTTGCGGCAGTTCGGCAGTTGGGAAAACGTCCGTCTATATTATGGCGCAGATACTCCGGCAGGTTGGCTTGCGGTTTGGCGGCGCAATCTGGCTCAAGCCGCAGCTGCGGGAGCGCGTTATGTCGTTCTTCATGTGGCTCATGTGCGGCAGGAGGAAACCGGTCATTGGCGGTTTTCCGCCAGCGATGAAGAAGTTGTGACTGCGACGCTGGAGCTGGTGCGCTTGTTGGTGCAGGAACTGCCTGAGTCTATAGCAATTTTGTTTGAAAATCTTTGGTGGCCCGGCTTGCGGCTAACTCAGCCGCGCATGGCAGCGTTGCTGTTTGAGGGCTTGGGGCGGTCTAATGCCGGCCTTATGCTGGATACGGGTCATTTGATGAATACTTGTCAAGAACTGCGCACTGAAAAAGAAGCTGTTGACTATGTGTTGCGCACGGTTGAGGCGCTGGGAATCTATGCGTCCCGGGTGCGGGGGCTGCATTTGCATGCGTCCTTATCTGGCGAGTATGTACGCCACAGTCGCCGTCGAGATATGAAAGTGAGCGATTTGGAAACTCTCTGGAGGCACGTATCGGCCATTGACCAGCATCAGCCTTTTGGCAGTGGCGAAGCCGCACGCTTGGTACAACGGCTTTGTCCGGCGTATACGGTGCACGAGTTTATCTATTCATCATTGGAAGAAGTATCCAAGAAAATAACTTGCCAACAAGCATCCTTGGCCGCCGGCGGACTAGGAGAACTTCCTTGGAAGCAGCGGGGCTGGTCGGCTCGTATCCGGGCGGCGAGCGTTGCGTCGCGATAAATATAGATAGAAGCTTTGAGGAGCAATTTGATGAATCACCGGGAATTTTTTAACCAAATGGCCCCGCATTGGGATGAACAAGTACGTCATGACGCCTGTAAGCTGTCGCGCATTGTAGCGGCCTTGTCGTTGCAGCCGGGAGAGCGCGTGCTGGATATTGGCACAGGTACAGGAGTCATGCTGCCGTATTTAAGGCAAGCGTTAGGCATGCTGGGTGAGATAACCGCAGTAGATGTAGCTGAGGAAATGCTGGCTCGCGCTCGCGCCAAGCACAGCGAATTAGCCTTGTTTTTGCAGGCGGACGCTGCGTTGCTGCCGCAGACGGAAAATAGCGTGGACGCGATTCTGTGTTATTCCGTATTTCCCCATTTTGAGCAGCCTCAAGCGGTGCTCCGTGAATTTGCCAGAGTGCTGCGCTCCGGCGGACGTTTGGTAGTGGCTCACGGTGAAAGCCGGGCAGCCATCAATGCGCTGCATGAAGGTTTGGAGACGGTAGCGCAGGATCGGCTGCCGGAAACGGCGGTGCTGCGCGCCTGGGGCGAAGAAATCGGCTTTTCTGTAGAAGTAGTAGCTGATGACGCAGAACTTTTTGTTCTTTGTTTCCGTAAAAAATGATAGAAGAATTATAAGAGGAACCGGGGAAATTTGAACAAGAGAACCGGCGACGGCGCTGGATGCGCCTGACGGTACGTGATGTACCTAATGCCGGCGATGCCAAGGATGGCATAATCGCCGGTCTCCGCTGAAAATCCAAGGATGGCATGGCAACCGACATCTGCGAGAGGGCATGAAGGAGGAGTATTTTCTTCCTATATGCCTTCTCTTTATTCTTGTTTAAAATCCTTGTATTCTCATCAGATATTTCTTTATCATTCTGCATTTTCTTTCTAGCCCTCAATCGTACCCTCCGGTTCTCCGATTCTCTTGTTCAATCCTATCCCCTCGAGCTCTCCTGTTA
>CAZKCR010000082.1:0-8402 GCA_964551055.1 uncultured Anaeromusa sp. | reverse complement strand
CTCACATCGTCTTGGGGAATCGAGGCTAATTGTTCGGCGATTACCTTTTCTCCAATCACGCGAGTTTCTTCATCTGCATAATCCAGGAGATATTCTTGGAGCGTCAAAAGAGCGTTGGGCAGACATACGTTTTGGATTTCTCCGGTTTTGGCCAGAGCCATGAAGCGGTCTCCTGTGCGGCCTTGACGATAGCAGGCGGTGCAGTAAGAAGGCACATAGCCTTGAGAACAGAGCATGCGGATAATTTCGTTGGGCGAGCGGCCATCGCTGGGTTCAAACTGCATACCGCTGCTTTCCGGATCCAGATGCTCGTCAGGATGGGCCTGCAGTTGTGCATAGCCGCCGACGCCGGTACAGGAGCCGGCGCTGATCTGGGAGATGCCGTAACGGATGAGACGATCTCTTGTGCCTGGCTCTTCGCGGGTTGATAGGATCATACCTGTATAAGGAACTGCCAGGCGGATGATGGCGATAACTTTGGCGAAGGCTTCGTCGTCGACCAGGTGCGGGAAAGTTTCCAGGGTAATGCCGCTGGCTGGACGCATACGCGGCACGGAAATAGTGTGAGGGCCGACGCCGAAGGTGCGTTCTAAATGCTCGGCGTGCAAAAAGATGGCGACAGTTTCGTATTTGTAGTCATGCAAGCCATAGAGTACGCCTAGGCCTACGTCGTCAATGCCAGCCTTCATGGCGCGGTCCATAGCGGTGGTGTGCCAGTTGTAGTCTTGTTTAGGGCCGCCTGGGTGGAGCGCCGCATAGGTAGGTCTGTGGTAGGTTTCCTGGAAAAGGATATAGGTGCCAATGCCGGCTTCCTTTAGCTGACGGTATTCGTCAATGGTGGTGGCGGCAATATTGACATTGGCCCGGCGGATACTGCCGTTGCCGCTTTTGCTGGCATAAATTTCCTTAAGCATGTCAGTAACATAGCTGATGGGACAGTTGACAGGGTCTTCGCCAGCTTCGACAGCTAGCCGTTTATGTCCCATATCTTCCAAAATTTCTGCTTCGCGGCGTACTTCTTCGGCGGTGAGCCGGCGGCGCAGCTGCTTTTCGTTGCTGTGCCGATAGCCGCAGTATGTGCAGTTATTGACGCAGTGGCTTGAAAGGTATAACGGCGCAAAAATGACAATGCGCTGGCCGTAAATGGCTTTTTTTACTTGTTCCGCCGTTTGGAACATTTCATCCTGCAGTTTAGCATCTTCTACTTGCAGCAAGACGGCTACTTCTGCGGCACTGAGTCCTTGATACGAAGCCGCTTTGGCGATGATGGCGCGGACTTTAGCGGCGTTTTGCGCGTCCTCTTTTCCTGCGGCCAGCAGTTCTTCAATGCGAGCGTGATCGATAAAGGTATCGCTAGTGCGTTCTTCATTTTTAATCATGGCTGGGAGCCTCCTTTTTTGCTGTCAGTGCAGATTTGACGATGACCCCAGGGAGATTCCCCAGGCGGCCAGTGAAGGCGCCCACATCATTTGTGGAACCCTCTACAATCAAGGCGATGACGCCGGAGTCGGTTCCGTGATGGGGGATGCCCATGCGACCGATGATGAGATGACGGTACTGGCCGATTAACTGGTTGACTTTGACGGCGGTGGTTTCAGGAGATTCCACAACAATGCCGACGACGCCAATGCGTTTTTCCATGCAAGCCCTCCTTGACGTTCCTGGCTGAAAACAAAAAGCCTCCCTGCAGCATAGGCCGAAGAGAGGCGTAGAAAACAAAAAAGCCTCTCCGAGCGCGCAGGCAAATTCCCTTGCGTTCACAGCAGGACCGAAATGTGTTTTCCTTGGCAGCTTGTTTAAAAATAGGTAAACATTCTGCCGCAGAATTACTTTTTTCTTATTATACACCGAATTGATTGAATTCGTAAAGAACACACTCTTGGCGTTGTCTTGTGCTATAATATATAAGTTATGGATTAAGAATGGCTGCGGGCGCAAGAATTGTGCCTAGCAGTTTGTTGACGGAGAGGAGTCTTTTCCGTGCATATTGTTTTATATCAACCGGAAATACCTGGAAATACAGGAAATATAGCGCGCCTTTGCGCGGCTACAGGCTGTACGCTTCATTTGGTGCATCCCCTCGGTTTTTCCGTGGATGATCGTCATTTGAAACGGGCCGGCCTGGATTACTGGCACTTGCTTTCCATTCATCATCATGAAGATTTTGCATCGGTAGAGCGGATGTTGCAGCCGAGACGCTTTTTCTTTAATACGACCAAGGCTCATAAGGCGCACAGCTCCATTCAATATGAGGCGGAGGATGTGTTGGTATTCGGCAGGGAAACGGCAGGCTTGCCGCCGGAGATCGTGGCAGGCAAGGAAGAGCAGTGCCTGCGTATTCCCATGATTCCGGACGCGCGCTCGTTGAATCTATCCAATGCGGTAGCAGTGGTGGTGTATGAAGCGCTGCGCCAAATCGGTTATCCGGAGATGAAGTAATACGGTACTAAAAGCAACGAGGTGCTAGATGACAGTAAGACAAGAGCCATGGTTTGGCTCGGCAGGGAACCCGGACGCATTTTATGAAGCAGGCGGCAAGGCGAGTGCGGCTATGCCTGCATGGCTGGCGGCGCAAGGTCTTGACGCCTATGAGTATCAATGCAGCCGTGGCGCTTCGGTCAAGGAGGAAACGGCGCGCAAGATAGGGGAGGCTGCCAAGGAGCAACAGGTGGCGCTAAGTGTTCATGCGCCCTATTATATCAGTCTGGCGGCGGAAGATGAGACTGTGGTGCATAATACACAGGAGCATTTTCGCAAGTCTTTGCGTGTAGCCCATTGGCTGGGAGCGGACCGGGTGGTATTTCACATCGGCGGCGCTGGCAAAAAGGAGCGCTTTGTGGCACTGGAGAGAGCCCAAACGGCATTTTTGCGCGTCTTGGAACAATGCAGCGAAGAAGGGCTGTTAGAGGGAATTTGGCTGTGCCCGGAAACAATGGGCAAGAAAAATCAGCTAGGCACGCTGGCGGAAGTTCTTGATTTTTGCCGTTTAGCGCCGCAATGGCTGCGGCCAGCTGTCGATTTTGGCCATTTGCATGCTGTGGCGGGCGGCGCTTTCTACACCAGACCGGAATATGAAGCGGTTTTTGCGGCTGTGGAAACTGCTTTGGGAGTAGAAGCGGCTAAAGAGCTGCATATTCACTTCAGTAAAATTGAATTTACCGGTGCCGGAGAAAAAAGACATTGGACCTTTGCCGATCCTTATGGACCTCCCCACGCCCCTCTTTTGGAATGCTGTGCACAAAATGGCTATACGCCGCGTATTATATGTGAATCAGCTGGAACTCAGGCGCTGGATGCGCTGCAGATGCGAGACGAATATAGGCGTTTGGCACAGTGCTTTCCGAAAAATACCAAGCCGTGCTATAATAAGGGAGAATTTTGAAGGGAGTAGGCTAAAAGGTTTATGATAGAGCATATGCAAAGCGTATTTCAAGAACTGCAGCGTGTGATTCACGTGGGGCGTTTGTTGGCGGAAGAACCGTTGTCGAAGCATACAACCTTTGCCATCGGCGGCCCGGCAGATATTTTTGTACAGCCTGGCAGTATGGGAGAACTGGCGGCTGCGATGCAGGTGCTGCATGCGCATCAGGATGTGCCAGTTACTATTTTGGGCAATGGCTCTAATGTGCTGGTATTGGACCGAGGCATACGCGGCGCGGTGATTAAACTAGGCGATTTTTTAAGCTCCTTGCGCCGGGAGGGTAATCGTATTTTTGCCGGGGCAGGTTCGCTTTTGAGTGAAGTGTCGGGATTTGCGGCGGCCCAGGGATTAGGGGGCATGGAATTTGCCGTAGGTATTCCCGGCAGTATTGGCGGCGCCGTCTTTATGAACGCCGGAGCGTACCAAGGCGAGATGAGCTGTGTCGTTGACGCGGTTACCGCCGTTTCTCCTGCAGGGATCGTGCATCGATTTTCTCGCGAAGAGCTGGAATTTTCGTATCGCCATAGTCTTTTTCAAGACAATGGACATATTATATGCGAAGTGGAAATGCTGCTGGAAATAGACGAAAGCAGCGCGATTGAAGCTCGCATGCAAGACTTGACCCAGCGACGTGAGAGTAAGCAGCCGTTGGAGCTGCCGAGCGCCGGCAGCACGTTTAAGCGTCCGCCAGGGCATTTTGCAGGCACTTTGATTGAGCAGAGCGGTCTAAAAGGATTGCGTGTCGGCGGCGCCGAAGTGTCGCAAAAGCATGCCGGGTTTATTGTCAATGCCGGCGGCGCTACGGCGCAGGATGTATTGGCATTGATCTCCGAGGTGCAGCGGCAAGTGCACCAGCAGTTTGGCGTATCGTTGCAGCCGGAAGTGCGCATTCTTGGCGAAGCCTAACAGCGGCAGGGAACAAAGCATGACACAGAGCAGGCGGGGACGGACGAAACCGGCGAACTGCCGGTTTTTCGAGACCTACGTGGCTCTGTGTTCGACGTTTTAGTACTGGGAGAACGAAACTCAGGTCGAGAGGAGACGTGCTTATATGCGTTTGACGTTTCTAGGAGCCGCCAGAATGGTAACCGGCTCCAGCTATCTTTTGGAAATTGGCAATAGTCGTGTTTTGGTGGATTGCGGCATGTTCCAGGGGGGCAAAGCGATTGCGGCGCTCAACCGTAGACCATTTGCCGTAGAACCGGGCAGCATTGATTGCGTGCTGCTGACTCATGCGCACATTGATCACAGCGGTTTGTTGCCGAAGTTGTGTAAAGAAGGCTTTAAAGGCCCTATTTACAGTACGAAAGTGACGAACGAGTTATGCCGGATTATGCTGCCCGACAGCGCTCACATTCAAGAATCTGACGCTGAACTAACGACTCGAAAAGGAAAGCGCTCCGGTATGGCGGAAATTCAGCCGCTTTATACAGTGGACGATGCGTTCCAATGCTTGCAGCAGTTTCGCTCTGTAGCTTACGAAGAGGATTTACGTCCAGTGCCTGGCTTGCGAGTACGTTTTCAAGAAGCCGGACATATTTTAGGCTCGTCGGTGCTGGAAATTTGGGGCGAAGAGAACGGAAAGACGGAAAAGCTTCTCTTTACCGGCGATTTGGGACAGCCGGAACAGCCGATTATTCGCGACCCGGCGATTATTGAGACGGCGGATTACATCATCAGTGAGTCTACCTACGGCAATCGGAATCACGAACACTACGATAAGGAAAGCCGTCTGGCGGAGATTGTCAATGAGACCGTGGAACGCGGCGGCAATATCATTATTCCCGCCTTTGCTGTTGGCCGTACGCAGACGCTGCTATATCATTTCTACAAGCTCTGGAAAGCAGGGCGCATTCCGGAGGTTCCGGTAGTCATTGATAGTCCGCTGGCCATTTCAGCAACGAATATTTTCTTTAACAATATTCAGGATTTTGATGAAGAGACCAAGGCGCTTGTGCGCAGCGGCGGCAAATTGCTGGAACTGCCGCAACTGCGTTTTGTGCATACCGCGGACGAGTCCAAGGCTTTAAATGAAGATCTGCAGCCGAAAATTATTATTTCCGCCAGCGGCATGGCGGACGCCGGGCGCATTTTGCACCATCTTAAACATAATTTGTGGCGGCCGGAATCCAGCGTGCTCTTTGTCGGCTATCAGGCGCAGGGCAGCGTAGGGCGTCGGTTGGTGGACGGTGCTAAACGGGTACGCATGATGGGTGAAGAAATTGCTGTCAAAGCGCAGATTCATAATTTGGAAGGCTTTTCCGCTCATGCGGATCAGGAACAGATGATGACTTGGCTGAGCGCTTTTAAAGAGAAGCCTGCCTGTATTTTCCTGGTCCATGGAGAAATTGAAATGTCCGAGCCCTTCAGCGAGCGGATTCAGTCTCAGCTGGGGTGGCCTGTATATATTCCCCGTTTTGCCGATGCGGCTCTTTTAAAGGGACGTGAATGGGAAATCGTCGAGTCCGACGTGGTGGTGCTGGATCCGGCCATGCGCCAACTGGACGAGTATTTGGATCAAATGGAAGGGGACTACCGGGCCATGCGTCGCCGTATTGCCAAAGTGGTGGCCACCCAACCAAGCAAAGCCAACGAAATGCTGCGGCGGCTTAGCAAAATTTCTGCTTACTTCAAAAAAATGTTTAATGACGTCTGAGAACGTCCTATGAGGAGGAACTATGGAAAGAACAGATATTCGCAACGTGGCTATCATTGCTCACGTTGACCACGGTAAAACTACATTGGTGGATGCTATGCTGCGGCAGAGCGGTGTTTTTCGCACTAACGAGCAGGTAGCAGAGCGGGTCATGGACTCCAATGATTTGGAGCGGGAACGCGGCATTACCATTTTGTCTAAGAATACAGCGGTACTGCATAGCGGCGTAAAAATCAACATTGTAGACACTCCTGGCCATGCCGATTTCGGCGGCGAAGTAGAACGCGTGCTGAATATGGTTGACGGTGTGCTGCTTTTGGTAGACGCTTTTGAAGGTCCTATGCCGCAGACCAAATATGTTTTGCGCAAGGCTTTGGAACAGAAATTGAAGCCTATTGTGGTTATCAACAAAATTGACCGCCCTGACCAGCGTGTTGACGACGTAGAAGATGAAGTTTTGGAATTGTTCATGGAACTGGACGCTGACGATGATCAGCTTGATTTTCCGGTTGTCTATGCTACCGCTCGGGATGGCATCGCCAAATTGAACATGGCGGACGAGAGTGCCAATTTGGAGCCCTTGTTCAAGTTGCTCATTGAAAATATTCCGGCTCCTAAGGGAGATATTGACGGTCCCTTGCAGGTCATGGTAACGACTTTGGATTATGATGAATATGTAGGGCGCATCGCTATCGGACGTGTTGTGCGCGGCCGCATGAAGAACGGCCAGAACGTGACGGTCTTGGACGGCGAGACCCAACGCAAAGGGCGTATTGGTCGCCTCTATGGTTATGAAGGCCTAAAACGCCGGGAAGTGGAAGATGCGGCGATGGGCGATATTATTGCTGTTACCGGTCTGGATGACGTCAACATTGGCGATACTATTGCCGATACGGAAAACCCGGAAGCGTTGCCGACCATTGCTATTGACGAACCTACTCTTTCCATGCTCTTCAGCGTCAACACCAGTCCTTTTGCCGGTCGGGAAGGCGATTTTGTCACCTCGCGTCATTTGCGGGACCGCCTGTTTCGGGAAGTGGAGACTAACGTCAGCTTGCGCGTAGATGAGACTGATAGCGCAGACAGCTTTAAAGTATCCGGCCGCGGTGAATTGCACTTGTCCATTCTCATTGAGACTATGCGCCGCGAAGGCTTCGAATTCCAGGTTGGCAAACCGGAAGTTATTTATAAAACCATCCAGGGGCAGCGCTGCGAGCCGATGGAACTACTGACAGTAGACGTACCGCAAGATTTCATGGGTGCGGTTATGGAAAAATTGGGAACTCGTAAAGCTGAGCTCATCAACATGGGGGAGATTTCCGGTTATCTGCGGATGGAATTTGTTATTCCTGCCCGCGGCCTGATCGGTTTCCGCAATGAACTCCTGACAAGTACAAAAGGCAACGGCATCATGAACCATGTGTTCCATGGCTATGCGCCGTATAAAGGCGATATCCAAGGCCGTACGCGTGGTGCATTAGTGGCGTTTGAGCCTGGCGAAACTACCGGTTACGGCATTTACAGCGTGCAGGATCGCGGCGTCATGTTTATTACTCCGGGGCAAGAAGTATACACCGGCCAGATTGTCGGCGAGAATGCCCGGGAACAAGACATGGACGTGAATCCCTGCAAGAAAAAGCATGTAACCAATATGCGTTCCAGCTCGGCGGATGAAGCTATTCGTCTGACTTCGCCCCGCATTCATAGCCTGGAGCAGGCGCTGGAATATATTAACGAGGATGAGTTAGTAGAAGTTACGCCTAAAAGCATTCGTTTGCGCAAGGCTATCTTAGATCGTACGGCGCGGGCGCGGGCGAAAAAAGGATAAATTTTTTTCTAACATCTGCAGGAATTGCGGAACTTGGCTCGAATTAGCATAAAGAAGTGACAGTATCTGCAAAAGGAGGAATGCCCCATGGCGGCAAGCTTAATGGAAAAGCTGACCAATTTTCTAATGCCTTTGGAGGAAGAGGAAGAAGTTGCTGCAGCACCTGTGCGACAAAGCAAAAATCCACCTCAACTGACTGTGCATGAAGGCGCTGCCAGACGGGGGGAGGAGTTTTCCATTACCGTCGTAGTCCCGAGGGCCTACGAAAATGTCTGCTCCTATGCAGATCTCTTGTTGCAGGGTAAAGGATTAATTGTTAATTTTTCATGCTTAACGGCTGAGGAACAGCGTTCTATGGCTGATTTTCTAGAAGGCGTTTGTGCTGTGTGCGAGTCGGGATCGCTAGTGGTAGAAGAGCGACTCATTATTTATGCACCGCGACAAGTAGAGATTGAAAAGCAGCTTTTTGGCGGATATTCCGTTCCTGCTTATGGCAA
>CAZKCR010000081.1:0-8432 GCA_964551055.1 uncultured Anaeromusa sp. | reverse complement strand
TGGTTCAGGGGGACGGTTCTAGCGAACCAAAGTGGCAAGAAAATGACTCACTAGAACCGTCCCCCTGAACCAGGAAGCTAGAAAAGAGGTAAATAGCATGGAAGAACTGCGCCGGAAAAAAATTGTCGAAGCATCGTATTTGACGGCGGAAAAAGCGGGGCGGTACCGTAGTATTTTGCAGTTTTTTTACGTGCAGCATGAAAAATTGCGGCATTATTTATATCCAGAAGATGTACTGGCGTATTTAAAAGAAGACGCGTATTTTCAAGATTATACAGAGGACCAGCTACAGGCGGATCTAAAGCAGCTTTGCGACTGGAACAATTTGATTCCCCGCCAGGAAACCGGGCGGGTTTTAACAATTGAGGATTTTAAAAAGAAACGGTATCGTTATCAGTGCACGCCATATACCATTGAGATAGAACGGATGGTAGAACGGCTGCATGCGTTAGGGCAGTCCTTTGGAGGTTCGTTGGAGGCGACGCTGTTCGAGCGGCTTTTGGCGGCGTTGCGGAGGTTTGCCGAGGAAAAAGAAAAAGCGGCCGGTGCGGAATTTAACCAAACATGGGAGGATGTGTATGCTTGCTTCCGGAAGCTTGTGGAGCAGGCATCTGACTATATTGCTTATTTGAAGAGCGAAAAAGTGGAGGAGTGCATGAAAAGCGAGGCGTTTTTAACGTACAAGGACGCCTTTGCCGAGTACATTCGTCGTTTTATTTTAGGCTTGCAAAAATCATCGTATAATATTGAAAGCCTTCTAAAACAGATTTCAGCGGCAGATATGGAGGCTGCGGCGGCGAAAATCGCCGAGTATCAGTTGAGTATTCCACGCTTGGAGGAGGCTGTGGAGCGCTCGGTTTTGGAAGCGCGCTGCTTAGACCAGTGGGAAAGTCTGCGGATGTGGTTTTTTGGCTCAGCGGGACATCCAAGCGAGCTGTTGCTTTTAGAGCGTGAGACGATGGAGACCATTCGGCGCATCACGCGCTTTGCCCAGCGCTTAGGAGAGAGGCATAGCGCCAGTCGCAGCCGGTATCAGGATTATCTGTATTTAGCCGGCTGGTTTTCTTCTCTTGCTAGCGTCGAAGAGGCGCACAAGTTGGCAGCGGCGCTTTTCGGGGCTTCCGGGGTGCGGCATATTTGCGCGCAGCAACGGGAGAGCGAAGATATGGATGGCGACATTTGGGCGGAGATGCCTACTGTATTGTCAGTGAAGCCCAGCGTAAATACGTATAGGGAGAAAACGCGCCCCGGAGCTGTAGTGGATCGGAAGGCGGAAAAAGAAGCGGCGCGGGCGGCGTATTTACAGGAAAAAGTGGCGGAGCAGGCGCTAGTAGACGGCTTAAGCTCCGATGGCCGGAGCATTGTCTTAGCGTCGCTGGGGGTGCAGCCGCCGATCGTACGAAAAACGCTTTTGAATTGGATTAGCCGCTGCATGGGACAGGGAAACTGGACCGCGAAAACGGAAGACGGACGGTTGGTTCGGCTGGTGCGCCGCAGTGAGGCGAAGATTGCGCTGGAATGTACGGACGGAACGCTGCAATTGCCGGATTTGGCGTTTGAGTTTTTGGAGTAACGGAGGGAGAAGATGGCCAGCGTAATCGAAAAGTTTGATGATGACGACCGGGAGATGGCGCAGGCGCTCTTAGAGCAGTACTGGGTTATTCGCGAGGAGCAGCCTGACTTGTATCAGCGCCTACGAAAGCGCGAACAGGCGTTGCGCAACTATTTTTTTGATAAATGCGGTTTTAGGCTGCTGGTTACGCGGCAGTTTATTAAGCTGGAAAAAATTCCTGCAAGCTCGGCTGCCTGGATGGGGCTGCCGGGCTTGCAACAGGTGCGCGATTATACTCTTTTGTGCTGTCTGCTGGCGTTTCTAGAGAGCAAAAGCCTAGACGAGCAGTTTTTGCTGAGCGATTTGTGTGAAGCGTTACTGTCTTTGTATCCGGAGACAGCGCCGGAGCAGGATGGGATTCGCTGGGAAAGTTATGAATGCCGCAAGGCATTGGTGCGCGTGCTGGAACTGGCGTGCGCGTACAGGCTGCTGGTCAAGGTGGACGGAGATGTGGCCGGCTTTGGAGGAAACCGGGAAAGTGAAGCTCTTTTTGAAGTAACGCTGTTGGCCCGGTATTTTTTGCGCTCTTATCCGAAGGACTTGCAGCAGTATGCGACGATGTCGCAGCTATTGGCGGCGGAAGACGTGGAAGAGGAAAGCGACGTGGGACGCGTACGCAAACAGCGCATTTACCGGGAGCTGTATTTGACGCCCGGCTATGAACGGCGCGGGGCGGGAAGCAGCGATTTTTTGTACTTGCGCAATATGAGAAACCGCCTGGCAGAGGATATTTCCGAGCACAGTCTGCTGCGCTTTGAGTTGTATAAGGAGGTAGCCATGCTTACAGTTCCTGCGGAGCGGCGTTATCAGATGCAGGCCTTCCCGGATCGCAGCGGTCTGGCGGCTGTGATGCTGCATCTTGGCTCAGCGATGAGGCAGCGATGGCGGGAGGCGGACGGTGCGGTAAAATTTTCGTTTACCGATTTGGAATTTGATCAGTTGCTGGAGGAGTGCCGACAGCGAACTGGCGCAGGCTGGACGAAAGAGTACCGTGATATGCCGATGGCGAAGCTGAAGCGGGAGTTGTTGGCGGCTTTGGTTGATTGGAAAATGGCATGCGTTGACGAGGAGGCGGGCTTCATTTGGCTGACGCCTTTGCTGGGTCGAACGATCGGCGCGTATCCGGAAGATTATAAGCCGGAGAAGAAAAGCAAGAATGGTACTGAGTTGAAGAAAAGCGAGGCGGCACTATGAATCAATGGCAAATGCACCGAGCTGGATTGTTGAATTTTTGGTACTACGACCAGGAAGAATTTTTCTTTGCCGATGGCAAGCTTTTATTGCGCGGCATGAACGGTTCCGGCAAGTCTGTAACCATGCAAAGCCTGATTACGGTGCTTTTAGACGGAAAAATTGCCGCTAGCCGTTTAGACCCATTCGGCTCTAAGGATCGGCGGATGGAAGATTACTTGCTGGGCGAGAGAGAGCTTGTGGAACGCGAAGAGCGTACAGGCTACTTATATTTGGAGTATAAGCGCCAAGACAGTGAGCAGTACTTAACTACCGGTATAGGCCTAAAGGCGAGACGGGGAGGGGCCATTGAGTTTTGGGGCTTTGTTATTACTGATAACCGTCGTATCGGGTTCGATTTTTTTCTGACCAAGACGGAGTATAACGCGGAAGGGCGGGAAGAGCGCATTCCTCTGACGAGAGCAGAGTTGGAAAAACTTTTGGTATTGCCGGGAGGGCAGGTGTTTCGTCGTCAAGGGGATTATGCCGAAGCCGTCAACAAATATGTTTTTGGTTTTGCCTCGCAAGAGCAATATAAGGATTTGATGGAGCTTTTGATTCAACTGCGTAGTCCGAAGCTGTCCAAGGAGTTTCGCCCCAGTGTGATTCACGAAATCTTGACGGAATCGTTACCAGCTTTGTCGGAAGAAGAACTGCGGCCTTTGTCGGATACGCTGGAAAACATGAAGCAGACGAAAGAACAGCTAGAGCTTTTGGGGCGGGATCGTGAGGCGTTGGGGCGGTTAGAGCGGGCGTATGATCAATACAACACGTTTATTTTAGCGGAAAAGGCCAAAGGACAGCGCAAGGCTGAAGCGATGCTAGGGAGGCAGGAGCGACTGCGTCAAGAACAGCTGCAAGAGTGTGAGGACAAGCGGACCGCATTAGAGCAGGTTGTAGCGAAGCAAGCTTCGTTAGAGAGCGAAGGCCAAGCGTTGCAGCGCGAAAAGGAAGCGCTGGAAGCGCATGATGTGTTTCAAACGGAAAAGCGCCGCCAAGAGGTAGACGGGGAGCTGCAGCATAAAGAGGGCCAGTGGCAGAGCAAGAATCAGGCATGGGAGGAAAAGAAAAGGACGGAGCTGCGGGACGCGGAGCGTTTGCGACAAGAACGGCAGCGCCAGGATATGGCGGAAGAAGCCATGTTAGAACAGCTTGAGGAGCTGGGAGAGCAGGCGGAGGCGGCTGATTTTTCCGAGCATGAAGGACAAGCGTCTTTGTTTATCAAAGCGTATGCAGGCGAATACGTTTTTGCTTCGTGGAAAGATGCGGCGGAGGATCATGGACGCAGGCTGCGGGACAGTAACGGGCAGTTTGCTCGCTTGGGTTTTGCCAAGGAGCGCCAGCTAGCGGCGGGGGCTGCCGTTGATGCGGCGCAGGCGGCGTATGATGCGGCGAGAGAAGCAGAACGGCAGGGGGAACGGCAATTTTTTACTGTCCGCGAGGAGCTTTTGGAGGCATTGTACGCCTGGGTGTCAGCTAGTAAGGATAGTTTGCCTATGGAAGCAGAAGAGATTCGAATGGCGGCGCAGAGCTTGCAGCGTGTATATGAAACTACTCGGTGGCAAGACGTAGTTTTGCCGGTGGAGACGGCGCGCAATCGCCGCGAAGACGAATGGCGGCGGCAGCGATTGACGACTGTGCATGAAGCCGAGCAAAAGCGTCTGCAACTGCGCGAGGTGGAACTGCAGCTGCAGGATTGGCACACGCGGCGGGAACCGGAACCACTGCGGCATGAGGAAAAAAAGGCTGCTCGCGCATGGCTTAAGGAGAAGAATGTGCCGTTTTTACCGTTCTATGAGGCGGTGGAATTCCAGGAACATGTTTCCGCGGCGACACGGGAGCGGATTGAAGCGGCGCTGTGGGAGATGGGCCTTTTGGATGCGCTTCTTGTGCCGGAGGAAGCGCGCAAGAATTTGCCGGCCTCGCTTGCTGATAGTGTAATCCAGCCGGAACCGGCGATTATGTGTGTTACTCTGGCGGACTATCTGCAGCCGCTGCCGCCGCCGGAAGCGGCTTTTGAGCTGGCGGCGATTGATGAGGCTTTGCGCAGTATTTTGGTCAACGACGAGCAGGCGGAAACCTTTCTTTCCCTGGAAGGTGGCGCTGCGCCGGTGGTTTCCGCGCGCTACGGCTCTTACCGGACGGGTATTTTAAGCGGCAAGGCGCCGCAACAGGAAAGCGCCGTGTTTATTGGTCGTCAGGCGCGCAAGGAGTACCGGCTGCAAGAGATTGCTCGCTTGGAAGGGGAGGCGGCGCTTTGTCGCGAGGAGCTGGCAGTGTTCCAGCGGCGCTTAGAAGGAATTGAACAGGAGCTGGCGGCGCTGCAAAGCTGTTGGGAACGGTTTCCGCGGGAAGAGGCTCTAGATGAGACGTATCGGCGCTGGCTGGGGCAAAAACAGGCTTTAGGTATTTGCGAAACCGATGCCGCCGCTAAAAACGAAATGCTACGGGCGTGCATGGACGAGACCCAAGGCGTTTTGAATGGTTTGCGGCGGTTGACAGAAGGGCTGCGCCTGCCTTTCACTGCGGAAGCTTATCACGAAGCACAACTGCAGTTTTGCTTGTATAATCAGCGCCTGCAAGATTTGGAGCTGGCGCGGCATAAATTTATTGACGCGCGGGCTCATGTACGGCGTTTACAAGAGCATGTAGAGGAAATTCAAGCAGATGTGGATGCCTTGAAGGGCGAGCTATTCATTCTGACCGGCGAGAAAGAGCGCCTGACCAAAGAGCTGGAGGGCATCGAGGCTCGCTTGGCTGCGCTGGGTGCGGAGGATATCAGACGGCGAAGTCAGGAAGTGGTAGCTAGACTCAGCGAGCTGCCGGGACTTTTGAAGCAAGCTATGACGGAGGACGCGTCGCTGCGACAGCGCGTGACTAGCTTGGAACAGGAACTGGAACGCGGCGCAGGACGGTTGCTTTTTTGGCGGCAAAGCGCAGCTTTATGGCGGCGAGTGTTTGAGCAAGAAGCAGAGCTGCGCTTATTGAGCGCCATGGAGGAAGAAGAGGTTGATTGGCTGAACGCTAACCAAGTGTGGGAGCGGTACGGGCCCTGGGTAGAGCAAGAAGAGCCGACACGGGAAAAAATGACGGAACGACTGATGGCTTCGTTTTTCCGCGAACAGGCGGTGTTGGGCGAATACCGCTTGCAGATGGAAGAGCCTCGCATAGAAGGCTTGCAGTTGCCGCAAGTGCCAGAGCAAGAGGAAGCGGATATTTTTGTCCTGGCTAATCAGGAGCTAAAGCAGGCGGCTGTGCGCAAACTGGCGGCGCTGGAATGCGCGGGACGCCGTACGACGCCTCGCGGCGCGTGGCAGGAGCTTTCGCGGCAGATAGCGGAACAGCAGATGACGCTGACCCATCAGGATCGCGAGCTGTACGAAGAAGTCATCATGAATAGTATTGGCCGGATCATCAGCCAGCGTATCAATAGCGCTGAAAGCTGGGTAGCTCATATGAACGAACGTATGGAAAGCCTGGATACTTCTAGCGGTCTAGTCTTTTCTTTGCGCTGGAAGCCGTTGACTGCGGACGACGATAGTCAGATGGATACAGAGGATTTAGTCAAGCTGCTTCGTTCGGATCGGAGGCTCTTGAAGGACGAGGATATGAAGCGCATCGTGCTGCACTTTCAGTCGCGTATCGAACAGGCTAAAGCGCAGGCGGACGTGCGTTCGGAATCGTTTCAGGACTTGGTCAAAGAAACTCTTGATTTTCGCAAATGGTTTTCGTTCGGCCTTTTCTATCGCCGGGAAGGAATGGCGAAAAAAGAACTTACTAATAGTGTTTTCGGAAAGTTCAGCGGCGGTGAAAAAGCGATGTCGATGTATATTCCGCTCTTTTCGGCTGCGTATTCTCGCTATGGCGAGGCTAGGCCGGATGCGCCGAAGGTTATTTCTTTGGATGAAGCGTTTGCTGGTGTCGACGAGAACAACATTCGCGAGATGTTTGCGTTGGTAGAGCAGCTTTCGTTTAATTACATTATGAACTCTCAAGCGCTGTGGGGTGATTACGATACCGTGCGGAGCCTGGCGATTTGCGAACTGATACGGCCTAAAAACGCGCCATACGTCTCGGTAATGCGCTATCATTGGGACGGGCGGACGCGCACTTTGCAAGGGGATGAGGCGATGGGATGAGCGAAAAAGAGGCAGTGCGTGAAGCGGCGGCGTATTTTCGTACCCAGCCGGGACTGGCGCGCTTATTGGCAAGGTGTTTAGAAAAATATCGCAGTTTGGGAAGGCTGTCCGGCAAAGTAACGCTGGAAAAACCCAGTGAAACGGAGCGGCAAGCGGTAGAAGCATTGTTGCGCCGCCGCTGCGACCATGAGGGAAGATTGTCAGTTTCGCTCAAGGAATTGCAGCAGGCGCTGAGGGAAACGCGTTTTGCCGAAGCCGACTTGTTAGCGGTGCTGCAAGCGTATGCGCGAGAAGAAGTGCTGCCGAAATCGCAGGAACGCCGTCGGAAGCAAGAAGAACGAGACTTCTTTTTTCAAGAATTGCTGAGAGGAAACAAGGCGCCTCTTTCTCAGCGCTGGCTGCAGGCGGTTTGGGAAAAAGAGCCTGGCACGCAGCGGGCGCAGCGCCTCTATGCAAGCAGCGGCGAAGCGAGGCGGCTTTTTTCGCTGCTGGCTTTGGCGCTGGCGAAGCTGCCTGCCGTCAAAGAACGGCTACCGCTTTTTGCTGCTCGTCTTACAGGAGATCCACATGCGTTTGATCTTGGAACGAACTTGGGGCGCGTTTTCTTGGAGGCTCTGCGGTTTTTGCGGCGCCAAGCGGCGACAGAGGCTTTTTCACAAACCGAAGAAGATGCGGAAGTACTGTACCAATTTCGTTTGCTGCGAGACGATGTGTTGAATTTTGTCACTTGCGCCGGCCTGACGGCGTGGCGGCAGCGGGAAGAGTGTTTGGAAGAGGTGGGGTATTGGCGGGCCGCGTGGCGTCAAGGCGCCATTTTGAATGCGCCGCTTCGCGAACTGGCGATACTAGAACAGTTGCGTTCCGCCAGCGAGGGGCAGGCGGCGTATATCGTAGAAAATTCCGGCGTTTTTTCGGCGATTCTTGATGAATTTGCGCAGCGTCAGCTGCCCTTACCGCCGCTTTTATGCACTCACGGAAATTTTAAGCTGGCGTCGTGGGTGGCGGTGGAGCTGTTGCAAGCGGGAGGCTGTACAATTTATTATTCCGGCGACGGGGATCCGGAAGGGCTGTTAGCGGCTGACGCTCTGCTGAAGCGCTATCCGGAAACGGCACGCCTTTGGAGCTATGATTTGGATGGGTATCATAGGGCCCTGTCGGAGACTTCGCCGGTGTTAACGGAAGTTCGTCTCAAAAAACTGCAGAATATTGCCCACCCGCAGTTGCAAAGGCTGGCGGCAGCATTGGAAGAAGAAAAGCGAGCGGCGTACCAGGAAGCGTTGCTGCCACAGCTTTTGGCGGATCTCTTGGTTCTGGTTCAGGGGGACGGTTCTACTGAACCAAGACGGCAAGAAAATGACTCACTAGAACCGTCCCCCTGAACCACGCAACAATGAAGGAAGAGAGAATATGATTGCTCAGAAGATAACCATTGAGAACATACCGGCCCTGTT
>CAZKCR010000080.1:3558-8635 GCA_964551055.1 uncultured Anaeromusa sp. | reverse complement strand
ATGCGCTTTCTAAACAAGCTGATTACGCTGGAAACCACCACAATAGACAATGCCGAAAACAAGGCCTCGCCAGCACCAACTACTAAAATACTGGAGCCTACAATCACTGCGTCAAAACAGAAATTGAGCTTGCCCGGATCCCAGCCGTAGCGCTGCTGCAAGTACACCGTCGCCACGCCGGTCCCGCCCAAAGAGCTTTTTCCCATAAAGAGCAGCGACAAGCCCAATCCGGCCAGAACACCGCCGCCCAGCGCGCCAAAAAGAGGGTCTAATTGCAGCGCAGGAACGAAGCGCTCCACACTAGTCAGCAACACTACCGTCACCACAGACAACAGCGTACTCGCTGTGAATTTCCAGCCCAAACGCTTGAACGACAAAATGTAAAACGGCGTATTTACCATAAAAAACAGGCCGTCAAAAGGAATCTGCAGCCAATAGGCCAGATTGAGAGCCAGTCCGGTTGTGCCGCCGGTTGTAATATGTGCATACTTAAAAATCAAAATACCCAGGCTTATGGACAGGCACCCCGCCGCCACCGTCAACATCTGTCTCATAAAACAGCAACCTTCTTTCAAAATGGAATACTTCCATCTTAAAAGAAGGCGCACGTTGTGTCAACATTTTTTGTATGTTTTAAACACTTTGTTGATTTTTGTTTTCTTTCGCCCAAGCCACGGCAGCCTCTTCCTCCAAAGGACGCGCCAGATAATAGCCTTGCACAAGGTCAAAGCCGCAGTAAGCAACACTCTGCCACTCCAGTTCGGTCTCTACGCCCTCGGCGACAACCTGCATCCGCAACGCGTGCATCATCTCCACAATAGCCGCCACATACTGCACATGGCGCGCATCGCTGCCTAGATTCTGCACCAGCGTGCGAGAAATTTTCAAGGACTCAAAGGGCAACCGCAGCAGCTGCGCCAGCGAAGAAAATCCTTCACCAAAATCATCCATGGACAAAGTAAGCCCTTGGCGCTTCAATTCATGCAGGCTGGTTACCGCTTGCCCCACAGAGGCCATAAAGACGCTTTCCGTAACTTCTAATATGATCGAATGCTGCTCCTGCAGCTTCTCGCGCAAGAGCGCCTCCACCATAGCGCAAAAGCCTTCATCTTCCAGTTGCTGCGCCGATACGTTGACGTGCACCTTCACCCGCCCCTGGCCCTGCTGCTTCAGCTTTGCCACAAAACGACAAGCCTCTTCCAGCACCCATTGGCCAATGAGCGGCATCAAGCCGCACTGCTCCGCCAAAGGAATAAATTTCACCGGCGGCACCTGTCCATACTCGGCGCTGCGCCAGCGCAGCAGCGCTTCAAAAGCAATCAGCTTTTTATCGGTATTAACAATCGGCTGGAATACCAGCCGGAATTCCCTATTCGCCACAGCACTGCGCAAAGCGTTGGACAAGAATAGCTTTTCCCGGCTCTCTTGTACCAGCTCCCGCGTACACATACGCCAAGCGTTTTTACCGCTGTCCTTCGCTTCATACAAAGCGGCGTCGGCATTTTGCAGCAATTCTTCCACCGTTAGGCCGTCCCTGGGATAGGAAGCAATGCCCATACTAGCGGTCACGCGCAAAGGATGCTCCCCTTCGGTTTCGCCTTCCTCAATGGCTCGGAGCAATTCAGATGCAGCCAGCCCTGCTTCTTGGCAAGCTGCAAAGGGAAGCCACAGACCGAATTCATCACCACCCAGTCTAGCCACAAGACCGCCGGCCGGCACACGACTCTTGAGGGCAGCCGCCACGGCGCAAATAAAGCGGTCCCCTTGGCTGTGGCCCAGAGAATCATTGATCAGCTTTAAATTATCCAAGTCCAGCAAAAATACATAGCCCTCCAGGGTCTCGCCCCCTGCCGCCAGTTTTTCTTGCAATTGCTTGTAGAAATTTCGCCGATTGGGCATACCGGTCAATTCGTCAACATAGGCCAGCTCGTACATATATTCATGGTCCTGCGCCCGGGCCAGCGCCGCCGAGACAACATTGGCGTATTGACGCAAGATGGAATCAGTCTTAGAGTCTATGGCTTCCATCACCCTCGCCCAGGCTACTACCAGTACGCCCACGGTAGTTCCCTCGATCTGCAGCGGCAATCCCAAACAGCTGCCCACGGGGCTTGTTTGCAAATAGGTCAGTGCCCTAGAATAGGCGTGATAGTCCGGTACAAATACCACTTCACCCCGACTGAGAACTTCTTGGGTCAACCCCTCGGAAAAATTCCCCCGAAAACCGGTCGGCAAACCGTACCGACCAGACCCCTGGCGCACGATCCAGCCGTCTTTCGTTTCGTTCACCGTAGAAATAACACTGTGCAGACCACCCACCAAACGAATAACGTCTTCGGTAACTACCTCAAACAGCGCTTGCGTCGAACCTCCTTGGGTAATTAAGTGACCGGTGATTTCCTGGAACGAACGCAGTTGCGCCGCGTTTTCTTCCCCTTGTCTGGAAAGCTCGGCAAATGACTGCTGCAACCCCGACGCCATACGGTTAAAGGCCGTCGCCAATTCATCCATTTCTTCATACCCGGATGCTTGTACTTCCTGCGCCGCTTCGCCTTCACCGATGCGTTTGACCTGCGCCACTAGCTCGTCAATGGGCTGACTGAGACGTTTAGCCACTCCAAACGACATGCAGGCCATCAACCCTGTCGCCACAAAAAGAATTCCTAAAAAAAGCAGCGCCAGATGCCGCAGCGGCGCGTACACTACATCCTCCGGCACCGACATGACCAGCGTCCATTGCACCTCCGGCACTTGTTTGAAGTACACAAGACGCTGGTGGCCGTTGTAAAAATAACGTCCCCATCCTTGCTCGTCCTGTTGCATACGTTGAAATACGCGCTTCAAATCGTCTTGAAAGTCAGGTGTTTCCAAAGGTTTGACTCCCAGAAGCTCTGTTTCCGGATGCAGCAGAATCGTACCTTTCTTATCAAGCAAATACGCATAGCCGCCTTCATAGGCGTTAGCCGCCCAGCTCAATTTCTCCACTAACGTTTTTAAGAGTACGTCGGCAGCAACGACGCCATATACCTTTCCTTGCTCATCATGCACAGGCATGGCGATAGCCAAGGCCATCTGCTGCGTTACAAACTCAAAATAAGGGGGAGTCACCGTAACACGCCCGGCTGCCACAGCCTCCCGATACCAAGGCCGCTGCCTGGGATCATAGCCCGCCGGCGGCAGCCAGCCGCTGCCGTCAACAAATTCTCCGCTTACAAAAGCGAAGTACATATCCGTCAGTTCCGTATCCACTTGCTTATACCCTGACAGCATGGCCGGCGTCACCTTGCCTTGGCGCGCTTGGCTTTCCAGGTTATACCAGCTAATTTCCAATAACTTCTTCTTGCTCAGCAGATTGTTATTTAAGTCATTGGCATGCAGGATTACGGCGCTTGACAAATCTCGCTCAATCTTCTCCGTCAATTCCCGTTGGAAAAGAAAGTAGCCAGAAAAAGCCGCCACAATCAGCATAATTCCTGTCAATCCGGCAAATAAAATTGTCAGCTTCACACGAATACGCATGGCAAGCCCTCCAACGAATGCTCTTTGTTGTGAATATTCTTTTTGCGTTCTCCAAATCCTTCCTTTTAAAAATAATACACTGCAGACAGTAAAAAAAGAGTCCCCTGGTAAGGAGGACTCCTCGAAAGAACGCTTAGGCCAGCTCCTTGTCTTTGGTCTCGTGCGCCAGTACTACCATGACCAGTAAGGATAAAATAGAGCCCGCCATCAGATAGTACGTCGGCGCCAAATTGTCACCCGTAGACGCAATAAGCCAAGTGGAAATGAAGGGAGCTGTGCCGCCAAAGCAGGCCACGGCAATATTATAGCCAATAGCAATGGCGCTGCAGCGGATATTTGTCGGAAAGATTTCTGTCATATACACCGTCGCCCCTCCACAGATGAGGGCTTCCAAAAACGCCAGCGCCACCAAAACCGCCAGCATGACCATAGAATCCTGCGTTGTACTCAGTACGGAAAACAGCGGATATCCCAGCAGAATAAAGCCCAAGGACGCCGCAATGATCACCGGCTTGCGGCCTACTCTATCCGCCAACATGCCTGTAAACGGAATGGCCAGCATAAAGACTACAATCAGCAGCGTATTAAGCGACAAGCCCACCGACAAGGGGAATTTCAATACTTTCGAAATATACGTCGGCATATAGGCCATGACCAACCAATACGAAATCGTCCAACCAATAACAATACCAAAGCTCAAAACGGTCTCTTTTTTATAATTGCGCAGTACTTCCATCAGAGGCGTCTGCGCCAAGGTTTGCGTTTCCTCACAGGCCTTAAAGCTTGGCGTTTCTTCAACTTTTTTACGAATAAACATACCAAAACAGGCAATCAGTAAGCCGGACCAAAACGGTAGGCGCCAACCCCAGGCATTCATGGCTTCCGGCGACAACATGGCGCTTAAAAGCGCGCCGGAACCGGAACCAAGGAGCAAGCCAACAGCAATACTAAACTGCGACCAGCTGACAATAAAGCCTCGGTTGTGGGGCGTAGAATACTCCGCCAAAAAAGACATGCAGCTGCCCCACTCGCCGCCTGTGGAGATGCCTTGCAGCAAGCGGCAGCAAGCCAATAGGATCGGCGCACCCACACCAATCTGCGCATATGTTGGCAGACAGCCTACGGCAAAAGTACTCAAGCCCATCAGCATAACCGTCCAAGTCAACACTTGACGCCGTCCCACGCGGTCCGCATAATGCCCAAAGACAAGGCCGCCCACCGGACGCATGACAAAGCCCACACCAAAGACAATGAACGACAGCATGAGCGCCGTCACCGGATCCTTGGACGAGAAAAACTGCGAAGAAATAATGGAAGCAAAATACCCGTATAAACCATAATCAAACCATTCCAGCGCATTACCTACCGAGCCGGCTAAAACCGCTTTCGCCATAGCCCCGCCGGAACGCTTTTCTTCTTGCACCGCATAGGCCGCATTCATATTCATCGTCTCCTTTCTTAACCCCGCCAGATTACCGATCTATCATTACAGTGCTACGCCTTTGGCAATAACCTGCTTGTCCGCAAACAACGCCGCCAGCTTTTGCAGCGGATTCTC
>CAZKCR010000080.1:1875-3458 GCA_964551055.1 uncultured Anaeromusa sp. | reverse complement strand
CCTAGCTCCGGCACATGTCCACCTGTCGGCTGGATAATGCTTCCCGCCGCCACGACCGTGGGACCCAGCAGCACACCTCGATCCACCAAGGTCATGATGTCAACCGCCACATTATCTACCGATCCCACGTCCCGTACCGTCGTCACGCCTTGCGCCAGCGATGCTTGCGCATTAGCAATGCCCCTTCCCAGCGCCTGATACACACCCTCGTCCCGCATGGTCGTCAGCGGCGACGGACTTCCATCCCACACCAAATGCACATGCAGGTCAATCAAGCCTGGCAAAGCATACCGACCTTGCCCATCCATAGTCTTAGCCACTTGCGGCAAAATTTCTCCTGACGAATATACGCCTTCAATCAGACCGTCGCGAACATGCAAAATGCTTTTCCCCCGCACTTCGCCAGCAGCTACATCCACCAACTGCACATTCTGCAAGAGATATTCCTGCTTCATTACTTCCACCATCTTTCTGCGTTTGGAGTCACTAGGACAAATAAAAAAAGAACCTCCGATCCCAAAAGACCGAACGTTCCTCCTCGAACTGCAAACCCTATTCTTTTCTTGCAACCTTTTGTCCTTAGTGCTAGTATAGTTAAAAAGTTTTATGCTGTCCAATATATAAATCAATACTTTTTCATACTTTAAAAGTATCAACGAGAGGAGCTTCTAATGGAGCTACGTCATTTGCGCTACTTTCTGGCAGTTGCGGAAGAACTTCATTTCGGCCATGCCGCCCAGCGCCTGCAAATCGCCCAGCCGCCTTTAAGCCGGCAAATTCACGATCTGGAAGAAGAACTCGGTGCCACGCTGTTCTCCCGGCAAAACCGAAAAATTTCTCTGACCCCGGCAGGCACCGTATTTCAGGAGAAAGCGCGCCATATTCTCGGCGAGGTGGACGAAGCCTGCCGACTGGCGCAAAAAGCGCATCGCGGCGAACTGGGACGCTTAGCTATCGGCTTTGCCGGCATTGCTACTTTTTCCGTTATGCCCCGCTTGATTCCCGCTTACCAAGCTCTTTATCCTTCGATGGAGCTTTCCTTAGTACAATTAGGGACCAGTGAACAACTACGAGACATTGAAGCCGGCAAACTCCATCTGGGCCTTTTATGCCTGCCTATTGACGCGCCAGACGTGTGCTGCCATATTGTCAATCAAGAGCCGTATATGATCGCCCTGCCCGCCAGTCATCCCCTAGCCTTTCAACCAGGCCCCCTTGCTTTGAGCGAGCTGTCACAGGAGAATTTCATCATGACTTCCCGGGCGGTAGGAAAAGGCTATTTCGATCTAACCTTGCGGCAGTGCCACCAAGCCGGCTTTAGTCCCACCATCACCCAGGAAGTACACGAGCTGCAAACCACCGTCACTTTCGTCGCCGCCGGCATGGGCGTGGCGCTGGTCCCCGAAGGCATGCGGCATAGTCAAGCCCGCGGCGTCCGCTTCCGTCCGCTAACCAACGCCGAACCAGTTCTACATACCGCCATCGCCTGGCTCAAAGCCAACACCACCCCTGAACTGCAGCACTTCGTTTCATTGGCTAAAAAGCTATTTCCCGCCGATCATCGGGGAATGATGTAAGCAGAA
>CAZKCR010000080.1:0-1775 GCA_964551055.1 uncultured Anaeromusa sp. | reverse complement strand
AATCTGAGTCTCACTCTACCATCACTTTGCTGAATTTCAAGTTAAATTCTTTATACCCCTGCTCTTGCGCCCATTCTTTCGTTTCTTGATGCTCTGGATGCTTCGGGTCGGCCATAATCTCTAAAAAATTCTCATATCCAGGCGCACCGCCTACATCTTCCGGCGGCGTATTTCCTGAGCCTTCGAGCAACTCTACGCAAGCCGATTCACAGTTCTCAATCACTTTTTCCAGGCGAATTTCATGCTGCCAATCGTCGCCAAAATCATACACATAAGTAACCCGCATTTTTTGCTGCAAGTACGACTCCAGCACTTCTTCCTCTTCATCTAAAATCTCTCGTTGAAAAAACGCATCTTCTTCGCAAAGGCTGCCGATAAATACGTTTTTCCCCTGCTTCTGGTCTACCACAAACTCATGCAAATGGTAGTCTCCCCAGCCAAAAGCCCTTTGAATTACCTCGTGCATCTGCGCAAAATTCAGCGCTGCAGGCACACGCACACGCCTCCAAACCTCTCTTGCGCCCAACAAATCCAGCCGAATCAGCAATTGATACGCCTTAATGCATACGACGCTCGCGTCAGCGTGCAATAAAGCTGCCGGCCGATATCGAGCCAATCCTTCTAAAAGCTTTTCTCGCGCATGAACATAGTTTCCATTCAAAGAAAATAGCCAGTCGCCAAAGCGCAAATTGAAATTCAACTGATTTAGCGCAGCTCCGTTCCACTGTTCCGGGTCTTGTCTCTTCGCAATATCTCCCATCTGATTCATAACGCTTATCACGCCACGCTCCGATGTCTTGGTAAAACAAACGCTTTTATCTGCTATATACTGCTCCACAATTTCTGGCCGAACCCCCTCTGTCTGCAAGGTTTCACAGATGGCTTCCATAATAACCTTAGACAGTTTGGCGAAATGAGACGCCTTAAGGCCCCATAGCAGCACCGTATAGCGAGCTTCCGTATTAGTTAAAACAACAGCCTTACGCCTATTGATGATCAACAAATTAGCATGCCAGCTTTGCAGTGGATCCCCGGGAACAACTGGTTCCGCCTTGATTTTCGCTGCGTCCAACAGCTTTTTGGTACATTGAATCTGCAGCATAGCGTTCTCCTTTGTTTATGCGAAATTACCGTTCTCCAGGCATTTCCGCCTTCTTCACATTGGCAAGCTTCTCCGGCACCGCTGCGTCAAATTTGGTAAAAAACTGATCCAACGCCTTCATGCTGACCGATTTATTGCCCAGCGCCCCAACCATGGTGTTGTCCTGCCCCATCTCGACAAACTTGCCATTATACAAATAGAGGCCTGTATGCCTGTCGATCGCTTTTACCGGTATGGAGGTGGTTACCTTTTTTCCTACCGTAAAGAAGGTCATCACGTCGCGCACCGTAAAGGGCTCTATTTCCACCACCAGCAAAGCGTCAGCATCGGAGTCTTTAGTCACTGCTAGTATATCCGCCCGCTCCGCCATGGTCACACTTTGAATGCCCATCGCCGCCAGCTTATCCTTGTACGCATCGCCAGCTACCAAAATCCAGCGGCCTGCGGCTACTTTTTTCATATGCTCCAATATTTTTGCATCAATCTCGGCATCATAATCGGTTTTGGCATTATTTACATAGAGAAATGCCACCCGAGGCAGCTTGCCGCTTTGCTCCTGGGATACTTTATCACTCCCCTGCACTCCATACGTCTTTCCTGCGTCTTCCGCCGCCCAAACCGTTCCCATCCCCAAAAGCATCGTCAATACACATACAAGCCACACTTTTTTCAT
>CAZKCR010000079.1:5320-8641 GCA_964551055.1 uncultured Anaeromusa sp. | reverse complement strand
GCTTCGAGTCCTGCTTGAGGCTGCATATATACTATAATAGGAATAAAGGGGGCGGGCGGCTTGATTATCGACCAAGAATTGGCGCAGCAGATTGTGGATCATTTGATGGGTATTGTGCAGCGCAATGTGAATATCATGGATTGCAACGGCATTATTTTGGCTTCCGGGCAGTCGGAGCGCTTAGGGCAGTTTCATCAAGGCGGGCTTTTGGCGGCGCAGCAGCGTCATGTGGTGGAAATCGAGCCGTTGGAAACGCAGCATTTTTTGGGCGCCTTGCCGGGGGCTATGTGGCCGATTGTGCTGCGGGAAAAGGTCATCGGCGTGGTGGGGGTCACCGGCAAGCCGGACGAAGTGCGCAGTACGGCACAGTTGGTGAAAACCGTGACCGAGCTGATCTTGGAGCGGGAAATGTTTCAGGCGGATTATCGCTCCGAGCATCGTTTTCGTTCTCGTTTGCTCAAGCGGCTGCTCTCACCGGAATTAAAGCCGGAAGAGGGGGAACTGCGTACTTTGGCGGAGTTGCAAGGCTACCATTTGGGCCTGCCGCGTCAGGTGTGGTTGTTGCGGTTGCGTACGGAGGCAGCCCCGTTTCTCGATGAAAAGCTGCATAATTTAGCCGCTGACCGTTTGCATGAAACAGTACTTCGCGCTGTCAACGAAGCCGGCGTGCTGCAACAGGAGGACTTGGGGCTTTTTTATAAAAAAGATGTATTTTGCATGCTCAAAGATGTGCGAGCCGGGAACGGCATGCCGCGGCCGGAGGCGGCTTTGAAGCTGCTGACGCACTTGCAGGAGGCGCTGCCGGCCATTTGTTTTAG
Source organism: uncultured Anaeromusa sp. (assembly GCA_964551055.1). Taxonomy (GTDB): domain Bacteria; phylum Bacillota; class Negativicutes; order Anaeromusales; family Anaeromusaceae; genus Anaeromusa. The sequence goes on along the minus strand of CAZKCR010000079.1, from coordinate 7,823 downwards.
TATTGGCATTGGCGGACAGACGGTGGGAGATGAAGAACTTTGGCGCTCTTACCAAGAAGCGTTTTTTGCCGCAGAGACTCCTGGCGGCGGTCTTCGCTCTATATATGAAAAAAATGTTCTTTTGGCGTATTTGCTGCAGCAAAGCCCCGGGCCGGGCGTATCTTCTTTGGCTTTGCGTCCTTTAAAGGAAATGCTGGAAACGTTAAAGGACAAAGAGGAGCTGCTTCAAAGTCTAACCGTCTTGTTGAGGCACAATTTAAATGTATCTGCGGCGGCGGAGGCGCTTTATGTGCATCGCAATACGTTGCGGTTTCGCTTGGAGAAAATTAAAAAGACGCTTCATTTGGATCCTTGCCGTCAGTTCCAGGATGCTGTGCTTTGTCAGTGCTTGCTGGCGGAATTGAAAAATACGCAGCAAATTTTATAAACAGGAACAACCAATTATCAGGAAGGAGATAGCTTGATAGAAAACGAATAAGAATATATTAAAAATTTTATGGGTTTGCTTTACCTTTGTGCTAAAGGAGGAGAAAGCGATGAACTACCGAATAGTGTGGACCTACTGGTTAGGAGGAACGCTGTTCGGTTTTATTTTTCCTTTTGTCGTTTTGCAGTATGAACTGGTACGGTTGCAGATGGAACTTTCTTGGGATAATTTGCTATTGGTACAAAGCATAACTCCCTCTGCCATGCTGGCTTATCTGGCTCCTTTATTTTTGGGTTTATTTGCATCGGTAGCAGGCCTTTATCACGCACGGCTGGATTGGCACAAGAAAAATCTTAACGCTCTAGTGGAGGAGCGGACGTCGTTTATTGATCAATTGCTGGATCACAGTCCCAATCTTTTATTTTATGAAGACAAAGACGGACGGCTGCTAGGCTGCAATAAAGCCTATGAGCAGGCGTTTCAGGTGCGCAGGGAAGCGCTCCTCGGCAGAACGGTTTTGGAGATGCCCCATATCTCTCCAGAGGACGCGAAGGAGTACTACGAGGAGCAGCGTCAGGTTATTGCCTCTGGCGCGATGATGTATCGCCAAGGGCCGAGGTGCTTTGCCGATGGCAGTGTACATGAGCTGCTGTACTGGATTTCTGGCTTTCGCTTGCCTGACGGGAGCCCAGGCGGCTTGATGGGAACCATTGTGGATGTAAGTGAACTTAAAAAGAAAGAAGAAGAACTGAATCAGGCCCATGAAGAAGCGCAAGAGGCCCTCCAGGCGAAATCTCTTTTCTTGGCTAATATCAGTCATGAGATTCGCACACCCATGAACGCTATCATCGGCATGGCCTACCTGGCTTTGAAAACGGACTTGAATGATAAGCAGCGGGATTATGTAGAAAAAATTCACAACGCCGGCACGTCGCTGCTGGCGATTATCAACGATCTTTTGGATTTTTCGAAAATGGAAGCGGACAGGATGCATTTGGAGCAGGCCGAGTTTGCCTTGCAGGGCGTGCTGGACCAAGTGGTGACGCTGACCAGCCGGCCGGCGCAGCTTAAGGGTCTGGAAATTTTGTATCGCGTGGCGCCGGATGTGCCGGAATACTTGCTGGGCGATTCGCTCCGCCTAGGGCAGGTATTGACAAATTTGGTCAATAACGCCGTCAAGTTTACGGAAAGCGGCGAGATTGTCATTGATATTCAAAACATACGCCGCACAGGCGAACGGGTACAGCTTCAAATTTCGGTCAAGGATACCGGCATTGGCATGACCCAAGAGCAGCAGGGAAGGCTGTTTCAGCCCTTTACCCAAGGGGACAGCTCTACGACTCGCAAACACGGCGGCAGCGGCCTAGGCCTTACGATCAGCAAGAAGCTGGTGGAGCTCATGGGCGGCCAGATGTGGGTGGAAAGCCGGCCGGAACAGGGGAGTACCTTCTTTTTCACCTTGTGGCTGGGGGTGGGCGCGGAAGTGGCTCGTTTCCGGGTCCCCAAAGGGCTGGAAGCAAAGCGGCTGCTCGTTGTGGACGATAATCAGGCTGCCCGAGAGATTTTAGCCGATCATTTAAAGTCTCTGCATTTTGCCGTAGATACGGCGGAATCTGGTTCAGAAGCGCTAAAGCGGGTGGAAGAAGCCGATGAAGCGCATCAGCCCTATGCCGCTGTATTTATGGATTGGCAGATGCCACAGCTTAACGGGCTGGAGACCACGCGGCAATTACGAAAAACGATCTTGCAGGAGCCGGCGCCGGAAGTGGTGCTGGTGACTGCCTTTGAAAAAGACAAGGCCGAAGAGGAAGCGAAGCAATGTGGCATTGATACGGTGTTGATTAAGCCGGTAGGACCGTCAGTATTATTTGATACGATGGTGCGTATGTTGGCGGAAAAAGAGGTGGCTGAGAGAAGCTGCAGCGTGCAAGAACCGGAAAAGGACTATCATTTGCAGGGCGTGCGCGTGCTGTTGGTAGAAGACAATCTTATCAACCAGCAAATTGCGGTAGAGCTGTTACACCGCCAAAATGTGTATGTGGAGGTGGTCGGCAACGGCTTGCTGGCGGTAGAGCG
>CAZKCR010000079.1:3761-5220 GCA_964551055.1 uncultured Anaeromusa sp. | reverse complement strand
TGGGAGCTGGCGGTACGGACCGCACATACTCTTAAAGGATCGGCGGCTAATCTGGGAGCTATGGCTCTATCCAAAGCGGCTGCGCAGCTAGAGCTGGCCTTGCGTGCTAAAGACGCTTCCGTTGAATTATTTCAGCAGGCGCAAGAAGAACTGCAGCGTGTGTTGTCTTCCATCCAGGAAGCTTGGCCTGCCGCAGAAATAGAAGAGCCTGCCCCGGGAGCCAGCGAAGAGAAGTGGCTGCAGGTAGAACCGGAACTAGAGGAGCTGCGGCGTCTTTTAGCCGAATTTGACAGCGAGGCGGAAGAGTATTTTCAAGGGCATAAAAAGAGCTGGGCGCCGTTCTTTGACGCAATGGAATTTTCTCGTTTAGAGCAGTTGCTGCGGCGTTTTGAATTGGAGGATGCCTTAGCGCAGTTAAACCATTTGTGTGAGAGAAGGTGTAAGTCGTGACTGCGGAAAAGCCGGTTGTGCTGGTTGTAGATGATGCACCCGATAATATTGCCCTGGCCAGCTCGTTGTTAAAATCGGAGTATAAGGTCAAGGTGGCTACCAATGGAGCTAAGGCGTTGCAGATTGTGGAGCAGGCAGCGCCGGACTTGATTTTGTTGGATGTGATGATGCCGGTGCTGGATGGCTATGAAACCTGTCGGCGTTTGCAGGCCGATCCGGTGCTGGCAGACATTCCCGTCATTTTTCTTACGGCGCGCCAGGAGCAGGAGGACGAAGCGAAAGGTCTGGCTTTAGGAGCGGTGGACTATATTACCAAGCCGCTCAATCCGGCGATTTTGCTTTCTCGGGTCAAAACGCATATTAAGCTGCACCAAGCACAGCAGTTTTTTCGGGATAAAGCCAGTTATCTGGAAGCGGAAGTGGCCAGGCGTATGAAAGAAATTTCCTTAATTCAGGAAGTTTCCATTGTAGCGATGGCTTCCTTGGCGGAGACGCGCAGCAATGAAACGGGTGCGCATATTCAGCGCACAGCGGCGTATGTGCGGGAATTGGCTTTGTTTTTACAAAACAGGCGCGGTTATCGAGAGGTTTTGACGCCGGAAAGCATTCAACTTTTGGTGCGCTCTGCGCCGTTGCACGATATCGGCAAAGTGGGCATTCCCGACAGCATTTTGCTCAAGCCCGGCAAACTCACGGTGGAGGAGTTTGCGGTAATGAAGACTCATGCCGCTATTGGCCGCGACGCCATCCGGCGAGCAGAGCTCTTGCTGGGGACGGAAGACAGCTTTTTGCAATTTGCCAAGGAAATTGCCCAAGGTCACCATGAAAAATGGGATGGCAGCGGCTATCCGGAAGGGCTGGCTGGCGAGTCCATTCCCATTTCCGCCCGCCTGATGGCGTTGGCGGACGTGTATGATGCGTTAATCAGCAGGCGGGTATATAAAGATCCGTATTCTCATGCTACGGCGGTCCGCATGATCGAAGCCGAATCAGGTACTCACTTTGACCC
>CAZKCR010000079.1:0-3661 GCA_964551055.1 uncultured Anaeromusa sp. | reverse complement strand
GGCTGAATGACGGAGTCGATCATTTCTTTTTTGCGCTCCTGCAAGGCATATATTTTTTCTTCGATCGTATTTTTGGCGATGAGTTTATATACCTGGACTGATTGCTTCTGGCCAATCCGGTAGGCCCGGTCGGTGGCTTGGTCTTCGACGGCCGGGTTCCACCAGGGGTCATAGTGAATGACCATGTCTGCGCCAGTGAGGTTGAGGCCGGTGCCGCCAGCCTTCAGGGAGATGAGGAAGACCGATTTTTCACCGCCGTTGAAGGCGTTTACAAGCCGCAGGCGCTCTTGGGCGGGGGTGGCGCCGTCGAGGTAGAAGCAGTCGATGCCTTCCTTGGCCAGATGCTGGCGGATGAGATCCAGCATGCCTGTGAATTGGGAGAACAGCAGCACCCGATGGCCGCCTTCCAGAGCGTCTTGCAGCAACTCGTGCAAGAGGTCCAGCTTGCCGCTGCCGCCGTGATAATCATCAAGAAAGAGCGCCGGATGGCAGCAGAGCTGACGCAGGCGTGTGAGGAGCGCCAGAATTTTGATACGGCTTTGTTCGAAGCCCTGGGCGGTGAGCTCTTCTTGCATTTCCTGCCGGGCTTTAGCCAGCCAGGCGGTATAAACCTTGCTCTGGCGCGGTGTCATTTCGGCGCTCATTTTGCTTTCCACTTTAGGCGGCAGTTCTTTGAGCACTTCTTTTTTCAGACGTCGCAGCAGGAAGGGACGGATATGGCGGCTCAGGTTTTGCAGCGCTTCCTGGTCCTGATCTTTGACAATAGGCGTTTCAAAGTGATCTTGGAAAAATTTGTGGCTGCGCAAGTAACCAGGCAAAATGAAATCAAAGACCGACCACAGTTCGGTAAGGGAATTTTCCACCGGCGTGCCTGTGAGGGCAAAGCGCACTTGGGCGGGAATGTCTTTGGCCGCCTGGGCTGCCTGGGTGCCTGGGTTTTTGATATGCTGCGCTTCGTCAAGAATGGCGCAATAAAAGTTGAGTTCCTGGTAATTTTCGATGTCCCGGCGCAGTACGCCGTAAGATGTGATGAAAAGATCCGTATCCGCTAGGTCTTGGAGCGCTTCTTGGCGGCTGCTTTGCTGGCCCGCGAGAACTCGCACCCGCAAGTCCGGCGTGAAGCGGGAAGCTTCCTCCAGCCAGTTGTAGACTAACGACGTAGGCGCTACGACCAGAGACGGTCTTGTTTCGCCTTGCTCTTTGGCTTGCTGCAGGAAGGTTAGCATTTGCAGCGTTTTGCCGAGTCCCATGTCGTCCGCTAGAATGCCGCCTAGCTGATGCTGCGCTAGGGCATTCAGCCAACGGTAGCCTGTTTCCTGATATTCCCGCAGCTGTGCGTTGAGGTGCTGCGGCAATTCGCATTCGCTTTCTTCAGGACGGCGAATATCGCGCACTAACTGGCGGAAGCTTTTTTCCCGCTCTACATGCAGGGACTGGCTTTCGCGAGCGAGCAAATCCAGGTACAGAGCGCGATAACGAGGCAGCGTCAAATTCTCTTGCGACAGTTCCTGTTTGCTTAGTCCCAGACTGTCTACCATAGCCAGCATTTCCTCGGCGGCGCCTTCGAGTTTCAAAAAAGCGCCGTCTTTGAGGCGGTGATATTGTTTTTTTTGTCGGTACGAAGCTAGAATATCCCAAAGCTCCTTGCGGTCTAGGCCTTCATGTTCCAAAGACAGTTCCACTAAGCCGGTGCTGCTCAAACGAACGCCGGCACTGGCGCTCATGGGGCGTACTTTTAGGCGCAGGTCATCCGCGCCGAAGACCTCGGCTTGCTGCTGCAGGGAGGCCAGACCTTCATCGGCAAAATGAAAAAGCGCGTCAGGATGCTCCAGTTGCCAGAAAAGACCGCTTTCCCGAAAACCTGCCAGGGAAAGCGCTTGGCGTACGGCATTTTCCGCCGCTTCGTCCCGCAGCCAGATGGCGCCGGATTCATCCCGGCGCGTCGGGGCGCCTTCTTCCAGAAGCTGCCCAGCGTAGCGGCATTCCAGCCTCGCCGCCAGGCCCGAGCCGTAGCGGTCCAGGTAGATCTTTGCTTCCAGCGGCTCCCGGCGAAAGCGCTGCTGCAGCGTCGCCGCCACTTGCACTGTGCCGGCTGCTTCCAGCTTAGGCATCATGGCGCTGAAAAGAGGCTCCGATTCCTCCAAAGGAATGCGCAGCTCCCGTACCTTGTGTCCCTGGAAATGTTCCAATAAAGGCGTCCAAGACAGCCGGAAATCGTCCGGGACCGCGTAGATGCTTCCGCCGCAGTAAAGGTGGCTGCCGTTGCTGGTTAAAAGCTCCCAGGAGCCTTCTGGAACATCCAAGCGTACGCTTACGCCGCCGGGAATGTCGTCCAAGACGGTTGTGAGCGGCGGCGTGGTCGCAAGCACAGGGGCTGCATCGTACTCTATATCATTTAAAAGCAAGCGGATAGGGACGTTATGCTGCTGAGCCCATTGCCAGAATTGGCGTTGCTGGGCGCTGTCCAAAGAAAAGCCCCTTTTATTGTGGAATGAAGACAAGGTGTCGTTGGCGCTGAAAAAGCTGCCGCTCCAGGCGCGTCGTTCGCGTTCGCTCTGGTAGGACTCGCGGATCAGCGTGAATAATTGTGCAGAAATATTGTCAAAACGCATGGTCCCCGGGGTGAAGGTGAAATTCTTGCCGAACGGATGGGGCTGGTTCCAACAGAAATGTTCTAAAAAAGCAGGCAAGTCTTTGAGTACGTAAAGACGGCTTACGCCAATGCTTAGCTCCAGCCAAGTTTGGGAAAGGATGCCGCTTTGGCGGCGGCAGTAGGTAACTGCCAATTGGACCTCTTGGAAGCCTGCAGAAGTCGCTGTTGTTTGTGCTTGAGGACGATAATGGGCTAAAAGAGCCGCTTCTGCCGGGGTCAGATTGGGATTGTGCTGGCTTGCCGTTTCTTCTCCTTCGGGGTGGGAGAGTGCCTCGCGGTGCTGAATGGCTTTGAGAACAGCGACAATGTGCTTGCAGGCGCTATAGCCGTCGTAAGCGGGGCAATTGCACTGGTAATGCAGCATGCGCGTGTCGCCCCACACTTCGACTTTATAGGAACGGGTACCTCGGACAGTGGCGTAGTAGCGCTGCTGGGCCGCGTCAAAGCGCAGCCTGTCTACGCGACCTTGGCGGTGGTAGGTGCAGCCGCGCTGGTAAGAACTGTCCCAAGAGGCTTCCTGGGAGATGGCTTCATCGGTTAAATGCAGGTTTAGCATGAAAAAGTCCTCGTTTTCGCAGAATGGGTATCTTTTTATTATAACAAAAAAGCAGGCGCCCGTAAGCGTCTGCGAAGAGAAAACTAGAAAATGAAATAGAGAAGCGCGGAACACAGAGGAACAGAGGAAAAGCCAGAGGAATCAGAGAGAAAGATAAAAAATAAAAGAATGTACGAGGAGTACAGCGATGCGGAAAAAAAGTCCCCCTTGTTAAAGGGGGAAGGCCCGCAAGGGGGATTTGGGACTTTATGAGAGCCGAGAGGCTATCTTTTTGGGTGAAGAATCAGGTTTTAGACAGGGCTGTTGTTGTCGGTTTCAGCTAGCTGCTGCCGCAGGAAGGGAAAGAATTTCACGTCTTCTTTGAGCATGTGGTCCATGATCAAGTCATCAATAATAAAGGAAAAGAAAGCGGAAGTGCGGATGGAGCCATTGTGATAGGCTTCTATAAGTTG
>CAZKCR010000078.1:0-8651 GCA_964551055.1 uncultured Anaeromusa sp. | reverse complement strand
TGATCATTCTGGTGATGGCTGGCGCTACGTATGCTACGCGGGTGGGCAGCTTTCTGTTACTGCGTTTGACCGGCTTGCCCAAAGGTTTGGAGCGTTGGACGGCGCAGGTGCCTACAGGGATTTTGGCGGCCCTGGTGGTACCAGCTTTGCTTTTGCCTCAAGGACAGCTTGATGTGTCTTGGCATAACAGCTATCTTGTGGCAGGCGCAGCCGCAGCCTGGGTAGCTTGGCGCACTAGTCAGGCCGTATGGACGATGGCCGCAGGCTTGGGAGTCATGGGCCTGTTGCGACTGGGAGGAATTTAAAATGGCGGATGCGGTGCAACAATGGGCTAGTGAACGCGTACACCAGTGCTATTGGCAGGACGACTGGAATTGTGCTCGGACACAATTGGTTCTGCAATGCGAAGCGGCGCAAATGCCATTGCCGACTCTATGGGCGGAAGCGATGGCGGGGCTTCATGGAGCAGGCGGCTATGGGGCGCAGTGCGGTTTGGTGGAAGGCATGTTGGTCTTTCTTGGCTTGCAGGGAGCTTTGTCGAAGGAGTCGGCAGAAGAAATCTCGGCATGCTGCCGGAACTTTGCGTCTGCCTTTGAAGCCCACTTTGGGAGCTTGCTGTGCCGGCAACTGCGGCCGCAGGGCTTTCCGAAAGACGGACCGTTGCATGCTTGCGAAGCGTTGACGACCCAGGCGATCGCCTTTTCCAGACAGTGGTTGTTGGCAGAGAAGCTTCAAGGGAAAATGGATTGACGCAATCTTTGCATCGTGATACCATAGTAAAAAATAAAGTGAAGGCGCATTAGTTGATTCGAGGACGAAAGGCTAAGGTTTCTTAGCCTTTTCTTTATTTGCAGAAGACAGTTCCTAAGGGGGAATTACGATGAAGGATCATGTATGGATTAGCAGTCGCGGCGGACGCCTTTCAACCATGGTGCATCAGCCGGACTCGTTTCGGCCAGGGACGCCTGTGGTTGTGTGCAGTCACGGCTTTACAGGCAATAAAGTAGGCTATAATCACCTGACGGTGCATTTGGCTTCGTATTTGGAAAAACTGGGCTATGTCGTAGTGCGCTTTGATTTTCTGGGATCTGGAGACAGCGACGGCACCTTTGCAGCCGACACCTTCGTCAGCGGTTGGCGGGAGGACTTAGCCAATGTAGTAGCCTGGGTTAAAGAGCAGACACAGTGGAAAGATTCGCCGGTAATTCTTTATGGGCATAGTCTTGGCGGCTTGGTGACGCTCTTGCATCCGGCAGACGCGCGAATTGCCGGACGTATGCTTTTTGCGCCGGTGACCAAGGCAGTCGAAAATTTCCGGGATGTGATTCTAGGGCCGGAATTGTGGAGCAAAGCGCTGCAAGGCGAAACAGTTGCCAACTTTTTTGAAAAAGCCTTTTCGTTAGGACCGCAATTTGTGCAAGACTTAGCGAAAAACCAGTATCAACCGATGCAAACAACAGCCGCATTGGATACGCCGCTTTTTATTGTGCATGGCACAGAAGATATAGTGGTGCCTCTTGCTGGTTCACAAGAACTGTACGAGGCCTATAGTGGTCCCAAAGAACTGGCAGTGACTCGTTTCGCGCATGGCGCTCAAGGACATCAGGAACAATTGCAGGCTCTCTTTGGAGACTGGCTGGATAAGCAGACACAAATAAAAACAGAAGGCTGATCCGTAAACGGAAGGCGAAGCAAGGGAGGGAAGCTCTCTCGGCTTCGCCTTTTTTACTATCTAAAAAAGAAACAGAGAGGATGAAACACTATGGCAGACGCACAAGAAAGAGGCTTTGCTACGCAATGCATTCATACCGGCAACGGTATTGACAAGGAGACCGGCGCGATACGGCGGCCATTGACCATGGCTAACAGCTATCTCTTGCCGGAAGACGCTTCCAAACTCAACTGGAGCGATCCGAATCAATTGCTGTATACGCGTACTACTTCGGCTAATCAGATCTATCTGCAGGAAAAGTTAGCGGCTTTGGAAGGCGGCGAGGACTGTGTGGTTTTGGGCAGCGGCGTAGCTGCTTTAGCTGGCGTGTTTTTCACCTTTTTAGATAAGGATGCTCATGTCATCTGCACCGATGTATCCTATGTAGCGGTGTATCGCTTGCTAAAAGAATATTTTCCGGATAAATACGGCATTGAAGTATCTTTAGTGGATACGTCGGACCTAGAGGCGGTGCGCCAGGCAGTGCGTCCGAATACACGGCTGATACATATGGAAACGCCGGGGAATCCTACCACCCGCGTCAGCGATATTGCGGCATTGGCAGCCATTGCTAAAGAGGCGGGGGCGTTGCTGAGCGTAGACAGCACCTTTGCCTCGCCGTATTTGCAACAACCACTGGCTTTAGGAGCGGACTTGGCTATTCACAGCTTGACTAAGTATATCAATGGACATGGCGATGCCATGGGGGGCGCTGTGATCGGACGAACCGAGCTGATTGATGCGATTAAGCGCCAGGCCATGGTGAATTTAGGCGGCGTTATCAGCCCTTTTAATGCCTGGTTGATTATGCGCGGTGCTTCTACCCTGCCTTTGCGGATGCGTCAGCATAGCGAAAATGCGCTGCAGGTTGCTTGGTTTTTAGAGTCCCATCCGGCAGTGTCTTTTGTAGCCTATCCGGGATTGCCCAGCCATCCGCAGCATGAAATTGCTAAAAAACAAATGAAGCTGTTTTCCGGGGTGCTAGCCTTTGGCCTGAAGGGAGATGTGGATTTGCATAATCGGTTTGTCAATGCTTTGCAACTGATTGTGCCAGCTGTATCGATAGGACATGATGAAAGTCTTATCGTTTTTACCGGACCAGAGGATGAGCGCAATTCCTTTTATCCTGCAGAGTTTCAGAACGGTCATTTGCGCTTTAGCGTGGGCCTGGAAGACGCAGAAGATATTATCGCAGATTTGCAGCAGGCTTTTGTGAAATGCGGGTGGAATGAGTAGACAAGCTATAATTGCATAGGGGGGGATTATTTTGCCGCAAGAAAAGCTGGACAAAGAAGAGGTTCGCCAGTACGCTCGCGATCTGGGGGCGGCGCTGGTTGGTTTTGCGCCGGTAGAGCGCTGGGCGGAATTTGGCGATTTGCCGGAGGCGTTTTTTCCGCAGCAGCTTTGGCCGCTGACTAAGACGGTTATTGTTTTAGCCATTCCGTCGTTACTGCCGACAGTGGAAACCAAGATATCTCATTTATACCGGGCTCAGTACAACTATACCAATCAACTGCTGGATGAGGCGGCCTATCGTCTAGCCGCTTTTTTGAACCGCCATGGACAGGCGGCGATTCCCTTCTGCCGGGATGGTTACGGGGTGGGCGTGCTTCAAGAAAAACCACTAGCTGCTTTTTCTCATGTCTGGGCCGGACAATATGCGGGGCTGGGACGTATCGGTTGGAATCATACGCTTTTAACGCCGGAATATGGACCGCGGCATCGCTTGGTATCGGTGCTGACCGCACTGGAAGTGCCCGGAGATCCGCTGCTTGAAAAAGAGCTATGCACCAATTGCCGTTTGTGCGAAAAGATCTGCAGTACCCAGGCGTTTTCCGGTTCTCCTCAGGAAGTAAAGTACGCGGAAATGGATAAAATATCTTGCGCTAAACGGCGGCAGCGTTTTCGCGGACCTTTCAGCCACTGCGGCTTTTGCATCAAGGTATGCCCTATAGGAGAAGACCGGGCTTTATATGGCAGCCGGACGGTCAAACAGTATTTTACGGAAGCACAGGATTTTTCACAGTGGCAGTCGGGGATTGGCGCCGGTATTACGGGGTGGGAGGAGTAATATGGCAAAGACAGAAAAACTGACACCGCAAGAAGTGCTGCGGCAGGCGCGGCGCTTGGGCGCTGTTTGGGCCGGATTTGCGCCGACAGGCAATGCCCAAGGGGGTGGGGCTGTTTATACCGGACCGATGCCGGAGGAATTGTGGCATCAGGTTCAGAGCGTGATTGTCCTGGGAATTCCCAAAGTGGAAACAGCGAAGGCGCTGCCGGGGATCATCGGAATGGAACATTGGGATGCGGCTACAGAAATTTTGGATTTTGCAGCGTACCGCTTGGCTGTATGGCTGAATGAGGCGGGGTATCCATCTGTAAATATTCCCGCAGACAGCTGCGGCGATACGGTGCCAGAGCATAAAAGCGTGCCCGTTTTTTCGCATGTAGAAGCGGCGAAACAGGCGGATTTTTCCCGGCAGGCGGCTTCTCTTTCTGCCGCAGAAATTGCTGAAGTGCAGTGGGTTTCTGTATTAACGGAGCTGGTGGTAGCAGACCAGGAGGAGGTGTTATGATGGCGCTGCAAGTAACGCAAAAACAGCTTGTGGAAAAAGCGTTGTCTTTTGGTGCGGAACTCACTGGCGCAGCACCAGCCCAGCGTTGGGAAGAGCGAGGCGAGGTGCCGACAGAACTGCGGCCCCGCAGCCTCTGGCCACAGGCGCAGACGGTGCTTGTGATGGCGGTTCCGTTATGGCTGCCTCTAGTGGAAGCGGCGCCGACGGTGCTGGGGCGGGAGCAAGTCATTGTCGCTAACCGTATTTTGGAAAAAGCGGCGTATAATATGGTGCTTTTTTTGCGAGAACAAGGAGCGGCAGCGGTGGCTTTAACAGAGTCCAGCAATGGTACGACGCCGGAAGAACCGCAAGGCTTTTCCAATGTTTGGGCGGGGTATTATGCGGGCCTGGGCACGATTGGGCGAAATCGCGCGCTCTTGACAAAAGAGTATGGACCGCGCATACAGCTGAAAGCCGTCTTTACGGATTTGCAAGTGGCTGCAAGTGCCATTCAGACTACGGCGCTGTGTCAAGATTGCGGGCTATGCGAAGAGTTGTGCCCGGCGCAGGCGCTGCCGCAGCAAGGCGGAAACCTGGACTACAAGGCTTGTCATGAATATGAGGGGCGTCTAAAACAAACTTTTTGTGATCCTTGCAGCAACTGCATTAAAGTGTGCCCTGTCGGGGAGGACCGGGTTCTATTTAAGAGTCTGGACGGCGAAAAATACCGCCGGGAAAAAGCGGCATTGGAACAGGACCCACAGCATCCGGAGTATCAAAGCTGGGTGCACCTGCGCAGCTATGGAAGTTATCCTTTAAAGTAAATAGTGGTTTTTGCCGTGAATGTCGTTTTGGCGACTTACAAGGATAGCGGCTTATGCTATGATGACGTTACAATGTGTTGCATATTGGCGACGGAAAAGTAAGCTGTTGTCGTATTGCGTTGCTAAACAGGCTGAGCAGAGAACTGCAGGCTGAGGCGTTTCTTTTTAGAGGCGTGCTCAGCCTTTTTGTTTGGCAAAGGGTTGTGTGAGAAAGGGTGAAACGGCAAATGGCAAAAAACATATCCGCCCAGGAGCTGCAAAAGGTGTTATGGCAGGAAAATGGCTATGCGTTGCTGGACATTCGCGAGCGAAATGAATACGAAAGCGGGCAAATTTTCGGGGCTACGCAAATCCCTAGGCGCGATCTGGAAGTAAGAATTCAGGAGTTGGTGCCGGTAAAAAGTACACCGCTTGTCTTATACGACTGGGAAGGCGAACGGGCTGTCTTGGCAGCGGCAACGCTGGAAGAGCAAAACTACACACAGGTGCGTGTTCTAGAGGGTGGCTTGCAAGCCTGGCAGCGTCAGGGACTGCCGATTGTACGAGGCGTTCATGTGCTAAGTAAGGCTTTTGGAGAAATTGTCGGCGAGTATTGGCGCGTGGTGCCCAAACTGACGCCGCGGGATTTGAAGACGTGGATGGACAGTGGACGGGATGATTTTGTAGTCATTGAAGTTCGCCCTTATGAAGAAGCGGCCAAAACTGGCAGTATTCCCGGAGCTGTTGTTGTTTCCGGTGTGGAGCTGCCGCTGAAAGCGGCCGATTATGCGCAAGCAGGCAAGAAAATCGTGACCACCTGCGCCGGACGCACGCGAGGCTATATTGCTTGCGCGACGCTGAAACGAATGGGGATAGCCCAAGTCTATGACTTAGATAATGGCACCAAAGGCTGGAAGTTGGCAGGTTTTTCGTTGCAAAAAGAAGTGTCCAAAGGACCGCTGCCTTCATTGGCAAGCCAAGTCGCGGCAGAACAATTTGCTAAGCGCTTGGCGCGCGAAGAAGGAATTTCATTCGTCACGGCAGCGCAGCTGCAGGCCTGGCAGCAGGAAGCGGCAGAGAAGACGCTCTATGTGGTGGATGTACGCCGACAGGAAGAGTATGAAACAGAAGGTCATATTCCCGGGGCGCGCTGGGTGGCCGGAGGACAGGCAATTCAAAACGCAGATGACACGGTAGCGGTTCCTAATGCCCGCATTGTCTTTGTTTGCGATGAAGGAACCCGCTCGGCGATAACCGCCTATTGGTATCAACAGATGGGTTTTGACCAGGTATATATCCTCGAAAATGGCATGCGGTCTTGGCAGGACCAAGGCCGTGCGCTGGAGTTTGGCAAACCGGAGCTTCTGCCCCTTGGTTATGATTATGCCGTGCAGCGCGTTGCGGCGTTGAACGGGGCTTCCTTGCGAAAGCTGCAAAGAAAAGAGCCGCAGACCATCGTGCTGGATGTGAGCGACAGTCGTTCTTTTGCGGCCGGTCACATTCCGGGGGCGCGCTGGTTGTCTCGCAGTTGGCTGGAACAACGCATTGCCACGATTCTTGACGGGGCAGACAGTCCAGTTGTGGTAACGGCGGCGGATGAGTACTCTCCGGTACTGGCGGCAGCGGCTTTGCAAAAAAGAGGGTATAGCCGAGTGGCGGTCTTAGAAGGCGGTACGCCTGCCTGGCGCAAGGCGGGGAAAGAGATTGTCGTCGGTTTGGATGGCATTGTGCCGGATGACTGGCACGTGCATTTGACCGAATACGATTTGAAACAATCAGCGCAGTATTTAGCATGGGAAGAAGAACTTGCCTATTTGCCGGCGTATATGGAATATTTTCGCCGCAAGAGGGTCCTAGAGGATACCGCCAAAAGTTCATAATAAAACCTGTTGGTTGACTAGAAATACTAGAGGCCGGCCTTGTATAAGGCGGGTCTCTGTTTATTTAGCGGTGACGGTAGTGTTGGGAATGGAGGGAATTAGTATGAGTAAGATCACGGCAAAAAATGTAAACAAGTTTTTTCAAGTCAAAAACGAGGAAAATCAAAGCGATTCTCTGGTGATTTTGGATGACTTTCAGTTGGAAGTTAAAGAAGGCGAATTTTTATCCATTCTGGGGCCGAGCGGCTGCGGCAAGTCGACTTTTCTCAACATTCTCGGTGGCTTAGACAGCCAAAGCAGCGGCGAAATTTTCGTGGATGACCAAGTGGTAACCGGTGCGGGCAACAACCTGGGCTATGTTTTTCAGGCCTATGCGCTGTTTCCTTGGCGGACGGTGTTGGAAAATGTAGGCGCTGGTTTGGAGATCCGCGGTGTCAAGCGCAAAGAGCGGCGGGAGATAGCCAAAGAATATATCGATCTTGTGGGCCTTGGGGAGTTTACCAACCGCTATCCCCATGAGCTGTCTGGAGGCATGAAGCAGCGCGTGGCTATTGCCAGAGCCTTGGCATATCAGCCGGAGGTGCTGCTGATGGACGAGCCTTTTGCCGCTCTGGACGCCCAAACGCGAGAAGTATTGCAGTACGAGCTGCTTCGTATCTGGGAAGAAACGCATAAAACCATTATTTTTGTGACGCACAGTATTGACGAAGCAGTGTTTTTATCGGACCGCGTAGCGGTGATGACAGCGAGGCCTGGACGAATCAAAGAAATTATTGAGGTGCCGCTGGCGCGGCCGCGGAGCGAAGAACTCCGGAATTCTCCGGAATTTGCCGGGATTCGTCATCAGGCGTGGGAACTGCTGAAAGACGAAGTGCTGCAAGCCCAGGAACCGAGCTTGCGCCGCACGGCGGCGGCTTCGTTTGCAACAAAGCAGACCAGGGAAGGGCGGGCGGTTTTGCATGAGCAAGTTGGCTAACAGGATAAAGCGATTTTCGGGACGGGGAGTCGGGCTTGTTGTCTTTTTTGCCCTCTGGGAATTTTTGCCCCGTGCCGGGTTGGTGGATCAGACGTTTTTCAGTCCTCCTTCGCTGGTGTTGAGCGCTTTACTTGCACTGATTAAATCAGGCGCTATTTGGCCGCATGTGGAGAGCAGTATTCAGCGTTCTTTTTTAGGGTTGGGGCTGTCCATTGTTCTTGGCACGTCCTTGGGGATTTTCCTAGGGTGGTTTAAGCGACTGGAGTACTTGGTGGATCCGGTGCTGCAGACTTTCCGGCAACTGCCGTCGCTGGCTTTGTTTCCTGTGTTTATCTTGTTTTTTGGTATTGGTGAATTGTCCAAGGTGACTATTATTTTTTGGGCGTCCTTGTGGCCGATTTTGCTCAATACTATTAACGGCGTTAAGAATGTAGATAAAATTCTGCTGGATTCGGCTAAATCACTGGGGGCGTCGCGAAGCTTCATCTTTCTCAAGGTGGTGCTGCCTGCGGCTGTACCGGAGATCATGACCGGCATTCGCTTGGGCGGAGCTCATTCCGTAGTAGCTTTGGTGGCGGCGGAAATGATCGGTGCCGAAGCCGGTTTAGGTTTTTTGGTGTTTTACTCCCAAGAAACCTTTAAGGTGCCCAATATGTTTGCCGCCATTGTTTGCCTCGCTCTGGTCGGACTGGCCTTGAATTATCTGCTGGTCTTTATTGAAGCGCG
>CAZKCR010000077.1:0-8815 GCA_964551055.1 uncultured Anaeromusa sp. | reverse complement strand
GGGAAGAACGGGTCATCAATCGCAATAACCCCAGGCAAAGTCAAGCGGTGAGGGAATTCCTCACCGCTTTTGGCCTTGCTTACGATCCGGCGTCAGTGGAGCATACGATCGCTCTTTATCAAGATGGTCGGATGATTGCCACTGGTTCCCGGGGCGGCGAAGTGCTGCGCAATATTGCGGTGCATCCGGATTTGCAGGGCGAGGGGCTGACGGCGACCATCGTTTCCGCCTTAATGCGTCAAGGCGGCGAAGCGGGCGTGCGGCATTTTTTCATCTTTACCAAACCGTCGGCGGCGCCTCAGTTTACCGGCTTGGGCTTTCGCGAGCTGGCGCGGGTGGAGCCCCAGGCAGTGCTGCTGGAAGGCGGTCTGGGGTCAATTCAAGAGGAAGTAAAACGCTTGTCCGCAGCGGTGAGCGATTTGCCGAGCGGCGACAGGGCGGCCCTTGTTGTCAATTGCAACCCTTTCACCCGCGGACACCAGGCGGTAATTGCCAGGGCGGCGGCAGCTCACGCCGGGGTAGTGGTACTGGTAGTGAGCGAGGATCGTTCCCTTTTCCCCTTTGCCGTGCGCCTGCGCCTGGTGCAGGAAGGCGTAGCCCATCTGCCGAATGTGCGGGTGGTGGAAGCTGGCAAATACATTATTTCCGCAGCGACGTTCCCGGATTATTTTACGCGAGGCGAAGATACGGTTATTGCCCAGACCCGCCTAGACGCGCATGTTTTTGGCGGCTATATCGCGCCAGGCTTGGGCGTGGCTGTGCGTTATGTCGGCGAGGAGCCTTATTGCGAGGTGACGAGGGCTTACAATCAAGCCTTGCAGGAAGTGCTGCCGTCTTATGGCGTAAAGGTAGTGGAAATACCGCGGTTAGCGGAAGGAAGCGAGCCCATCAGCGCTTCTAGAGTCAGGGAACTGTTGCGCCAGGGCGCTGGGTGGGAGCAGGTGGCGCCGCTGGTGCCGGAGAGTACGCTGCGCTATTTGCGTTCTCCCGCGGCGGCAGAAGTGCTGGCGGCCATTCGCGCCAGCGATTCGCGTCATTGATTTGCTGTTT
The DNA here is from genome assembly GCA_964551055.1 of uncultured Anaeromusa sp. Lineage (GTDB taxonomy): Bacteria > Bacillota > Negativicutes > Anaeromusales > Anaeromusaceae > Anaeromusa. The sequence goes on along the minus strand of CAZKCR010000077.1, from coordinate 7,765 downwards.
TGGTTTTAACGAGAAAGCTGCCTGCATCTTGTGCAGGCAGCTTTGTTGTAGTATGCTGAAACGGAATTTGAAGCAGTTGAGTAAAGGGGTCATATTGTGAAGCAGCTTACATTAGAAGAGGTATTGGCGGCTAAAGAGGCCAGACAAGAGCGCCAGCAGGCGTTGCGTTCGCGCACCGGGCTGCCCTTAGTCAGTATTACCTTGAATATTCCGGGGCCGGTCAAAGATGGAGAGGTGTTACGGCAATTGTGCCGGGCGGCGGCGGATGCGTTGACCTTGCTTTTTAGGGTGGCGGCGGAGGAGCGAACCTATGCGGCTACAGGTCCGGAAATTCTACTGGCCGTTGACGCGGCGGCGGCGGAAATTAAGGCGGCAGCGGTAGAACTGGAAGAGAGCCGTTCTTATGGACGCTTATGGGATATTGATGTTTTTGCGGCGGATGGCCAGCTTTTATCCAGGCAGCAGCAGGGACGTCGCCGCTCGTGTTTGCTCTGTGCGGACGATGCGCGGCTTTGTATGAGGGAAAGACGCCATTCAACAGAGGAGCTCGCAAGAGCGGTGCAGCAAAAATTGCTTTCCTTTCAGGCGGAACAAACTCGGCGCGTACGTCCGGCGGCGGAAAAATTGGCTGCCTTGGCGGTAGAGGCCATGCTGTATGAAGTGGCTGCCACGCCGGCGCCAGGTTTGGTGGATCGCGCGAATAGCGGCGCTCACAAGGATATGGATATTTTTACATTCTTAGCTAGTTCGGCGGCGTTGTCTCAGACCCTGGGACGCTGCGCGGAAGCGGCTTTTCGCCATAAGGGAACTCTGGAAGAACTGCTGCCTTTGCTGCGTCTGCTTGGTCTGGAAGGGGAGCGGCGCATGTTGGCGGCGACGCAAGGCGTCAATACGCAAAAGGGCTTGCTCTTTTCCTTGGGACTGGCCGTGGCGGCCGCCGCCTGGGTGCTGCATGCAGGCAAACCATTGCAAACAGAAGCGGTTTTGGCGGCGGCCGCCGAGATGGTGCAAGGCATTGTAGAAGCGGAACTGAAGTCTTTGGCCCGTAAAAAGCCGGAGGAATTGACCGCTGGGGAACGCTTATATTTAGAATATGGCGTGCAGGGCATTCGCGGCGAAGTGGCGGCGGCGCTGCCTGCGGTGCGTTTGTGCGGCCTGCCGAAGCTGCGCGAAGCGTTGGCGGCTGGACTGAATGTTAACGACGCTTTAGTGCAAACGTTGTTGGAATTGTTTATGACAGTAGACGATACTACGGTTATGAACCGCCATGATGTAGAAACCATGCGCGGCTGGGTGCGTCAGCAGACCGCAGCGGTGTTAGCGTCCGGAGGCATGTTGGTTGCTGGAGGAGTGAAACGTTTAAGCGAGATGGATACACTGTTTATTGCCCGAAATATCAGCCCCGGAGGGGCGGCGGATATGCTGGCGGTAACTTGGTTTTTGCATCGTTTGGAAGACTGGCAAGGCGAGCAGGAATGACCTAACTGCGGGGCGAATTCTCCTCCTAAGAAGCAAAGGCAAGAGGAGGCGAGGCTATGAGTGTGCAAAAAGCGGCGCTGCGTGAACGGACGCGAGAGATTGCGCGCGTTTTCATTCGTCATGGCTTTGGCTTTCTTTTGCGGGACTTGGATTGGCGGCAGGTGGGCAAAGGCGAAGAAGGCTTGCTGGTGGCCAAGGATTTTTATACCGATGCGCAGCAGGAAAAGATCCGCACTATGTCGCAGCGTTTGCCCTTGATGCTGGAAGAATTGGGCCCTACTTTTATTAAATTTGGCCAGTTTCTCAGCAGTCGGCCGGATTTGCTGCCGGAGTTTTTGCTAGAAGCCTTGGAGCGCTTGCATGAGCAGGTAGCGCCGATTCCCTTTGCTGAGGTGGAAGCGGCTCTGGATGCCAATCTTCCTTCTTGGCGGCAGGATTTTTTGCGAGTGGAGCCAGAACCGATTGGCATGGGTTCTATTGCGCAGATTCATCGCGCCTGGATTCATGATGGCCGAGTTGTAGTGGTTAAAGTGCGCAAGCCTGGCGTGGTAGACACCATTGAAGTAGATTTGGCGATTTTGAAGCGCACCGCGGCCTTTATTGGCGAGCAGCCTGAGGTAAAGCGGGTTATCGCGCTAGAACAGTTGGTATCTGTTTTTGCTCACGGGCTGCAGAAGGAGACGGATTTCGTCGTAGAAACGGCGAATATGACTCTTTTCGCTAGGAAGCTGCCGAAGGACGGACGGGTGCGTATTCCTGCTAATTTACCGGAATGGAGCAATCAGGCTGTTCTGACCATGGAATATATTGAAGCGTTGTCATTGGAACAGGCTCTCAAGCAACCAGCGGCGCTGCGGCGGAAATGGGCGCGAAGCCTGCTGGACAGCTTTTTAGGACAAGTGTTTTTGTATGGCTTTTTTCATGCGGACCCGCACCCGGGAAATCTGCGCTTTGATTTGCAGGGCGATGTTATTTATTTTGATTTCGGCCTAGTAGGGCGGATGGAAAGCCGGATGCAACGACTGCTTTTTGAAAACTTCTTGGCTATCCGCAATTTGGATGTAGAAGGGTTGATGAATGTTTCCATTGCGATGGGAAAACCGATGGGAGACATTTCTTGGCAGAACTATTATGAGGATACGGCGGAATTGCTTTTTATGGCCTTAGATGCCGGTCACAGCAGCGGCGGCTTAGGCGGCATTATGACGAGCATGTTTAAGGTGGCCCAACGTTACGGGGTGCGCATGCCGGAGAGGATGCTCTTTTTTGCTAAGGCCTTGGCGATGACCGAAGGGGTGGCGCGGCGGTTGGATCCGGACATCAATCTGGAGAAGGCGGTTGAAGAAGTGCTGGAAGCTTATGTGCGGCAGCAATTGGAAGTGGATTTTAGCGTACAGGCCTTGGAACTGAAGAAAAAATGGCAGATTTTCAGCCATGAGCTGCCGTATTATGTATCGGCATTGACGCGGGGAGAAAAACGCATTCCCATTGAAATCGGAGGCATGGAGCATATTGGAGACAGCCTGCAAAGAGCGGTTCATACGGTGGCGTACAGCTTGGTGATTGCCAGTTTAGTAGTGACCGCCGGTATCATGATGAGTGCCCAAGGGGCCTTTGAAGATATTATCCGTACGACCGGGTACTTGCTCCTCTTGGGGGCTATTAGCGCTTCGGTCTATCTGTATTTGCGCATCTTCCGCCAAGTGCGGCGCTAGGCCGTTGAGAGAGGAACTTGAACAGGAGAATCGGAGTCGCGGGAGGACTGCGGGAGAAGGTGAAATTCAATAGGAGCAGATGGATCAAGGGAAAATATATGAAAATAAAAATGTATGCTTTCTGGTATGTTAAAAAGCTCCTCTTGCGAGCGGAATTGCTTGCAAGAAGAGCTTTTTTGATGTGCCAAAATTTGTAGAATGAACCGCGAAATACACGAAAGACGCGAAATGGATTTAAAATATCGTATCCGTAACCCTCTTGCGTGCCCTCCGGTTCTCCCTTTACTCTTGTTCAATTCTCGTAGCCTTGGTTATTCTATGTTGTAATATTTTCCTCCGTTTTGTGCGTTGCGTTTAGGGGAGAACTCAGGCTGGCGCAACAGCGGAAAATGCAGTAACATAGAGGTTCCGGCATCTGGCTGACTTTGAACTTCGATGCGGCCATGATGCATGTCTACAATAAATTTCACGATGGATAAGCCGAGGCCGGAGCCGCCGGCCTCGCGAGTACGGGCCTTTTCGACTCGGAAAAAGCGGTCGAAAATATAAGGAAGTTCCGAGGCGGGGATGCCAATACCGCTGTCTTTAACGAGAATATGGACTTCATTGGATTCTTTCCAAGTCTTAAGCAGGATTTTGCCGCCTTTTGGAGTATACTTAATCGCATTATGGACTAAGTTAACCAAAGCTTGTTTAAACCAATCGGCCTGGCCTTGGATCCAAAGCGGCTCGCCAGGCCCTTCCCAGAGCAGTTGTTGCTCTTTGTGCTGCGCCAATCCTCCCATTTCACTGACGACGCTTTCGAAAAGAGGCGTCAGTGAAATGGGCTGCAGCGTGACTTTTTGCAGATACTCCTTGGAACTGAGCTTGGCTAATTGGAGCAAATCCGCTACCAGGCGATGCATGCGGGCGGATTCTGTATGGATGATGGAAATGAATTTTTGACTTAATTCGCGATTTTCCAGGGCGCCGTCCAGCAAGGTTTCAGCGAAGCCCTTGATGGCAGTCAGTGGCGTGGCCAGTTCATGGGAGGCGTTAGCCACAAAATCTGTCTGTCGTTCATATAGTTCTTGCAAAGCGGTGATATCGTGGAAAACGGCGAGAACCCCTTCTTTGCCGCCGCTGCTTTCGGGCAGGGGGGCGAGGAAAACCTGGAAAACATGGCGTCGGCCGTGCAGGTTGAGTTGCAGTTCAATGCTTTGCGTTTCCTGCAAACGCAGGACGCCTTGAATGCCTTGCTCCAAGGAACCGTTGCCAATGACTTGCAAGTTGTGTTGCCCCAGAAGATTGTGCTGCAGGTTGAAGAGCTCGCGGCCTTGGCGATTGATGGAGGTAATACGGCCATAACGATCTAAAAGCAGTACGGCGTTTTCCATATGCTCCAGAATCAGTTCCAATTTATGCTTCTCCGCAGCCATTTCTTTTACCTTATCATCTAAATGGGAGGTCAATTGGTTGAGCGTATGGGCCAGCACTTCTACCTCGTCGCCGGTACGGATATGGGCCCGTTTTTCCCAATTGCCGCTGGCGATTTCTCGGGCGACAGCGGTAATTTCTTCAATGGGAGCGGTGAATTGCTTAGCTAAGCGCATGCCGACCAGAACGGCCAGCAAGGAAGTAAGCAGCAGTGCCCAGAGCATGACTGTTTGCAGTTGTTGGAACGTGGCCTCGATGCTGGCCAGCGTGCCGGCGATGCGGACAACGCCGATCGTGCGGCCCTCTTGTAAAACCGGTACCGCCACATAGAGAAGATTTTCGTGCAGCGTATCGCTGTAACGGGAAGTTTGCGCAGGATGTCCCTCCAGGGCGCCGCTGATTTCCGGGCGATTGCTGTGATTGTCCAGTGTTTCCGGGCGTTCCCAGGAGTCGGCTACCACTGTGCCGTTAGCCAATACCAAGGTAATACGCAGCCCGGTTTCCGCCGACAGTCGTTGCGCTTCGTCCTGCAGCTTTGGATATTGTGCAGGTGAAGCTAAATCTTTTTCAATATATTGCCGGGTAGTAAGGGCCTGCAAGGTCAATGAATTTGTCAATAGCTGGACCGTATGGTCGTGCGTGCGCCACAATAGGTAGCCTCCTAAGGAGCCGACTGTGACCAAAATCAGCAGCAGCAAAGCCAAGCTAAGACGGGTGTTAATTCCTTTTATGCTCATAATCTGGCGTTAACCTCCCTGATGGAGTAAAATATAAGAGATTTGGCAATGAACCATCATTACATAGATGATAAGCTTCTGTAGCTGACTGCGCAAGAGCGCATGAACGAAGATTTACAAAGAATTAATAGTAAGCAGGTTTTTTCCTGTTGTGAAGCAAGGTATAGTCAAAGCAGGCGCTTTTTAAAAGAGAGCAGCCCTAGCGGACGGAGTGTGGAAAATGGCAGCAGCGAAGAAACGGGTGTTAATCGTATCAGCATCAATTGGTTCCGGCCATCATCAGGCGGCCAGGGCGATTGCAGCGGAGCTGATGCGGCGCCAAGATAATTTGCAGGTAACGATTGCCGATTTTATGGAAGATACGGATTCCTATTTGGCGGCCTTTATGAAGGAAGCCTATTTAAAGATGCTGGAACTGTCACCGAATATGTATGATTTGGTGTATCGGGTATCGCAAGCGCCGCTTCCCGGTTTTAAGGCGCAGGGGCTTTTGGCGCGGGTATTGCAGGGGGGGATGGCGCAGTTGGTACGGCGCCATCGGCCAGATTTGATAATTGCTACCCATCCTTTTCCTTGCGGTGCAGCGGCGTACTTGCGGGACAGCCGAAGACTGCGGGCGCCCTTGATGGGGGTTATTACCGATTTTGCCGTACACCGTCTTTGGGTGTATGAACATGTGGATGCGTATTTTGTAGCAGCGCCGGAAATTAAGCGGGAACTAGCTGCTTTGGGAGTGCCAGCCAAACGCATTTACGCCAGCGGCATTCCGGTTCATCCGCAATTTACGGCCAATGCGGACGGCAGAGGGATTCGCGAAGAATTATCTTTGATGGCAGATCAGCCGTTGGTGCTTTTAATGGGCGGCGGTTTGGGCATGGGCGGGATTCGTCAGGCTATGGCCAGCATGGATGAGCTGCAATTGCCGCTGCAGTTTGTCGTTTTGGCTGGAAAAAACAAAGAATTGCAGGAAAAGTTGCAGGAAGAAACGAAAAACTTGCGCCATGCTGTGCGTGTTTTGGGTTATACAGACCGTATTCCGGAACTTATGCGTGCGGCCGCCATGCTGGTGACTAAACCAGGAGCCTTAACTGTGTGCGAAGCTTTGGTCAGTGAGACGCCGCTTCTTTTATATGAACCCATTCCTGGACAGGAATGGGAGAATGCTGTGTTTTTGACGAAACGCGGCGTCGCTTTGTGGGCGAAAAACCGCCAGGAATTAAAGGATGGAGTTACGACATTATTGACTCGACCGGAACAGGTAGAGAAGCTGCGCAAGGAAGCGGAAGCGCTGCGGAGGCCGGCTGCGGCTGCGGCAGTGGCGACAGCGGCGCTAGCATTGTTGCGCCGCAAACGCTGATCTTGTAGAACCCAGTGGTTCCTTAACATAGACTTAACATGTACGTAACACAAAACAGATCCCTCAGCGCTAGAATAAAACTGTCCTAAAAATTTAGCGGGAGGGTATGAAATGAACGTATTTCGTAAGTCAAAAATGTGGGCAGCGGCTTTGGCGCTGATGTTGGGCGTTGGTCTGGTGGCTGGTTGCGGCGGTTCCAAGGATACAAGCAAAGCGACAGAAGTGCAGGGAACTGTAACAGCAGCTGGTTCGACGGCGTTGCTGCCGTTGTTGAAATCCGGTCAGGAAGAATTCCAAAAAAAATACGCTAAAGTAACGGTGAATATCGCCGGCGGCGGTTCCTTTACCGGCCAAAACCAAGTAGCTTCCGGAGCGGTCAATATTGGCAACTCCGACGTAGCCATTCAAGACAGCCTGAAAGATAAAGGCCTTGTGGAGCATAAGTTGGTAGGCATTCCTTTCGTTTTCATTGTCAACAAAGATGTTGCGGTTGATAATTTGACCCAACAGCAATACACCGATATTATGACCGGCAAAATTACCAACTGGAAAGAAGTTGGCGGCAAGGATCAGAAAATCACCTTGATTCATCGCTCTAAATCTTCTGGTTCGCGGGCGACCATTGCCGAAGTGGTGCTGAAAAATGCAGCTTTCACTGATAATGCGGTTATTCAGGATTCCAACGGCGCTGTACGGGCGGCCATTGCTAGTACTCCTGGCGCTATCGGCTATGTGGATGCGGCCTATGTGGATGACAGCATCAAGGCCCTTGCGTATAATGGCGTGAAGTACTCTATTGACGGCGTTGTAAGCGGTCAGTATCCGGTCTTTACCTTTGGCCGCATGTTCACCAAAGGCGAACCTACGGGCGCGATTAAAGCCTTTATTGATTTCGTGACCAGCAAAGAATTCCAAGAAAGCTATGCTGAAAAGAATGGCTTTGTACCTGTTACCAAAATGAAGAAATAAGGCAGGCTGAAAAACTCCGTTCTATATGAGCGGAGTTTTTTTTTGTTTGTCTTTTTAACAAGAACTTAACAATGGATTAACACAGAGAAGGA
>CAZKCR010000076.1:0-8922 GCA_964551055.1 uncultured Anaeromusa sp. | reverse complement strand
TTTTTTTATTTGCTGGTTGGTTTTGATATAATAGTGTAAAATTTTCTTAGACAGCAGACATGATATGAATTTTTAGAAGTTGAGGCAAGAACGTTCATGAGTGAATCAAAGGTTGTAGCAACCATACAAAATATTGCCCGGATTCATACGGATTTTCCTACGAAGTTCGGTGTTCCCCGTCAAAGTGGGTTGACTCCGTTAATGGCTATGATTATTTTTGAACCGTTATATCGAGATCCTAGCGCCTTTAGGGGTTTAGAAGGATTTTCTCATATTTGGCTTATTTGGCAGTTTTCAGAAGCAGTGGGCAGCAAAGTTTCTCCCACCGTTAGGCCGCCGCGCTTAGGGGGCAACACTCGGATGGGAGTATTTGCCACGCGTTCGCCATTTAGGCCCAATCATCTAGGCCTTTCCTCTGTAAAGCTAGAACGAATTGAGATGCATCCCCACTGGGGTCCTGTATTACACGTGTCAGGAGCAGATATGATCGACAAGACGCCGATCTTTGATATCAAACCATATCTACCCTATGCGGATAGCCACCCAGAGGCTGCAGCCGGGTTTGCCGCTCCTCATGAAGCCTACAAATTAGAGGTGGTTTTTCCGGAACGCTGGCTTTCTCTTATTCCAGAGCCTTTGCGCTCGGGCTTGTACAGCGTGCTGGAACATGATCCTCGGCCGGCGTACGTTCAGGATTCTGAACGTGTTTTTGGGATTCCTTTTGCTGGCTTTGATGTTCGATTCACTGTAGCCAAGGGCATTCTTACGGTTGTGGAAATTGTATGTATTAAAGCATAAAAGAAGTGGTCTGTATTGGACGCAGACCACTTCTTTTACCCTCCGCACTCTTTGAATTCAGCCAAGCTCGCCAATGGTTTGCAGGAAATGCTGCACTACTTGCGTATACTGGCGGTGGTTGTCAAAAATAGCAGTTCCATGATTGGAGTTGGCGAATAGATACAATTGACTGGGTCCTTTGGTGGCTTGCTGCAGCTCTAGTGACATGGAGGCGGGAATGAGCTTATCAGCTTCGCCGTGGAGATACAGGATGGGAGTAGTGACATGTCGTACTGATTGCAGAGGCGAAGCTTCGTGGAAGGTAGAACGGGAATGAAAGTACGAGACAAGATTTGCATAAGGCAAGAGGATGCTGGCGATATCTAGATCGGCAAGCCAAGGATAGTCAAGAGTTGCCATGTATGGATACAGATATTGCCGGACGTATAACGAGAGCAGGGCTTCAAAATCGGAATACGGGCTATCGGCTACATAGAATGATACGCGTTTGTTTTCTTCGTTTAGTTCTGCATGTAGCAGCGCTGTGGCGGCGCCCATGGAAAGACCGTGAATGCCGATGGCGCCGTTAGGGATGCGTTGCGTAAGCCAACTGACCCATTGATCCAAATCATACTTTTCTAAACTGCCCCAGGTCACGGAGTCGCCGCCGCTTTCGCCATGGGCGCGCGAGTCGACCAGCAGCACATTAAATCCTGCGCGGAGATAGATTTCCAGATAATATAAGCCAATCGTGCGATTTTCCGTAAAGCCATGCAGAAAAATAATCGTTTTATGAGTAGGCGTTGCATTAGGGATAAAGGTTCCAGACAAGGGATAGCCAAAAGGGGAAGAAATGCTGATGTTCTCCCATTGATAATTAGCGGCGCCTTTATTTAGCAACTGCTGGAGTGAGTTGTTTCGGTTTTGGGTTTTCATTTGCGAGAAGATGATGCTTGATTCTTCATAGATTACGCTGCCCAGGAAAAGTCCTGCCAGGTTTAGGCAAAAGATGAACAAGAGCGCCAAGGTGAGAAAACAAGTTTTCCAATATGCTTTTTTGCGTTGTTGTAATTCCCAGTCTATATTTGAAATCATACGCTGCCTCACAATACTATGCCAATCAATAAAGCTTAAGGTTACTATTTATCATACAACTTTGAGTATGCTCCATGTCAAGGAGAGTAAGAAAAAAATTGGATGTTTAATTTTTCGGAAAAGTTATCGGCGTTATTTAGAATCTGTCATATTGCAAGACAAAATACTTATTCATTTTGTAAAATAGAGAGAGTAATTCTACTAGGCGAGGAGGAGCGAAAAAATGACCGCTGTTTTTTATTATCAAACAGAGTTGGGTGTCATAAGCATCGAAGAAAATGGAACGGCGTTGACTAAAGTGTATTTTGGCGAACCCCAACTGCAGTGTGAAGCTGACTTGCGAGAAACTGCCTTGCTGCAAGAAGCCGGGCAGCAGGTGAAGGAGTATTTGGCAGGAGTGCGCAAAGATTTTACCCTGCCGCTTGCTCCGGAGGGAACGGACTTTCAACAGCGTGTGTGGGCGGCTCTGCAGGAAATTCCTTATGGCGAGACAAGAACCTATGGAGAGATTGCTGTTAGCGTCGGGTGTCTTCAAGGGGCTCGCGCTGTAGGGCTGGCCAACAACAAAAATCCGTTGTTGCTTTTTATTCCCTGCCACCGGGTTGTTGGAATTAAGGGGAAACTTGTTGGCTATGCAGGAGGCATTGCGGCTAAAGAATATCTTCTGAAGCTGGAAAAAGAACAAGTTGGCGGCAAGTCTGCGGGGGAATGTTGTGAATCATAGTGTTAGAGAAATCTTAGAAGGAATGGCAGAGCCTAAGTATCAACAGTTTTCTGCCGCGTTGTTGCCGAACGTGGATAACTTGTTGGGTGTGCGGTTGCCCTTGCTGCGGAAGTTGGCTCAAAAGATTGCTAAAGAGGATTGGCGAAGCTATCTGAAAAGCAACGATACTTGCTATTTTGAAGAAACGATGCTGCAAGGTATGATCCTAGGATATGTGAGAGCCGATGTAAAAGAGATTCTTACCTATGTGGTTGAGTTTGTACCGCGTATTGATAATTGGTCTGTTTGTGATAGCTTTTGCAGCGGGTTGAAATTTACTAAGAACCACAAAGAGTTGGTTTGGGAATTTTTACAACCCTATCTGGCATCGACGCAGGAATATGAGATTCGCTTTGGCGTAGTCATGTTGCTTAGTTTTTTTATTGAAGAAGAATATATCGATTTATTGTTGCTGCGCTTGAACGCCTTGCGACATGAAGGCTACTATGCGAAAATGGCGATAGCTTGGGCGCTTTCTCTTTGCTATGTGAAATTTCCAGAAACCACTTGGCCGTATTTGCAAAACAGTCAACTGGATACGTTTACGTATAATAAAGCATTGCAAAAAATTACGGAATCCTATCGAGTGGATGTGGAATGTAAAACAAAAATTCGCAGCATGAAGCGCAAGTAATTTAATGGCGCTTGGCAAAGGATGAGGAAAGATGATTATCAGCGCCAGCAGGCGGACGGATATTCCGGCTCTTTATTCAGAGTGGCTTATGACGCGCCTCCAAGAAGGGGTTGTATATGTTCCGAATCCGCGCAATCCGAAGCGTCTTACCCAAGTGGAGCTGGAACCGTCGAACGTAGATTGCCTGGTATTTTGGACGAAGAATCCTCAACCCATGCTGCCGAAGCTGCCGGCTCTTGACTCCATGGGGTATCGTTACTATTTTCAATTTACCCTTACGCCGTATGACCAAAAGGTGGAAAAGAGGTTGCCGCCTAAACTAGAGCGTGTAGAAATCTTTAAGCGCTTGAGTGATAAAGTGGGGCCGCAACGCGTAATTTGGCGTTATGATCCCCTTATTTTCAGCGGAGAATATACCGAAGCATACCATTTGCAGCAATTTGCAGCCATGTGCAAAGCACTGGGTGGTTACACGGAGCAGTGTACAATCAGTTTCTTAGACGTGTATGTGAAGATGAAGAAACGCATGAAACTGCTAGGGTTTCGAGGCGCGGAGGCGGCCGAGCGAAAGCGCCTTGCTCAAGGCTTTGCCGCCATTGCCAGGGAGAACAAACTTATTCTGGCAAGTTGTTCTGAGCAAGGGGACTTGGCTGCCTGCGGCATTAAGCCGGCGGCTTGCATTGATGCAGCGTTGATCGAGCAGCTTGCAGGTTACCCTATGCAAGTGAAAAAGGACGTGAATCAGCGAGCGGCTTGCGGCTGTTGTGAAAGCATTGACATTGGCGTTTATGATACTTGTTCTTTAGGGTGTCTTTATTGTTATGCCACGACAAATGAAACCAAAGCGATGCAGAATGCAAAACAGCATAACTTTCAGACGCCCATGCTGCACGGCTGTCCGCAGGGAGACGAAGTTGTGAAGGTGAAAAAGGCGCTGACGCATAAAGTTCCGCAGCTTACATTATTTTGATGTTTTGCAAGTATCTGAGAGGTTTTTTGTCGAATGAGCTGGAATAGTGATACAAGAAAGCGAAACAAGAATTTTTGCCAACCGATGAAGCCGTATAAGGCATGTCGGAGGCAAAGGAGCTGCAAGGATGTTGAAAAGCAAGCCATATAATGCTCGCAGTCTATTTCTTTCGGAGCGGTTGACTGCTATATTAAAAAAAATTCCTGACTATTTTTTAACGATTGTCGAAGCGCCTATGGGGTATGGAAAAACAACAGCGGTAAAAGAATATTTAAATCAAGCGAAAGTCGAGTGGTTGTGGCAAACAGTATATGACCAGGAAAAGGTGCATTTTTGGCATGATTTTTGTCAACTCGTAGCCGCTATGGATGGTGAATGCGCCCGCAAACTGGAAGAATTGGGGCTGCCGGATGATGCTGTGACTCGCAGGGCGGCGGTGCAGCTTCTTGATCGTGTTAAGCTCAAGCGGGCTGTTACGCTGGTGATTGATGATTATCACTTGCTGCAGGACGAAAATATTCATGAGTTTATTGTATTGCTGGCAAGAAAAGAGCTTTCACATTTACGCTTGGTCCTTACGACGCGGGCGGCTGCCTTAGATGCTCTTGACGAACTGAAGCTCAAGGGGATTGCCCAACATATTACACAAGGTGATTTAGAATTGACACCGGAGGAAATTATCCGTTACTACAAGGTTTGCGGTGTTCAATTGAAAAAAGAAGAGGCTGACAAGTTATATCTTTATACTGAGGGCTGGATCAGCGCGCTGTATTTATGTTTGCTGGAATTTTTGCAAGAAGGGCGTTTAGAGAAACCGGCTACCATGCAGGATCTTTTGGCGCGACTAGTATACCAACCATTGGCAGAAGAGCTAAAGGAGTTTTTGCTTTGTATCTGTTTGTTTCCTAGCTTTACCGAAGCACAAGCGCAAGCCATGTGGCAACGAGATGACGCGGCGGCGCTGCTGCGTCATCTATTGGCTCAAAATGCCTTTATGCAGTTCAATGCGCGGACGCGCACCTACCAAATACATACACTCTTTGCGGAATATTTGCGGGGGATTTTTGCCGCTCAAGAAGAGGCCATAAGGCGGGAAATGTGGAAACGGGCAGGCTGTTGGTATGTACAGACGGAAGACTATCGAGCGGCTATGAACTCTTTTTATCAGTCTGGCGATTTTGAGGGATTGCTGGTTGCGCTGGAGCGAGACAAAGGCAATAGCATTAACAGCGAGTACAAGGATACAATCATTCGTTATTTTGAGGAATGTCCCCCGAAAATTCGTGCGAAACATCCTGTTGCTGGTGTGCTTTTTTGCCGGGAGCTGTTGTTGTTTGGAGAAATGGAACAATTTTATCAATATGCGCAGCAATTGACGGAGGATCTCAACTGCATTGATGATGCAGTAAAGCGCAATTGGCTGCTCGGGGAATTGGAACTTGTAGGCATGTTCACGAAGTACAACGATATTGAGGCAATGGCGGAACACATCCAAAAAGCGCATGCTTTGATGCCGGAATCCTCGCGTTTAAGCGACCATAATACGCCGTGGACATTAGGTTCGCCTTCGGTTCTCTATATGTTTTATCGGGAAACAGGGAGGCTTCAGCAGCATGCGCAAACGCTGCTGGAGGCTATGCCTTCTTATTATGCGTTGACAAACGGTCATGGCGCGGGTGTGGAGCACGTGATGCAGGGGGAGCTGCATTATGGGCAAGGCGACTTTGAGAGTGCGGAAATTAGCAGTCATAAAGCCTTAGAACTGGCTAGAAGCGGCAAGCAGATTGGCAGTATTGTCAGTGTCCTGTTTCTCCAATTGCGTTTGGCCTTTCAACGAGGCGATTTGCTGACGGTTCAAGCTCTATTAGAAGAAATGTACAGTGAAATTCAGCTTAGTAAGCAGTCTTTATATTTGCATACGGCCGATTTGTGCGGGGCCTTTGTTGCTGCGCAATTAAAGCAGCCGGAAAGTATTGCGCCATGGATTCGCCAAGGGGAATTTTTTTCGAGTCGTCTTCTCTTTCCCGCCCAGAGCTACTTCCATATCGTTTACGGTCAGGTCCTTTTGGCTGCAGGAGAAGAACGAAAACTGCTGGGCCTTTCGGAACAGCTTTTGGAGGCGGCGGCATTATTTCCGAATCTGCTGGCTCAGATTTATCTTCACATTTATATTGCAGCGGCTAATGAAAAGTTGTTTCGTAGAGAGGCGGCAAGGCAGGCCTTGGCTTCGGCATTGGAACTGGCGATTCCAGACGGACTGCTGATGCCTTTTGTGGAGAATGCTGCCTATTTAGAAAGTCTTTTAGACGAGACTGTACGTGGGAGCTATCGTAAAGAAGGTGCCGAGCTTGCAAAGCTGGTGCAACACTATCAAAAGTCTCTGCTGCGGATGCAGCAGGAACTAGGATCTGTTGCTGTTAAACCCGTGTTGACACAGCGGGAGCAAGAGATTGTAGCTTTGGCGACCGAAGGGCTGACGAACCGAGAGATTGGCGTAGAATTAGGGATTTCCGAGAATACCGTGAAGACACAGCTTAAACGTATTTTTGAAAAATTGGGTATTCGTTCGCGGGCCTTATTGAAGAAAAATTAAAGAACTGTCACCCGCTGGGTGATAGAAGTGGTAAAAGCTTCCCTATACAATTATGTATAGGGAAGCTTTTTTAGGAGGAGGATGGATTTGCTGCGGATTGTTAAGGTAATAGCCAAACCATATTGGCTGGAAATATTCTTTGATAATCAGGCCACCGTCATTTTGAATATGGAGCCAAGGTTAAACAGCCTTCGCTTTGCAGAATTAAAAGAGCCGGCGGTGTTTGAGCAAGCGGTCACCGATGGACAGTATATTCGCTGGGGTAACCAAGTGGAAATTTCGGTAAGCGAAATATTTCATTTGGCGCAAAAATAAGCAAGGCAACTACAGGGCCGGTGTATGAGAAAATAAAAGTCAATCATAAAGGAGGCGCGTCATGAGTTTTGTAAAAAGAAAAATTCTGTTGTTGTTGATGGTGTTGTTGGTAGTGGCTTTGCCGAGTGTGGCTTTGGCGGGGACTCAGGATTTTACTTTGGTTAATACTTCGCCTTTTAACATGGTCGGTTTCTGGGTGGCCCCGGCCAATAGTGACAATTGGGAGGAAAATTTATTGGAGGGCGTGTACTTGCCGCCTAATTCCAGCGTAGATATTTCCTTCGAAAATTCCAATAATGTCGAGTGGTGGAACTTCCGGGTTAAAGACAGCAGCGGTAAAGTTTGGCGATGGGAGAAAAATGATTACAATTTGAACCAAATATCGGAGATCACCTACTATTATAAAAGCTCCGGCGGGGCGGCCATCAGCTATAAGTGAAATAGGGCGCTGTCAGTTGTCTTGGTTACCTTGGAAATAAACGTAAAAATCTCTTGTGAGTTAGTGGCTTGCTAACGTATTATGAAAAGGAGGGCTTTGGCTTATGGAAGCTATATTTTCGTTTATTTGGTATCTTGCTTTTTCTTATGCTATGGCTAAAATTGGGCAAAAATTTTCCGTGGGAAATTTCTGGCACTATTTCATTCCCCTATATAATATGGTGCTTCTTTGCCGCTGCGCCGGTGCGAGCCCTCTGTGGTTGTTCGGCTTATGTTTGCCAATTGTTAATTTTGCAGTGGTGATATATCTATATGGAAGAATTGCAGCGCGTCTGGGAAAAAATTTCTGGCTCTATGGCGTGGGCTCGTTGGTCTTGGGGCTGGGTGTTTATATTATGGCTTGGGATAACTCGAGACCTGTGGAGTGTGTGCAGTAAGAAGCTATTTTAAATACGAGCGAAAACATTAGTAAGAGGAGGCAGCTTTCATGTGTTTACAAGTAATAAGCAAGTGGATGTTAATGGGCTTGATCGTGGTGACAGTAAGCTTAGTAACTACTCCTGCGGCTGCCTTTAAGCTCACGGTAGCCAATCAGTTGGACAAGCAAAAAAGCATAGCGCTGCTTTACTTTGATGAAAGTGTAGAAAAATGGCTTTGTGTTGGCTGGTATAACGTACTTGCTGGAGAAGAAAGAGAAATTTCTATTCCTAAATCGCAAAATCTTCCTTATGCCTTTGCCTATAGTGCAGCCTGGCAAGGCGGAGACAAAAGCGATAATATGCAGTTGATCGTACCCAAAGAAAAGTTTCGTTACTACCAGGATGAAGAGTTTCCGGCTGAGGCTGATGCCAGACTGGTGACTTTTGGGAAATTTGAGATTAGTAACGGTGTGGCGCGGATTTCCCTTGGCAATGAAAGGGGTACAACAAAGCCGCAGACAGCAGCGAACCGGGTTGGCAGTAAAATTGTCGACTTGGCAATGCAGCTGAGAGGCAAGCCGTATGTGTGGGGCGGCTCTTCGCCAGCTAATGGCTTTGATTGTTCGGGACTTACTTATTATGTACTTGGACAGATGGGGATTTCCATTGAACGTACAGCGGACTTGCAGTATCATCAGCAAGAATCAATTGGCTTTAAAGATTTGTTGCCGGGAGATTTGGTCTTCTTTGCCTGGAAGGGCGGAGAAGCGGAGCATGTAGGTATTTACATAGGCAACGGGAAGTATATTGATGCGCAAAATACGGTTGGAGCGGGTCCGGGAGCCACTGGAGAGGTAATGATAAGCGCCTTTGATAATTGGAATAAAAAATACTTTTTAGGGGGAAGGCGTTTTCGCT
>CAZKCR010000075.1:4931-9126 GCA_964551055.1 uncultured Anaeromusa sp. | reverse complement strand
CGCCGCACACCGCAAGATTTTCTCAAAAAAGCTTGCGCTATTTCCCGCCAAGGCTGGGGACAGCCTGCGTTTTACAACACCGAAAGCATTGTGCAAGAGCTGCTTAACGCTGGCAAGTCTCTGGAAGACGCGCGACAAGGCGGCTCCAGCGGTTGCGTGGAAACGGGCGCTTTTGGCAAGGAAGCCTACATCCTGACCGGCTATCTCAATCTCCCAAAAATTCTGGAGCTCACCCTCTTCAACGGTATCGATCCCATGACCGGCAAACGCTTGGGCCCCGAAACCGGCGAAGCTTCTTCCTTCAGCGACTTTGACTCTTTCTATCGGGCCTATGAAGAACAATTGCATTATATGACCGACGTCAAAGTAAAAGGCAATCAAATCATTGAAGGTCTCTACGCCCGCTATATGCCTGTACCGCTTTTGTCCTGCCTAGTAGACGACTGCATCACAAACGGTCAGGACTATAATGCCGGCGGCGCCCGCTACAACACCAGCTATATCCAGGGCGTCGGCATCGGCACTCTCACCGACAGCCTTGCCGCTATCGAAACTCTGGTCTATAAAGAAAACAAATTCACCCTCCCAGAATTGGTTGCGGCCCTACAAGATAATTTTGACGGCCATTTGCGCCTTCACCACCTGGTTCGGGAAAAAGCGCCCCGCTACGGCAACGACGACGATGCCGCCGACATCTTAATGCAGCGAGCCTTTCGTTCTTTCCACGACGAAGTTACCGGCCGTCCCAATGGTCGCGGCGGCAGCTACCGCGTCAACATGCTCCCCACCACTTGCCATGTGTACTTCGGCTCCGTCCTCGGCGCCAGCCCTAATGGTCGTTTGGCGCACAAGCCGGTTTCCGAAGGCATTTCACCTGAAAAAAGCGCTGACCGCCTGGGGCCTACCGCCGTCATCCGCTCAGCCGCCAAGATGGATCAGTTGCTCACTGGCGGGACCCTGCTCAATCAGAAATTTAATCCTACCGCCGTTGCCGGCGAAGCAGGGCTTGACCACATGGCCTCTCTTGTACGCGCCTACTTCTCCCTGGACGGCCATCACATTCAATTTAATGTCATTGATCGGGCCACACTCCTAGCCGCCCAGGAACACCCTGAAGACTACAAGGATCTCATCGTCCGCGTTGCCGGTTACAGTGACCACTTCCATAATCTTAGCCGGGAATTGCAGGATGAAATCATCGAACGCACAGAGCAGACGATTGGTTAAAAAGAATCGGTCGCATCTATTTAAGATGCGGCCAATTTCTTTTTCAAAATGCAGTTTGATTCCCTACATAACAGGCGATTTTTCGCGCTAAAAAAACTTTTTGCAACCTCTCCAGAACCTGCGGCGACGTCGCCGTCTCTTGGCGATGCGCATAAGGTTTCCCCAACTGTTCCCATTTGGAATCGCCTAACCGATGAAAAGGCAGTAAATTGATCTCATACAGGCCCAAAGAATCCATAAAGTCTGCTGTAGCGGTCATATTTTCCAGAGTGTCATTGAAGCCGGCAATCACCGGGATACGCAACACCAAGCGCCCGTCCCATCCGCTCCTTCGCAGCGCGGCGATATTCGAAAGAATACACTCGTTGCTTACTCCAGTCCCCGCTTGATGTCGGCTAGCATCCATATGTTTTAGGTCAATAAACGCAAAGTCAACAAGCTGCATCGTCGTCAAAAACGCTGCTTCTTCTACAAAAGCGGTTGTTTCCACAGCCGTATGCAGGTTTTTTCTTTTGCACGCAGCCAACAGTTCCCGCAAAAACGCCCCTTGAAAAAAAGGTTCTCCACCGCTGAAGGTAACCCCGCCGCCAGGACCCCAAAAATCCCGTTCCCGCTCCAGGCGCTGCATCACTTCTTCTATGAGATACCACTCGCCGCACTTGCGCAACGCCTCGGTCGGGCACGCTTCAGCGCAGGAAAAATCCGTGCAGGCGCTGCATTTGCCCCAATCTAACCGAATACCGTCCTCTTCACCGCTTACGCCATCGCGAACACATTTTTTCAAGCAGCCGGCGCAGCCTTTAGCACGCACGCACTTCCCCGGCGCATACATGACTTGCTGCTTCAATTCCCATGTCTCCGGATTAGCGCACCAAGTGCACCGCAGGAAGCAGCCTGCTAAAAAAACTGTAGTTCTGCAGCCCGGCCCGTCGTGAAGTGAATAGCTTTGGATACTGGATATAAGGCCCTGCTGTTTACGTAGTGGTTCCGCCATTTGCCGCTCCCTTGCGTCCCTATTTTCCGCTTGCATACCCTTCGCACAGCGCGGCATGATAGTGCTCATCAGTCCAGTATTCCTTGGATAATCCTTGGCACAAGCCGATTCCATCAGCATTCGGATTTTTAAAGGCGGCGCATTGCCCGCAGGTGGGAATTTGCTCAAATTGCCCGCACACAGCCGAGTCAATTAATACCCGCTCCTTTGTCAGACGGCAAATGCCTTTAGCCACATCCACAAAGGCAAAGTTTTCGCAGTCACTATGTTTCTTTACTGTTTCCGCCACGATTATATCACTCCTTCATACTCGGTTCTGGCTACAACTTCATCTTGAATCGGCTTGCTCAGTTCGCACCAATATTGAGTAAAGCCGGCTACGCGAACCAGCAGGTCACGGTATCGCTCCGGATGCTGCTGCGCATCTTTGAGCACTTTGGAATCCACCACATTATACTGGATATGCTGGCCGCCTTTACGCAAATACGAACGCGTCAACTCTAAAAGCTTTTTCGATCCTTCTACACCAGAAACCGCCGTCGGATGGAGTTTCAAATTCAGCTGGGAGCTCTGCGATTCCGTATGATCCCACACCGTAGCGGAGGCAAAAAGCGCATACGGACCGTTTTTATCAGTTCCCGGGTAAGCCGACATGGACGCATCCGAATAGGTTGTACCGGACAGCCTTCCGTCGGCGCTGGCCAAGGTGATAATACCCTGCGGCCCATGGTGCCCCGTCACAAATTGCGCCGCCTGCAATGGTTTTCCATACAGGGATTCGCACTGCTGCACCGCCTGGCACATCCAGTTTTCGTATTCAGCCAGCAACTCGTCTACAAAGGGGTCGGCATTGCCATGCTTGGGCGCGCGCAGGCAATCGCGGTAGATCTCATCGTAAGACCCCACATTTTCACGTTTTTTCTGATCGCTTAACGAAAAGCTTCCCGCTTCTTCTGCTTCATAAAAGCCAAAATTCTCTTTCAGCGCTTCCGTCAATTCTTCCAAGGTATATTTTTTCTCTGCATATACCCACTTTTTAATAGCTGCCAGCGAATTAATCAGCGTACCAGTACCGCAATTCACGGTCAGCATGGTGCCATTATACCGATAGCCGGCCTGACCATTGTGGTGCCCTTTACTCAGGCAGTCTGGTTTCATAAAAGAATTCAAAATGGACATATTGTTTTTCCGAGCAATATCGTGCTGCAAATTTCCAAAGCGTATCAAAACAGCGCAAGTTTGCTCATAATACGCTTTAAACTGAGCAAACAGTTCTTCATAGGTCTGCAGCTTGCGGTTATGCGGCGGATACACCTGCAAACTCGCTTTATGATCATAGCCGTTAGTCAACACATGTTCCAAGATCTTCGGCAGCGCCAGCGAAGCTACGCCTCCTAACGTAGTCAAGCCAGCCCCACCGGGAATATCATAAAATTTCCCATTCAGTTCAATTTCTTGATATCCTCCGGGAGCTACCGCCAGGCAACCGCCAATAGCGACTGCTCTGGCCTCATTTACGGTCATGCCTTCATTGGCAAATTGCTTTAATAGAATATCCATCGCGCCACGATTGTTAATCCAGGCGGGATACCCCACGCCAGTCTTATTGCACTCCACGCATTTCAACAAAAACTCTTCCGGCAGTTTTTCATCATATAGGCAGCTTAGCGTCGGTTGCGGCGTATTGCAGGTGATGCCTGCTTCTACGATTAGATATTCCAAGCGATTCACGGCAGAGCTGCCGTCTTTTTTCAAGCCTCCAACCGCCACGTTATTGTAGGTGTTGCCAGAATTGGCGCCGCCGACAATATTGGGAGAAGCAAAGATGTCCAAGCAAGTCAGCTTTACACGGTGCAACTGTAGCAGTTCCAGAACTTCCGCTTCTGTAGTCCGCCCGGCTGCAATATCTTGTTCGAACCAAGGATATAAAATCTGCCCCAAGCGTCCCGGCGTCACCCCGCAAATGGGATCTTC
>CAZKCR010000075.1:0-4831 GCA_964551055.1 uncultured Anaeromusa sp. | reverse complement strand
CTTCCCTGTACTAAAGTGTACGCACTATCATCAAAGGTAATCTTCGTCCCTAGTAGTTTTTGCTTTAAATCATAGTCCGGCACCAAGGCTTCATAGCGATGGATCACGTCTTCTACAGAGCGATCGCGCCAACTGCCGGCCAACCGTTTTAAGCTTGGCAGCTCCTCGCGGCGCAGGCCAAATTTGCCGGCCACTGATACCACTTCGCCAAAATCACGCACCACATTGCCGCCGCCGGTTCCCATTACATTGTCGCCGCTGCTTGCCGCACCGGTTCTTGCTTGCGTTCCTGCTTCATCCAGCAAAAACTGCTCCGACACCCAGGGCATAGAAAAAGAGCCACGGTAAAACTTACTTTTCTGCAGAACCAGTTTCTCCCCTGGAATAATATTAGGCGTCAAGTGAGAAAAAGCGCTTTTCAACGCTTCCGCCCGCCGCACGGTAAGCACGTCTCCTTCCAGTTCGTCCCAACGCCGGGTATACCAATACGTAAATTCAGTGTCTACCGACGATAACGTGTCATAATACAAATCCAACAGTTTTTGCGTCCGCTCGGTGGGGGCTTTTTTCACTTCCCGTTCGGCAAAGTCACTTCCGCCTTTTCCTGCTGATGGCACTAAATGCAGTGGAAGCCCCCGTTCCTTCAATATTTCGGTCAAGTCATGGTTAATCGCCATTTCTACGCCTCCTTGTCGTTCTCTTGAACCAAGCTACAACAACCTTTTTCTCACCGACACCCACTAAAAAAGCAGGCCAGCAGATGCGGTTGCATCTCCTAGCCTGCAGTCAGTCTGCTCAGCTCTTATTTTCAAATCCCCTTACACAGAGCATAGCATATTGCTCATTTCTTGTAAGTCGCCGTAACGACAAAAACACAAAATCAAGCACAAATGTCTGGACGCTGCGTTTCTTCCATGGTATACTTTAAAAAATCTTAATTGATATGATCTAGGCTGATTAGACAAACTAAAGGCCGAAAAACGCATGCGTTTTTCGGCCTTTTTTCTTTTTTTCGCTAATTATTTTACAAAGGAGGTATCCTCATGACTCCTTCGGAAGGAGCAGACAAAACTTGCCGCTCCCTTTGGTCCCCGGAACAATTGGAAGCCTTCAAATCTCTTGCTCAGCTAGTTTCTCTTAAAGCAAACACGCAGCTCTGGGAAGAGAAAAATTCATCGTCTTTTATTTTTCTCATTGAAAGCGGCTATGTACGTCTTTATGATACGGCTCTTTCCGGAAAAATCACCACTGTCGCCATTCGCGTCCCCGGAAACTTTATCGGTATTTCCAGCGCTTTAATCCATTACAATTGGCTTTTTGCAGAAACCATCGGTGCCTGCAAAGCTTGGAAACTAGACAATGCTTCTTTTGTAAATCTCCTTTATGCAGACTCCGCCTTAGCCGTGCAAATTTCCCGTGATCTCTGCCAACGCTTGCATGACTCGCAAATGACCATTCTCAGCCTTTCCTCTTTGGAAATCAATAGCCGTGTCGCCAAAATTCTCCTCTATCTTGCCGAGTCTACAACCCCAGACCCCTCTGTTCCGCAAGTAAATACTGTGTATGCCACCCATCAGGAAATCGCGCAAATGGCTGGCGCTTGCCGTCAAAGCACTACGACTGCCCTAGGACAATTGAAGCGGTTAGGGCTAATCCGTCTTTTGCGTAAACGCATTGAAATCACCAACCGCCGCAAACTGGAAGAATTGGTAGCCAACGGCTAAATTCACACTTTTTTCGACACCTAGAAAAAAGCAAAGGCTTGCCGCATACTAGCGACAGGCCCTTGTTTTATCGTATCAACTATTCGTTTTAGGGTTAAATTCATTCGTATAAAAGTCTGTTGTTTTCCATTTTCCTTTCTCAATTTTCCCTTCCGCTTCCAACCGTTCCACCCAATATTGAACCGCTTTATCCTGCACTACCTGATCTGGATAGTAAGAATAGCCTTCCACCAAAGCCACATCCATGTCCAGTTGTTTGGCTACCAGCTTCCGCGCTTCATCCGGATTTGCGTTTACCCAGTTGGCGGTTTTTCCCAAAACGCTGACAATGGTTTTTACCGCTTCCGGGTGCGCTTTCATAAACTTGCCGTTAATCGAGTAGCCCGCCATGCCGCTGACGCCTTGGTCAATGTCCCAGTCGCTCCACAGACGGCGTAGTTCTTTAGAATTTTCCGCGCGTCCCGAATCTGGCGGATGAATAATGGCTACGTCAATTAAACCTTGACGCAATGACTGCTCCAGCTGATCATTGGCGATAACAACCAGCTTCACCTTGTCTTCCAGGCCGTTATCCTGCAAATACTTTTTCGTTACGTATTCCGAGCAGGCGCCAAAGCTGTTGACGCCGATCTTTTTGCCCACTAAATCTTGAATGTTGTAAATACCAGAGTCCGCTCTGACAAAATACTTCATATGCGGATACTTAGGCGTCGTCTCCGTACCGGCTGAGACAAACTTGATATCCGAACCGCCGGCAATAGCAGCGATAGCCAAGGGAACGTGGCGGGTTCCCAAATCAATGGCGCCTGTCGCTACAGAAGGAATCACCTGCGGCGAGGCAACATGGCCCACATATTTGGGTTTTACACCGGTGCCTTCCCAATAGCCCAGTTCTTCGGCAATATAAACCAAGTCAAAATTCGGGCTTTTGGGATACTTAAATTCCACAACACCGGCCGTAGCTCCGGCTCCTTTTTCCGCTTGCGCCGCCGGTTTAGAGCTTTGGCCGCATCCCGCCGCCAGCGCAACTGCCAACAGCAACCCTGCGCAGCCTAACAGCAAGCGCTTTGTTCTTCCAACCATTCTCTTCCTCCTCTAATTTTAAGAAACTAACACAGCCGCCTCGTCGCCGATACGGCCATGCTGCAGACGCACCACCTTATCGGCCCGGGCCGCCAGTACCGGGTCATGAGTCACAATAACAACACCATGACCTTCCTGCCGGGCGTCCAGCAAGCAGTCCGCCACTTGCGCCGCCAACAGGGGATCCAAATCGTTAGTAGGCTCGTCCGCCAGCAAAACAGGGGGCTTAAGTAATAACGCCCTGGCCAGGGATACGCGCCGCAGTTGTCCCAAGCTGAGTTCCTGCGGCTTGTGCTGCAGACGGTGCCCCAAACGAAAACGTTCCAAAAGCTCTATGGCTTTCTTTTGCCAAGATTCGCCTCGTTTCAAAAAAAGTGACGGCACCAGCACATTATCCAGCACAGACAAAGAGCTGATCAGCCTGGCCCGCTGAAAGACAAAGCCAAAATATCGTCCTCGCAGCCGCGCCAGTTCTTCGGGCGAACGCCCTTGCACACTTTTACCATCTACCAGGACCTCTCCGGCGGTGGGCGCCTGAAGAAGTCCCATAATCGATAACAACGTTGTTTTGCCGCCGCCGGAGTCGCCCACAATCGCCAAAGCCTTGCCCGGCTGTAAGGTTAACGAAACTCCGTTTAGAATGGTATCATCGCCGTAGGCCTTGACAATATGGCGCAGACCGAGCAGCTCCGTCATACAATCGCCCCCTTTCTTCAATCAAATTCGCCGCGCGTCATGACTGCGCTTGGCTCTATCTTGCTGCCGTTGTAAGCCGGAAGCCATGCTGCCAAGGCACCCAACGCAGTAAACACCAAAACCAAGATTCCTGCAGTTGTAAAAAGTTCGCTCCAAGCAGGCGGCGCAAAAGGAAACGCCTGATACGCGGTGAGCAAAGCCAAACTCCCCTTATACAAGAAGCCGCCGAAGCACAAGCCTGCCAACGAACCTGCTAAGGACACCGCTAACGCTTCCCCTGCTACAATCACGGCAATATCCCTCCCCGAAGCCCCCAGCGCCAAATAGAGGCCCCACTCAGCCTGTCGCTCCCAAGTAAGCGTGTAAAAGCGGGAAAACAAATGAAACAATGATAAAAGGGCCACCAGCCCGCCCAAACCTCCCAGCAAATACACCAACGCCGTAAACTGCGCCTGAATTTTCTTTTTGACCTCCGCTGCTACAATGGGCTGCACCAAGGCTGTCTGGCGAATATCCGCCAACAGTTTTTCCAGGTCAGCTCCGTCTTCCACCTGCACAAGAATGGTGGAAATAAGCCGCTCCGGCGGCCCTTGCTTCGTCCATACCGCTTGCAGGGAGCCACGCTTAGCTACGACCCTTCGGGCCTCATTCATGCTGACAAAAAGAGAATAGTCCAGAGTTGTTCCCGTTTCTTCGGCCGTAGTGACAATGCGGTACCATTTCCCCAGCACGGAGATTTGATCGCCATCCCAAATCGGCACTTTAGCCCCCAAAATCATCTCGTCATCATTTAATTGACCTTTATGGATCCGCTTCAACCAAGGCTGAATAATCCAGTCACTTTCAGGGTCATAGCCTAGCATGCGATTATCATTGCCGATATCATGGCAGTCCGCTGTCAAGGCATGCGTGAAAAATTGCGGCGTCGCCCTCTTGATTCCCGGAATAGCCCGGATGGCTTCCACTGTCTCCGCCGGCATATAGGTGTTTTCCGTCGCGCCGCCAAACAAGACCAAGCTTGGTTCCATTGTCACTCCCAGCGGCACCAGCACCAGATCCGCGCCCATACGCTCTTTAGACAGCTGCATTCCCGAAGCAACACCTTGATAGAGCGAAACCGCCGCAAAGACAATACCCACGCCCATGGCAATGGAAAAGATAATCGCCGCTGCGGATAATTTACGGTGCAGCAGACTTTTCCAAATCAGAAACAACATTATCCTGGCTCCCTGCAAGATTTTTTTGCTGTCTATAGGCCTGCCAAGCCGCCCAACCTCCGGTCAAAGCAAGCAATAAGCCTCCTATATTGATAAAAAATGCGGTTTTAT
>CAZKCR010000074.1:0-9197 GCA_964551055.1 uncultured Anaeromusa sp. | reverse complement strand
GTATCCGAACTGGTACTTCCACTTACTGGCACCAGGCCCTGGCTCATGAGTCCGCTGAAGAATGCCGCAGCCGTCTCACTGTCCTGACCTTCATACCGAGATTTTGTTTCCGAAGTCGTGGTTGCTGTTTGCGTAGTAGTACTTTGGTCCGCCACACCTGCATTCTGCAGCCGTTGCAGGTATTGCCACCAACTACTTGTTACCGAAGAAACATTCATGGTTTCGCCTCCTTGTATATCAAGATAGAATTTCCTTACTAATTATTATCGGCGATATACCTTTATTTCTTCTTTGAAAACAGCTTCCGTGGCAAAATTTTACATTAAAAATTTTAAGGCGTCTGCTTCGTCTACGGGACGGCTAAAAATATAGCCTTGCAAACAATCACAGCCGCGCCGCCGCAGCACCTCTTGTTGCAGCTCGGTTTCTACGCCTTCCGCCACTAAAGCCATGCCCAACGTATGCCCCAACGCGATAATGGAGGCAATCATTTCTTCTTGGGTTCCCTCCATATCTTCGGCATTGATAAAGGATTTATCCATTTTCAGAATGTTGATCGGCAAATGCTTCAAATAGGTCAAAGAAGAGTAGCCTGTGCCAAAATCATCCAACGCCAACAGCAGCCCCATTTTCCGGAGCTTCCATAGCTTGCTGATGCTTTCTTCCATCGATTCGATCATGACCCCTTCGGTAACTTCCAAAACAATTTGCTCCAAATCCACCTTTTCACGCATCAAAATATCCTGTACCTGTTTCACAAAATCAACAGCCAGCAGTTGCTTGGGCGATATATTGACCGCGACATGCACTTGCTTAAAGCCCCGCACGGCCAATTGCTTCGCAAAACGCGCCGCTTCCTCCAACACCCAGGCTCCAATCGGCAAAATCAAGCCGCACTCTTCGGCAATGGGTATAAATTTGGCTGGCGAGACCAAACCATGCTCTTCACTGCGCCAGCGCAGCAGCGCTTCAAAACCGCTCACTCGGCCTGAAGCCAGATCAAGCTGCGGCTGATATTGCAAAAACAGCTCTTTTCTTTCTACTGCTCGCCGTAAACTATTGGTGAGCGCCATCCGTTCATACGCCTCATCAGACAATGCCGGTTCATAAAATCGCCAGCAATTTCTTCCGGCTCGCTTAGCGGCGTACATAGCGCTGTCGGCCCGTTTAAGAAGTTCTTCCTCCGACTCTCCGTCTTCCGGATATAAGGCAACGCCCAAGCTGGCCGACAAATGCACCTGCCGTCCTGACACCGTATATTCACAGCCCAACTCACGAATGACCTCTGCCGCGATAGATTCGGCTGCTTCCCGGCTTAAACCGGGAAGTAAAGCAATAAACTCATCGCCTCCCAGACGCGAAACAAACGCTTCTTTCCCCAGAGTCCGGCACAGAATAGTTCCGGCGGTAATAATCACATGATCACCGCTGGAGTGTCCGAAATTATCATTAATCGCCTTTAAGTCATCCATGTCGACAAAGAAAAGAGCGCCTTTCTTTTCTGCCTTGCTTACGATAAGCTCTTCCCGCAGTTTCCTTTGCAAACCCGCCCGATTGGGCAAGCCTGTAAGCGCATCATGAAAAGCCATATGATGAATGACTTCCTGCGCCTGCACTCGCTCCAAAAGCACCGAAGCCAAGTCGGCAAATTGCCGAAGCGTCTCCATGTCTTCTTCCTTAATGCGGCATACTTCATCTTCCCAACTGGCGGCAAATACGCCGCATACATTGGAGCCATTCTTCAGCGGCAGCATGATAATATTGGTCATATTGGCTAAATACATGTCGCTGATACGTTCCGGATACACCCGATAGTCCTCTACATACAACAGTTCACCGCTCTCATAGACCTTGCCTTGCATGCCAATCCCCATAGGAAATGCTTTTTGAATCCTTTGGGCGTGCAGTCCTTTGGCATGATGCAACACAAATTCATGCGCTTTGGCGTCATAAAGACCAATATAACCGCTGGGTGCGCCAACTAATTCCAAGGCATTGCGCAAAATAATCTCCAAACACTGGCTACTCTCACTGACAGGGCGGGTAACTAAATCCATCGCCGCCAAATATTGCCGTTCCCGCATTTGCAGCCGCTCGCTTGTCTGACGACGTATTTCGACTTCTTCTTCTAAGCGAATATTCGTATTTTCCAAAGCCTCATTCATAGCGATTAATTCTTCATTTGACGCCATGAGGTCTTGCGTTTTTTCTTCTACCTTCTGCTCCAGACGATTGCGCGCCTCTTCAAGAGCCTGGTTTTTTAACGCCAGCTCCCGCACCATCTGCCGCACCATCTCTACCATATAACGAAAAGCAGCAGCCAATCGCCCTACTTCATCTTCCGACTCCAGCCGCAGCAGTGGCACATCCAGATTTCCTTCACCGATCTTCCGAGCCTGTTGGTCTAATTGCCGCAGCGGCTGCGTCAAATGTCTGGCCGACAGCCATAAGATGCCGCCTACAACTGTCAAGACCAACGCCGTAATACCCAATAAGAATTGCAGCATCTGACGCAGAGGCGCGAGAAGTTCCACTTCCTCAATGGTAGTAGCTACTGACCAGCCTGCAAAAGGTACTGCCGAATAAAAAGCAACCTTCCTCTTCCCTTCAAACTCATAACGATATACGCCGGAACCGCCGTTTTGCATCTGGCGTCCCAACTCACGCACCGTTTCATCCGGAAATTCGCTAATGCGTTTAGACATCATAAAATCCTGGCGCGGATGATAAATAAAGGTGCCGTCTTTTGCTATGATAATGCCATAACCGGTTTCACCAACGCGCATGCTTTGCGCCATTTTCTCCACATAATCCAGAGAAATCCCGGCTCCCACCAACCCTTGCGGCTTATCATTCTCATCCAAGATCGGCGCAACTGCAAAAATAGCCGGTTTACCCGTCGTCCGTGAAACCAACGGCGGCGTTAGCTGTGTTCCTCCACCCGCCATAATCGACTTGAAATAGTCTCTGGTGCTTATATTGCCTACAAATACACGCCCTTCTGTTCCTTCCAAGTACAAGGTATGATATACGCCATCACGGTTTGCTGCGTAAATATCCAAAAATAGATCCGGATAATGAGCTTGCAAAAATTTTTTTCGATTCAGGTTCTGCGCATCGATCCGGTCAAAACTCTCATTGATTGCTTTAGCCGAAGGTGTTGCCGCAATGGTTTCCGGCTCCACGACCAGCGTGCGGCACCACAAATCGAGGCCAGCTGCGGCTTTTTCCGCCGTCGCCAGCATGCTTTGGGTCAGCTTCTCCTCCACCACTTTGTGATTGTACCAGTACGCACCGGCCGCCAGAGCGACTAGTCCCAGCAATAGCACAGGCATGACCCAGAGCAGTAATTTATCACGATACGAAATTCGATTCCACATAACACCATCAACTCCCGCTGTAAAATGCTGGACTGTTGTGCTTGCTTTGTATCGATTTCTTTATACCATAATTTCCTCATATAATTCCCGCTATAACCAAAAAGCTCCTGCTTTATTTGCCAAAAATAAAGCAGGAGTTTTGAAAGAATATGGAATTTATCTTTACTCACCAGTCGCCAAGGAAACAGGCACCAATTGAAAGAGCTCCACATCAACTAGGCCGCGATCCGTCAGTTTCAGCTTAGGAATGACAGGCAAACTCAAAAAAGCCAGCGTCATAAAGGGATCATGCTCTTTCTTTACGCCCAGCGAACGCGCTGCTTCATGCAAGGCTTCCAACTGCCGCTGCACCTCCTCTAAGGGTTGCTCCGACAGCAACCCTCCCAGAGGCAACGCTAGGGAAGCCAGAACCACTCCATCTGCCACGACCGCCAGACCGCCTCCCAAGCCTTGTACTTCCTGAACTGCAACCAGCATATCCGCTTCGCTAACACCGGCAACAATCAAATTATGCGAATCATGGGCCACCGTCGAAGCCAGCGCTCCCTTGCAAAGTCCCAGCCCGCGCAGAAAACCGGCTCCGACACGACCGCTCCCCTGATGCCGCTCCCAAACAGCCAGCCTCACCACATCTTGCGCAACATCGGCTGTAAAGCAACCGTTTTTTACAGGAAGCGCCAGCTCACAATCGCCCGTTACAATCTGACCAGGCACTAAATCAATAACTCGAGCCTTTTCTCCGAGCGCTTCTACCTGCAGCTTTTGCGCCTCCAGCGCTGCCAGCCGCACTGTTTGCCGCACGGCCGCTGCGTCTGTCTTCTCAACTTCAAATAATGAGATACCGTTTTCCGCTACCAAGCGGCCTTGCTTCCATACTTGCGCAGGCCGCCAAGACACTAGGTCATCGAAAACCAACAAATCCGCCTGATATCCAGGTGCAACCGCGCCGAGGCGAGATATCCGAAAATATTGCGCCACATTCCATGTGGCCATTTGCAAAGCCCAGGCAGGCTTAAGGCCAGCTTCCACCGCCATCCTCACTAAATAATTGATATGACCTTGCTGAAGCAAATCTCCAGGATGACGGTCATCTGTAACAAAAAGACAACGCGACAATGTCTGTGCGTTAACTGAGGGCAGCAAGTCCAGTAGATTATGCGCCGCCGAACCTTCGCGCAGCATCAGATGCAGACCGCGAGCCAAACGCTCTTTACCTTCCTCTGCCGTCGCACACTCATGATCCGAATGTATGCCTGCCGCCGCATAGGCGTTGAGCGCTAAACCGCTCAAGCCAGGAGCATGGCCATCCACCGGTCTGCCTTCGAAAAGCCGCAGCTTGCGCAGCATAGCCGCTTCACCTTGCACCACTGCCGGATAGTTCATCACCTCTCCTAGTCCCAACACTCGCGGATGGTTTGCCAAGTGCGCCAATTCCTCCGCCTCCAGGTTCGCCCCCGCCGTCTCCAAATGCGTCGCCGGCACGCAAGAAGGCAGCATCATATACACGCTGCACGGCAGACCTTCGGAAGCTTCCAGCAAATATTCAATACCCGCCAGTCCACTCACATTGGCGATTTCATGCGGATCAGCCACTACCGTCGTCGTTCCTTGGGGCACCACCGCTCTAGCAAATTCACCCGGCGTCACCATAGAGCTTTCCAGATGCATATGCCCGTCAATAAAGCCAGGAGTAACAAATTTTCCAGTCAAATCAAGCTCCTGTTTTCCTTTATACACTCCAATTCCGGCAATATAGGCGCCGCAAAGAGCCACATCGCCTGTTTCGAATTCACCCGTAAATACATTGAAGACTTGCGCCCTCTTGAGAACGATATCGGCTTCTTCCCGTCCTGACGCCGTTGCCAGTAGCCGCTGCATGATTTTTTCGTCCATAAATCCTCCTTATAAAAAAACCACCCGAGACCAAAAGCCCGCGGGTGGAAAAGTCGACATTAAACCGGCAGAATCTGCGGCAACAGACCCCTTTTCGCCAAAATGTACCATAACGGTTGATCCTTGGCAAAAACCGGTATGCGTTTAATCGTATAGGGAACGTCGCCCTCTTGATAAAGACCGTAATGCACGGAAAAGGCGCCGCAATAACCAGCTTTGTTTACCGCTTCTAAAATGGGAGGCGTATAGAAACCGCCCGGAAAGGCGATAAAGCGCACCGGAGAACCCAGCCAGTTTTCTATATGGAATTTAGATTTTTCCACTTCCAAAATCGCTTCTTTTTCCGGAAGCTCATTGAGAAAGCGATGACTTAACGTATGTGAGCCAATGCCCATGCCGTACTTTTTCATTTCCTGAATCTGCGGCCAAGTAACCCGCTCCGCTTGCCCGACAAAATCGCTGATAATGAAGAATGCTGCTGTCATGCCCCGCTTTTGCAGTTCTGGAAAGGCATGCTCATAATTATCCGCATAGCCGTCATCAAAAGTAATCAGCACAGGATTATCCGGCAATTGATCCCGTTTACCGGATACCGCCTGGTCAAATTGCTTTAAGCTAATTGTATGAAAACCCTGCTTTTGCAGAAAATCAAGATCTTCAATAAATCGTTGCGTTTTTGCCGTAATTTTGTCGTCCGAATCACCAATCCGATGATACAAAAGAACCGGGATAGAGCCTGCGGCGGCGACGACAGGAACTCCTACCGCCATGGCGGCTAATGATACACCACACATCTGCAAAAACCGGCGGCGTGAAAGCATGCGGGACACCTCTTTATTCTGAAATCATGGTTTCCTTTTATTTTACCACTGCTGCCCCTTGCAGCGCAATGGAGAACCGAAATGAAACGCAGAGCGAGCAACGCCTAGGAATGAACTTTCCAACCGCAAAGCTGCCTACAAAGACATTGGCGGTTCTTTGCAAAAGCAAAACGGAGCCTCATTTTCTATGAGACTCCGTTTAACCTTCTCCAGAGCGCTTCCCCATTCGTGCTGTGCGCCTCAGCATTCTTTAACGCTGTGCTTGGGACCATGATGGCCGCGCAGCAGGTGCCCAAGCCCGGAAAGAACATACATAACAGGCGAAAGCAGGAAACTAACGAACAGATAGAGAACGTAAAGAGGGCTAATAATGGCGAAAAACAACGTTGCAAACACTCTCAACAGTAGTTTCATTCCGTACACTCCTTCCCCTTGTTGCGTCTCCACGTAGTGAAAGCCTTCACGTGAAGTGTTTCACTTTCCTTAGTTTTATTATAAGATTCATTTAACTAAAAAGCAACTACTTCTATATGTTATTCTGTATACATGTTGTTTGTTTTTGTCGTATTTTGCAAGGAAGGTGTCTATGCGCATCTGGGAAATCGACGCTTGGCGCTCTTTAGCGCTTTGCTTCATGATCTTCTTTCATATTTTAGTGGATTTGCGGGATCTTTTCTTATATCCCATTGACTATCACCAAGGTTTTTGGCGCTTTACTGGTGTTTTTGCCGCAGTAAGCTTCATTCTCGTGTCAGGCGTTTCTTCCACATTCAGCCATTCTCCAGTACGTCACGGCCTGCGCATTCTGCTGGCGGCAGCGGCCGTTTCAGCCGGCACTTGGTGGTGGGACCCCGACACCTATGTCCGCTTCGGAATCTTGCATCTTTTAGGCGTCTCTATGCTGAGCGCCGCAAGCCTAAAGCGCTTCTCCCCGTTCTTGGTAGCAGCTCTTTCTCTGGGAAGCGCTGTACTGCCCGTTTTTTTGCCTGCCACTGCCTCGAATCCTTGGCTGCTGCCATTTGGCATCACTCCGCCTATTTTCGCCACCCTTGACTATTACCCGCTGTTTCCCTGGTATGGCTTATTCGCCGCCGGCCATTTGGTCGGGCGCATTCTTTATGCTGAACAACGCTCCTTGCTGCCGCAGCCTTCCGGCTGCTCCCAATTTCTGTGGCTGGGCCAGCATACGCTGGCTATTTACCTACTCCATCAGCCGCTGCTGGTGGCCCTGCTCACGCTCTTGCACAAATAATTGGGAATGTTAAACAAAAGCAACGTGAGGGCACGACGAAGTTGGATTGAACAAGAGTCGCGATGAGAAACAGAGGTCTCGAATGAGGAATACGACGGCAATGATTGCATCGACATGCAAAAACGAGACAAGGAGGTTTCTATGAATTTATTCGACGTTTTAGGACCAGTTATGATTGGTCCTTCCAGTTCTCACACGGCCGGCGCCGTTCGCCTGGGACGCTTGGCGCGCCTTATTTTAGGAGAAGCAGCAGCGCAAGCCAACATTGGCCTGCACGGGTCCTTTGCCCAGACCCACAAGGGACACGGTACCGATGTAGCTCTTGTAGCCGGTCTTTTGGATTGGAATCCCGATGACGCCCGCATTCCGGATTCGTTTCGCCACGCCGCCGAAGCAGGCCTGGATGTTTCTTTTCAGCTTATCGACTTAGGGGAACAGGCACATCCCAATACCGCCCGCCTAAAATTGACAAGCCTTTCCGGCCAAACTTCCTGCGTTACCGGCTGCTCCATCGGCGGCGGTCGCGTTCACATTACCGAAATTGATGGTTTTGCTTTAGAAATGAGCGGTGAACTGCCGACTCTGCTTGTCGTGCACCCGGATCGCCCCGGCGCTATTTCTCAAGTTACCACCGTACTTTTTGAGCACAATGTCAACATCGCCGCTATGCGCGTTTCGCGCCAACAAAAAGGCTCCACCGCTCTTATGGTGCTGGAAACAGATCAACCTATCAACAATACTGTGCTTCACGCTTTAGGCGGCCTGTCTCTAGTCGACGCTGTGCGCCGCATTGATCCCTTATCGTAGGAGGATTGACTATGCCAACAAAACTTTCGCTAACAACCTGGCTGATGGAAGCTGAAGAAAACGCTCTTTCTTTTGGAGCTTGGTGTTTGAGCCGCCAGAGCCTGGATTTGGAATGCAGTGAAGAAGAGCTTCTTTCGCGCAGCGGCGCACTGCTGGACGTCATGCGCGCCGCCATTGACACCGGTTTGAGCGGCGTCCGTTCAGTAGGAGGCCTGGTCGGCGGCGACAGCCGCCGACTGCAGCAAGAAACTCCCTCTTGTGCCGGATCTCCGCTGCGCAAAGCCTTGATGTACGCTTTGGCGGTAGGAGAAGCCAATGCCGCTATGGGGCGCATTGTCGCAGCCCCTACCGCCGGCGCCAGCGGCGTACTGCCTGCACTGCTTTTCACCCTCCAAGAAGAGCATGCCCTTACTAGATCGCAACTGGCTAAAGCTCTGATTACGGCCGGCAGCATTGGTTTGGTCATCGCTTCGCGGGCCACCTTGGCCGGCGCTACCGGCGGCTGTCAGGCCGAATGCGGCAGCGCCGCAGCCATGGCTGCAGGCGCCGCCGTTGACGCCCTCGGCGGTTCTCCCCGTCAAGTCGGCCATGCCGTAGCCATTGCCCTAAAAAACATGCTAGGCCTTGTCTGCGATCCTGTAGCCGGCCTGGTAGAAGTACCTTGTGTAAAGCGCAATGCCGGCGCAGCAGCTAATGCCCTGGCGGCGGCGGAAATGGCGCTGGCCGATATCGCCAGCGTCATTCCTCCGGATGAAGTGATTGACACCATGGGCCGCATCGGCGCACAACTCCCCTGCTCTTTGCGCGAAACAGCCCAGGGCGGCCTGGCAACGACGCCCAGCGGTTTAGCTTGGGCGGAAGCCATTTTGGGCAAAAATCGCTAAGAAAAGAAATTGAACAAGAGTTGCAGGAGTATCGGAGGGCTCGAATGAGGATTACGAAGAAGTCGAATATTAACAGGAGTAGAAGGAGTAAAGGGAGGGTTCGACTGAGGGTTACGAAATGGTAAAATCGCCAAAAGACGCTTTCAGGGCAATGCCCGGA
>CAZKCR010000073.1:0-9273 GCA_964551055.1 uncultured Anaeromusa sp. | reverse complement strand
AGCAGATTAAAAAGAGAAAATATAGGGATTCAAAATTGATACAGTGAATTAGCTTAAAGAACCACGTGGGTAGTTTTATTTTGAAAGGGGTTATTCTAGGTGAAAAAAGGTATTTTACGCGGGTGCTCTCTGGCGGTGGCTTGTATCTTTTCCGGCTTGCTATTGGCAGGTTGTGGCGGCGGCGGAGATGCAAAGCAACCACCGGCCAAGCAGGAACAGCAAGCCGCGGCAAGTGGACTGAAAAGTGCAGAATTTGAACAACCGATCCTTCTCACTTCCATTGGCCAAAGTGCGGATGCACAAATGGTTAAAGCACTGGTAGAACGAAATGGTTTGAAATGTGAGTATAATGTAGCCGCTAAGGCGGATGCATTGGCTAACGAAAAAACGCTTGTGTTGGTAATTGGCGGCAGTTCGAAAGGCATGGGCGCTGCTGGCGTTAACCAAGCGCAAGAAGAGCAAAGAGCTAAAGCGTTGATTGCTAAAGCGAAGGAAAAAAATATCAAGATTATTGCAATGCATGTGGGCGGTTCTTCGCGTAGAGGAGAGCTGACAGATCGCTTTATTCCCTTAATGAGCGAAGCCAACTATGCAATCGTCGTTGCTGACGGTGACACTGACAAAGCATTTAGTAAGGCAGTAGCCGGAAAAATGCCAATTGATTTCCCTGCTAATATTTCAGACACAGGAAAGTATCTGAAGGCGGCATTCAAGTAAAACGGTGCTATGGAAACAGTACAAATGGCAGCTCAGACTATTCTGAGCCGCCATTTGTTTCCTAACGCTTACATTTCCCCAAAGAGGTGTTGAGGAGGAGAGTTTTTGATGGAGTTGCTTTTAGTTCTGCTAATGCTAGCCTCTTTCTTAGGGTTAGTTATGTGGGGTAAGTTACCTGTAGGTATTGCCTTAGCGGTTACAAGTGTTGTTTTAGCGGTGGCTGCAGGACACATAAACCTAGAACTATTTGAACATGTGGTAAATGGCATGTTTGGGTATCTTGATGTTTCTTTAGTGCTTATTACAGCCATGATTTTTATGAAAGTCATAGAAGAAAATGGCTTGCTTCAGTCGTTGACACGGGATTTGATTATCCGGTTTGGACGCTCCCCCTTGACGTTGTTGATTGTAATTACGTTGCTGATTATGTTTCCGGGAGCCATAACCGGTTCTTGCTCTGCCTCGGTATTGAGTACTGGCATTCTATTGGCTCCTGTGTTAATGCAGCTTAATATGCCTAGGCATATTGCTGGCGCTATTATTACCATGGCTTCCGTTTATGGGATGATTGCTCCGCCTGTTAATATTATTGTAATGATTATTGGCGCAGGAATGGATGTGCCTTATATTGGCTTTAATAGTGTTTTGTTGATGATCACGTTGCCGCTTGCCATAATCACTACCTTGTATTTGGGATATGGCTATGCTAAAACGGCTAACTTAGAAACTATTGTAGAAAACTATAAAAAGGAAAAAACAGAAAGCGGGATCTTGTTGTATTTGCCACTCTTGGTGATGTTAGTTTTAATGGTGGGGCCTAAAGCTTTTCCAGAAGCCATCCCGGATCCGGGACTGCCGCTGACCTTTTGCGTAGTAACTGTATTGGCTTGCTTTAGTGGGAAAAAGTTTTCGCTGCCTACGGTGGCAAAAGCGGGGATTACAGAGATTTTGCCAATCGTGAGCCTTTTGATTGGTGTAGGTATGCTTATTGAAGTTATGACTCTAATCGGGTTAAGAGGCTACATAGTGGTAAATATGTTGAGTATTCCTTCGTATTTGATGCTTTTGGGCATGGCGGTATTCTTGCCAGCTTTTGGAGGGATTTCTGTTTTTGGCTCAGCCAGTGTACTTGGCGTTCCTTTTGCGCTTGCCTTGCTGGGGTCAAATCAGATCATAACGATCTCTGCTTTGTCTTTGATTACCGGTATGGGAAGCTTTACGCCGCCTGTGGCCTTGACGCCTGTTGTTACGGCTCAAATTATAGGCGAAAGTAATTATATGAATATTATTCGTCCGTGCTTAGCGCCCGTAATTGCAGCTATAATCATTGGTTTGCTTATTATACAGTTTGCTGAACCGATTGCCAAAATTGTTTTGTAGGAGGAAAATACTCATGATGAAGTTGGTTTATCAACTGATTATAGCGATTATATCCGTCTTGTTAGTTTGGGAATTATTTACTCAAAAAGACGTTAAAGTGCAAATTATGGCCGCGATGACATTAATACCGTTTATTTTACGCCTGATGATGGTCGTGTGAGGAGGGGTAATGATGAAAGGTTCATATAAGACTGCTGGATTATTGCTTGTTATTGTTGGAATTGTTATTGCCATTGTTATTCCTCAATTTACTAATAGAAGAAATCCAGAAGTAATTAATAGGGGTCCTGGCGTAACTGAAGTTAAGCAATTAAGTGACTACTTTGCAGGTCTTGCCGGTACGGCTGGTAATACGGAAGTATACGTATTGGATAGTGGGAAACCTGGCGGAACCATCATGGTATTAGGCGGCACGCATCCTAATGAGCCGTCAGGATATTTGGGCGCGATTTTGATGATTGAAAATGCGAAACCCACTGAAGGCAGAATGATTGTTATTCCGCGAGCCAATAATAGCGCATTTAGTCATTCCGACCATATGGAAGGGACGCCTGCGTATCTTCAACTGCAAGCAAAGAGTGGAGAAAGAACCTTCCGTTATGGTTCGCGAGCTACGAATCCTATTGACCAATGGCCGGACCCGGATATTTATGTGCACGCAGGTTCAGGGCAAACCTTGGCTGGCAGTGATACTCGGAATCTCAATCGTGCGTATCCGGGGCGTCCAGATGGAAATCTGACTGAGAAAGTTGCTTATGCCATTACGCAAATAATAAAACAGGAACATGTTAATATAGCCATTGATTTACATGAATCTTCTCCAGAATATCCTGTAATTAATGCTATGGTAGCCCATGAGAATGCAATGGGTATTGTGGCTGAAGCGGCTATGAATTTACAACTGGATGGCGTGGAGATGAGGATTGAACCGTCTCCTAAAAACTTACACGGTCTTTCTCATCGTGAGTGGGGCGATGCAACGGAGACTTTGGCGGTTCTTATGGAAACGGCAAATCCTTCGCAAGGTCGTTTAAGAGGCGAAGTCAGCAGTGATAGTATTATAAATGGTAAGGATGCATTATATGTTCAAGCGGCAAAGATTGGGCGGTTATTTGTTCCGTTTACTGCCGAAGGACATCCTATTGAAGAACGGGTTGCCAGGCATTTAGCTGGTATTACTGAGATCGTAAACGTATATAACCAAAAGATGCCGCAGCACATTCAGTTTACTAATTTACCGACATACCAGGAATTGTTAAACAAGGGAATTGGCTTTTATTTATAAAAAAGAATCTGCCGCATAAACCGTTTATGCGGCAGATTCTTCTGCCTTTTTCCAACTTTTTTTTGAAAGGAGAAACTGTGCATGAAAAAGAAAGCTATCTCTTTTTTACTCTTGGCTGTGCTGCTTTTTACGATAAATGGCTGCGCGAAAAATTTTCATGATGCGAAGGAGTCAGGCAGCGGCAATACCCAGCCGAATGCGGCTGTTACCACTATGCGGGTTATCCCTATTCTTCCAGAGACTCCATATGTTACGAACGCCTATGTTTATGAGTCTTCCAAGCCAGGCCCGGCGGTAATGATTGTTGGCGGTGTGCACGGAAATGAGCCGGCAGGATCCTTGGCAGCTCAAAAGTTCTGTGAAATACCGGTACTAAAAGGAACGCTAATTGTTGTTCCTAGAGCGAATGCCACCGCATTAGCAGCGAATGTTAGGACATTGCCAGAAGTTGGAGATATAAATCGTGCTTATCCAGGAAAGCAAGATGGTACGCAGGCGGAGAAAATTAGCTTTGCTATTGTTCAGCTAATGAAGCAATATAAAGTTAGTATGGTTGTGGATTTGCATGAAGGCTATGCGTTTAATGCTTTGGATTCTAAATCGGTAGGCGAGACCATACTTCCCGGCAAGGACGATACCAGTGTATTATTAGCCATGGATGCAGTTGAGGCCATCAATCAGAAAATCAAGGAGCCGTATAAGCGATTTTCTGTACTGGCTAATCCCATTGTCGGCAGCACGGCTCATTATGCCAATTCGTATTTAAAGGTGCCGGCGTTTACTGTGGAAACTAGCGATAAACAAGCATTGGATGATCGGGTGGAATATAGTTTTCAGATTGCAAAATTTTTGATATCTAGCCAAGGGGTTATTGAAAAGTGATTATAAAAATTTAGCTGTAGTGAAAGGTGATAGTCTGCAATGGGCTATATTGCGTTATACAGTACTGTAGTCGTTTTTTTGGTTTTATATTTATATGTTGAAGCGAGGCGTCATCAAGAGAATGTAAATGCGATTCCTCTTCGCATCCATGTCAATGGAACAAGAGGTAAATCAAGCGTAACGCGCTTGATTGCGGCGGGATTGCGAGCCGGAGGACATTGTGTATTAGCTAAAACTACGGGAACAGAAGCTAAAATTATATATCCGGATGGCAATGAAGAAAAAATAGTAAGACGCGGGCCTGCCAATGTGCGCGAAAATATTAAAGTCGTAGAAACCGCAGTTAAAGTAGGCGCTACGGCATTAGTTGTTGAATGCATGGCCCTCAATCCGGAATTACAAAAGTTTTGTGAGGAAAAGCTAATCAAGTCTACCATAGGCGTAATTACTAACATTAGAATGGATCATGAAGACGTCATGGGCAATAGTATCGAGGCGATTGCTCGTGCTCTTAGTAATACAGTGCCTGCTTCAG
Source organism: uncultured Anaeromusa sp. (assembly GCA_964551055.1). Taxonomy (GTDB): domain Bacteria; phylum Bacillota; class Negativicutes; order Anaeromusales; family Anaeromusaceae; genus Anaeromusa. Next base: position 4,474 of record CAZKCR010000073.1, on the reverse strand, counting down.
GCATGTTGGTAACTACTCCGGAGGCGGAACGGTTACTAGAAAAATATTGTAAGGAAGATAGACGAGTTACTGCGTCAGAAGGAGATCTGGATAACAGTCTGTTGCAAGGCTTTAACTACGAAGTGATTTCTGCTAATGTTGCCTTGGCATTAAAAGTATGTGAACTTGCGGGTGTGGAAAGAAAAACGGCTATTGAAGGTATGCGGTTGGCAACTCCGGATGCAGGCAATCTAAAAGTAAATATCGTTGCGATGAAAAATGGAAAAGCGAAGTTTATTAATGCGTTAGCGGCCAACGACCCAGAGTCGACAAAATTATTGTGGGATAACTTTGTAAAAGAAGACGAATCAGTGATCGTATTTTTGAATTGCCGCAAAGATCGTGAATACCGTACCCTTCAGCTTGGCAAGCTTTTTAGCCGGATGAACATCGGATGTTTTATTTTGGCGGGTGATACTGCAGGGGCTAAAGCGATGTTAGTGAAACAAGGGGTCGATGCAAATCAGATTTTCTTGTTAAAATCAAATCCTGTATTTGAGGATTTATTGTTGGTAATTAATAGCTTGTCAATTCACGATGTCACTGTTTTTGCAGCTGGAAATGTAAAGGGCCTATCCAGTCAATTTGTGTCGCAGATGAACGGAGGATAGTCAGATGCATCTTTTTTTGTTCGTTGGCATTGCGGTTTCATTGGCTCTAACCGAAATAACCGGATTTTCACCCGGCGGAATTGTTGTTGCTGGCTATTTAGCTATGTTTATAATTCATCCTCAATGGATACTGGGAACGTTGGTTGCCGCTTTACTGACGTACGGAATTGTTGAATTCGTTAAATCACATACATTGTTATATGGGCGCAGAGCCTTTGCTGTTTACCTGCTTACGGGGATTTTGGTTGCTCAAATAGGGGCCTGGCTATTTATGCGTACATCTTTATATGAGTGGGGCATTTTGGTGATTGGTTATTTGATTCCAGGGCTTATTGCCAGAGACTTTTCCAGGCAGGGCGTTGGGATGACTGTTTTATGGCTGACAATTGCTGTTGTATTTACACAACTTATTGTAATGACAGGAGAAGGGTGGCTTTGGGGGTGACAAAAGCAAAGTTTATAAGTTGCTTAGCGGTTATAAACCTATTGTTTTTTTCTTTTTGCTATCAAAATACATACTTGAAAAACAGTGATCAGTATGAAGTCAAATCACAAGCCATGGCTAAAGCTAAGGCGGCGCAGGAAGCCATTGGCGAGCGGCTGCTTGGAGAAGAATATACATCAATTACCACCACCTTGGGAGCGCACGACGCAAAGGTTTTATCAACGAATCCTGCCTTTGCGGCAGTAATTATCGATATGCTTGTTGAGGCTGGCGTTCATAAAGGGGATGTGGTTGCTGTTACTATGTCGGGATCTTTTCCGGCGTTGAATATCGCTGCGATAGCAGCGGTTGATTGTATGGGAGCTAAGCCGATTATTATAAGCTCAGTAGGAGCTTCCACGTGGGGAGCCAACCGGCCAGAGTATACGTGGCTGGACATGGAACGGACCGTGCTTGCTGCAGGGATTTGGCCGTGGAAGTCTAGTGCGGTGAGCATTGGCGGCAGTAGCGATCAAGGCAGAGGGCTTTCTGAAGAAGGTGTGCAGCAAATAGAGCAAGCTATAAAGAGGGCGGGGGTTCCGTTTTTGGAAAGCCACTCTTTGCAAGAGGCAATCAATAAACGAATTGATTTATACCGAACCGCCAACGGGGGAGTCTTGCCTTCGGTATTGATTAATGTCGGAGGAAGTCATGTTATTTTTGGAGAACATGGACATGAAAACTCTTTACGTCAAGGACTGATGCTAAGCTATCGACCGGATCTGGCAAGAAATAATGGTTTGGCGGCTGTTTTTATTAATTCCAATCGACCCGTGATCCATTTAATTAATATTCATAGACTTGCTGTGGAATATAATATCCACGATAGTGCAAGCCTGGAGAATAAAGCATTACGAAAGATGGCGGTTCCAGTCTGGCTGAAGGTGATGATTAGCATTTGGCTGACGGGGATGGTAGCGCTTTTGTACTATGGCAGGAAAAAGGCATGGTGGCAGTGATGCGCATATGGAATAAAAATAAAGCGATGCTTGGCTTAGGCGTGATATGTATTTTGGGTGGTTTGATGGCGCCTTGGATTGTACAAACAGAATTCTTCGGAGTAATTGAACTAGCCGAAAAAAGCATTACAACCGGAAGTGTTGAAAATTTGCTGTTAGCGGCAGTACGTCTAGTGGCAATGAATACCATTCGGTCCATGCCTATTTATATAGGCGTACTTCTTCTGGCTGAAGGATTGGGAGTTTTTTCAAAAGTCCAGAAAAATTGGCTGTTATTGGCTGTTTTGATAATTGTACCCGGAATTTATCAAGGCGTTTATCTTTTTCATGGGGTTGCTTATGATTTTGGAGTACCGGCCATTACTATGACTTTGGTTATTTTAATTGTAAGCAGAATGAAAAATTTAGCGAGAAATGTCGTTCATAAACTTATGGTAGTGGCACTGTTGTTATTTGGCGTAGAGTGGCTTGATATTGTCCCTATGCTGACTCCATACCGCTTTGGCGGCGGCGTACTTTCGCTGTATGTAAAACAAATTGCTGATCTTAATAATGTAACCGATCTTTTTAATGTTATTGGACTTTCTCTATTTGTAATTCTTGTATCCAATGCATTTATTCTAGCTCGATTACTCAATGTGTATACGTTAGAAATTAAGGCCATAGAACAAGAGTTGGAGTATGAACATCTAAGCAATCAAATCGCCTTGCAGGCAATGGAAAATCGAGCTTTTAGAGAAATGCAATCGCTTGTTCACGATCTAAAGACGCCTCTTACGAGCATACAGGGCCTTGCTGGCGTTATAGCTATATCGCAAGAACATGGGGAAATAAAAAAGCATGCAAGCTATATCAGCAGCCTAGTTGATAAAATGAGTATCATGATTGATGAACTGCTTAAAGATGACTCCAGGCAAGTCATTCCTGTCAATGAATTAGTGGAATATTCATTAGCGCATGTGCCTGCGTTAGCTAAGCTTTCCAAGTTCGAATTTGTGACAATGGACGGGCTATATGTGCGGGTAAACAAAATCAAAGTTGCGCGGGCTATTATCAATGTTTTGGAGAATGCAATGGCCGCAGTTGACTTGGAGCATGGGCGTATTGGCATAACGGTTGAACAAAAGAACGAGTTTGTCACCGTTACCATTGTAGATAACGGGCAAGGGTTTATTGGAGATTTCAAAGAGAATGTTTGGAAGGCTGGCTATTCCGTTAAAAATTCTTCGGGGCTGGGGTTGCCATTTGTTCGGGACATTATTGAAAAACATAGTGGTTTTGTTGAAATTAGCAACAACAGTGGCGGCGGAGCTAAAGTTGTTATGCTATTGCCGGAGGTGAAAGAGTATGAGTAAAAAGCCTGTTATTTTGGCGGTTGATGATGAAAAAGATATTCTTTATACCTTGGAAGCTATAGGCAATGCGGTTGGGTGGAAGGTTTACACGGAGAATAATAGTAGTATGGCAGTGAATCGGCTTAAGGCGTTGAAGCCGGATATCGTACTTATGGATTATCATATGCCTCAGCAAAATGGTGTTATTACCTTGCAAAAAATGAGAACCGTTGATTACCGGGTTCCAATTATCGTTTTAACGGTTGATGAAAGACAAGAAATTGCAGATAAATTTTTAGCTGCAGGGGCTAGTGATTTTGCTACTAAGCCGATCCGCGTTCCCGATCTTGTTGCCCGCATTAATGTCCATTTGAAACTGGCGGAAAAACAGAGAGAAGCGCAGGGACGAGCGGTTGTTACTAAGGGGATTAATGATGCAACCTTAGCAATGATTCTAGAATATGCTCAGGATGCGGGTGAATGGTTTTTTGTTGAAGATGTGGTTCAAGGGGTTGGGCTGGCATATCAAACTACAGTGAGGTATTTACAGCACTTAATCGCATTAGACAAGCTGGTATTAGTAAATGATTATGGCAAAATAGGCAGGCCTCGGAATAAATATAAATTGAAGTAGAGCATGCTGGAGAGAAAAGAAAAATATTTGGACATAAATACTAACCAGGAGGAGATTCCTATGAAAAAAGTAGGCTTAATTGGTGGAACTGGACCAGAGTCTACAATTCCTTATTATCGTGGAATTGTATATGGAGTACAAAAAAAGGCTGGAGAAAAAGTTTTCCCTAATTTGACAATTGAAAGTATTAATGTGTTTGAAGTCCTTGATCTGTGTGGAAAAGGCAAATACGAAGAACTGACTAATTATCTGATGAAAGCAATCCATAATTTGATTGCGAGTGGTGTGGATTTTATAGCTTTAACTGGCAATACGCCACATCTTGTTTTTGATGAACTGCAAAAGCGGTCATCAGTTCCTCTGGTGAGCAGTATTGAAGCGACATGCAACGAAGCAAAAAGACAAAATTTATC
>CAZKCR010000072.1:0-9385 GCA_964551055.1 uncultured Anaeromusa sp. | reverse complement strand
TGAATAAATCACCACTGCCGCGCTCTTTTTCTGGATAAATATTCATTTATAAGGTACACTATAAGCAAAGAACGTTAGTTGTGATTATTAGGGCTTTTTAAAGATGGAGAAAGAGGTGCAAGGGCAGTGAAAATATTACGTCATGCGAAAATCAAGGAGATCGTCGAACAACAAGTAATCGAAACCCAAGAGGAGCTGGCGGAGTCTCTGCGCAGCCATGGCATCGAAGTAACGCAGGCTACGGTATCGCGGGATATTAAGGAACTGCGCCTTATTAAAGTCCCCACTGGCGATGGCCGTTATCGCTATGCTTACCCTATGGAACAAAGCTTGCTTTTTTCTCAATCCCGCATGGAGCGCATGTTCCGCGATTCCGTAGTAGCGATTGATTACAGCGAAAATATTATTGTCTTAAAAACCTTACCAGGAGGCGGACAAGCGGTAGCCGCCACCATCGATCATGCCAAGTGGCCGGAAGTTATCGGTACTGTAGCTGGCGATGACAATATTTTAGTAGTGGTTAAACCCGCGCAAGCGGCGCCAACGGTAGCTGATCGTTTCCGAGGACTTCTCTAGAGGTGTCTAACCATGTTAAAACGTTTAGGAGTTACTCAGTTTGCTATTATTGAACAGGCTTCTCTTTCTTTCACTACCGGCTTTAATGTACTTACAGGCGAAACTGGCGCCGGTAAATCCATCTTAATTGATGCCTTGAATGCTGTTTTAGGAGGCAGAGCCTCTTTGGAATGGGTGCGTCAAGGAGCCGAAGCATTTCGCGTAGAAGCCGTTTTTTCTCACCCATGGGGAGATGATGTGGAATCCCTGCTAAAAGAACAGGAAATTCCTCATGATGAAGAAGAGCTTATTCTTGTCCGGCGCTACAGTACTTCCGGTAAAAGCCGCTCTTTAATTAACGGCTGTCAAGTTCCCTTAGCCGTATTGCGTCAGTTAGGCTTATTGTTGGCGGATATGCACGGACAGCATGAAAATCAAACGGTTCTTGATCCGGTGTTTCAATTATCTCTCCTGGATTCATTCACACCGGAAATTGCGCCGATTCTTGCGTCCTACCGGCAATTATACAGCCGTTGGACCAGTATGGCTGCAGAAAAAAGAAAGCTGGAAGCTCAAGAGCAAGAACGGGAACAGCGTCTGGATCTCTTGCGCTGGCAGCTTCAAGAAATCAGCCAGGCTGCGCTGCAAAAAGACGAAGATCAAGAATTGGCGCAACAGGAAAAACGCCTTGCCAATGCGGAAAAATTGACGGCTTCTTTGGAACGAGCCGTTTTACAATTGAACGGAAACGACGAAGAGACGCCAGGAGCCTTGGCTCTGCTGCATAAGACACGGCAAGAATTGGAGCAAATCAATCGTTTCGATGATTGCCAAGAACAATGCAAAATAATAGATGATTTTCTATACCAATTGGAAGATGTTTCTTCTGTATTGCGCGAGCGTCTAGAAGAAATAGAATACAATCCGCAAAAGCTGGCCAAAATACAAGAACGCTTATCATTGCTGCAAAAGCTCAAGCGCAAATACGGTCCGGAATTAGAAGACGTCTTGAACTATGCTGTTCAAGCGCAAGAGGAATTGGACGCCTTGCTTTCTGGTGAAAATCGCTTAGCGGAGTTAAGCCGGGAATGCGAAGCGGCACAGGAAGAGGCTTGGACGCAAGCGCGCCGGTTACACACTCTGCGAAGCCGGACTGCTTCCGGGCTGGAAGAAAACTTAGAGGCTCATTTGCGAGATCTCGGCATGACGCCATCCTTGCAATTTGCCATTGACGAAACGTCAGACTTGGGACCGGATGGTTGTAATCGCGTGGAACTGTTGTTTTCGGCCAATACGGGAGAAGCTCCTAAAGCATTACAAAAAATTGCTTCCGGCGGCGAACTTTCTCGATTAGCCCTTGCCATTAAATCGGTCTGCGCCGCTTGTGGCGGTACGCCAACTATGATTTTTGATGAAATCGACAGCGGTCTTGGCGGTCGAGCGGCTCAGCAAGTGGCGGACAAGATTGCCGCTATTGCTCAAAACAAACAAGTGCTGTGCATTACCCATTTGCCGCAATTGGCTCTCGTTGCTGCCCGTCACATTCACCTGGTGAAAGAAACGGTGGAAGGGCGTACGCAAACGAGGCCGGTCCGCTTGGAAGAATTTGAACGCGTAAATGAACTGGCTCGCATGTTCTATGGCGATGCGGTAACGCCGGAACTTCTTTCCGCGACAGCTCGCTTGCTGGAGCAGTATCAGCAACATGATGAAAAATAAGCATCTACAGCTCCTGCGCTATGCAGGAGCTTCTTTCAATAGGAAGAACCTTTATAATTTGATAGAGAAAAATTTTCTTAAAAGCAAGATAGAGGGGGAAAACCGATGCAAGAAGAGCAACGCATTCGTATTTTCATTGGAGAGTTTGGCAGCGGTAAAACCGAGCTGGCTCTAAACTACAGTGCCTGGCTGCGCGAGCAGGGCTTGAAAACGGCAGTAGTCGATTTGGATGTAATAAAGCCGTATTTTCGCACCCGTGAAAGCCAACAGTGGCTGATGCAAAAAGAGATTGAATTGGTAGCCCCGGAAGCGCGTTTTGCTCACAGTGATTTGCCGATTCTGCCGCCGCAATTTCAACGTGTAGCCGCTGATGCGTCATACCAAGTGGTGGTCGATGTAGGTGGTGGCGATGCGGCTATCGCCTTGGGACAATATCAAAAGATGCTGGAGCAGCAGGGTTATGAGGCGTGGATGATCATCAATACGCGTCGCCCTTTTACACAATCTGTGGCAGAAATCTGTCAGCGCTCCCAGGAAATTACGAACGTTGCCAAACTACAGCTCAGCGGCTTAGTCTGTAATACCAATTTAGGCGCGGAAACAACCTGGGCGGAAGTGGAAGAGGGCATTGCTATTGTCGAAAAAGCCGCTCAGGAATTATCATTGCCTTTGCGCATGGTAGTTGTGCCCCAATGGCTTGCGGAAAAAGCAGCTGCGCTGGCGCACCGCGTTTTCGTCTTGGAACCGCAGACACGCTATCCTTGGATGGAAATTTGAGATTTTTGATAAAAAATTTCTCATTTTAAACGGAATGTTCATTGAAGCACTAACTCCTTTGGGAATAAGAAAGAAAAAACCATTTTAGTAGTGATGATTCAAGAAAAGAGGTTGTATTAATGAATTTAAAGGAAGAGAAAATTACTTCCAAAAGTGTTTTTACCGGGCGTATGCTGCATGTGCAAGTAGATGACGTGCGTTTGCCTGATGGCAGGGAAGCTACGCGTGAATTGGTGCGTCATCCCGGGGCGGCCGCGGTTGTGCCGGTATTACCGGACGGGCGCATCGTGCTGGTAAGACAGTTCCGTTATCCTTTAGGACGGGAAACGCTGGAAATTCCGGCAGGTAAGCTGGAACCAGGGGAAGATCCCCAGGAATGCGTGTTGCGTGAACTTCAGGAAGAAGCTGGCTATAAGGCGGAAGTTATCAAGCATCTTTCTACAATTTGCACGGCACCTGGGTTTACAGATGAAGTGATTCATCTCTATGAAGCCAGCCAATTACAGCCAAGCCAGCTTCAGCCGGATGATGATGAATTCTTGCAGGTGCAGGTGTTCACCCCGGAAGAAATACGACAAATGATTCATTCCGGTGAAATTGAAGACGCCAAAACCATCGTGTCGCTGCTGCTTCATGGAGCTAACGGAGGAAGTCTATGAATCCCGTTTATGGGGACTTGCATATTCATGTAGGCAAGGCGCAAGGGCGCTGGGTAAAAATCCCTACCTCCAAGAACCTTACAAGTGAAAACATTTTAGAAGAGGCCGCCCAGCGTAAAGGACTACAACTAATCGGCATTGTTGATGTGCTCAGTCCCTGGGTGGATGCCGATTGGCAGCAGTTGTTGAACGAAGGCCGTCTGCGTTTACTCCCAGGAGGCGGCTATCGATATGAAGACGCATTGACGCTGTTGCCGGGTGCCGAAATTGAAACGGCCGAAGCGGACGGCTCTCTGGCGCATACACTTTTATTTTTACCAAGCCTAGAGGAAATCAGACAACTGCGTAAATTGTTGACTTCTCATATACGCAATCTTTATCTTAGCTCTCAGAATGCGCACCTTTCTTTAGCGCAGCTTCTAGAGTTGACGCATCCCCTAGAACCTATAGTCATCCCCGCCCATGTTTTTACGCCTCATAAAAGTCTTTTCGGCTGTTGCACCAATCGTCTGACACAGATGTTGCCGGAAAAGCAACTTGCTTGGTTGGACGCCATCGAACTAGGTTTGAGTTCTGACACTTTTTTAGCGGATTGCCTGCAAGAACTGAGCGGCTACTCGTTTTTAAGTAATTCTGACGCGCATTCTCTGGACAAAATCGCCAGAGAATATAATGTTTTTTCTTTGACTCAAATCGATTTTACGTGTTTTCGCCAAGCCTTGCGCCGTCAAGGAGAAAATAAAATTCTAGCCAACTATGGATTGGATCCTCGTCTGGGTAAATACTATCGCACCGTTTGCACCCAATGCGGCGTCCTCTGGGATACAGGCCGTAACTGTTGCAGCGCTTGCGGCAGCCAACGCAGCACCAGCGGCGTCTGGGAACGCATTCAAGCGATTGCTGATTGGGAGAAGCCTCATCATCCGGAACATCGTCCGCCATATTGGCACCAGATCCCGCTTTCCTTTGTACCTGGCTTGGGTCCGAAAGCAAAAACGCAGCTGCTTCAGGCTTTTGGCAGTGAAATGAAGGTATGTCACGAATCCAGCCTAACAGAGCTGACTGCTGTTTTAGGGGAACGAAAGGCTAAAAATCTTTGGCAAGTGCTGCAACGGGAAATAACGGTCGCCCAAGGAGGCGGCGGCTGTTATGGTCGCGTACATTTATCATAAATTTAGAATTATGTAAAAGGATTTTTCTTACAAACAGAGAATATACATAATATTATAGCTTTTATGATTTTTAACCAAAAGCGGCTCAGCAGAATAATGCGAAAAGGGTGGTGGCAATGGAGAATTATGTGCAGCAGTTCATTTCGTATTTAGCGAGCGAACGAGGGTTAGCCCAAAACACGTTGGAATCTTATGGTAGAGATTTACGGTACTTTCAACAGTATTTAGAATCCAACCAGCTTACCTTCGCCACTGGCTCCACAAACGAGATTATCCGCACCTATTTGGATGAACTCAAAAAACAGGGGAAAGCTGTTTCCACGATTTCTCGTAATTTAGCTGCACTCAAATCCTTTTACCAATATCTGCTGAAGGAACAGTATCTAGATGTGGACCCGGCATCTAAAATTGAGTCGCCCAAATTGGAAAAGAAACTGCCTCAGGTACTCAGCGTGCAACAAGTAGAATTGTTGTTAAAACAGCCTAATATCAATCTGCCTGCTGGTTTACGCGACAAAGCTATGTTGGAGCTGCTTTACGCCACAGGCATTCGTGTATCCGAATTGATAACAATCAATGTAAACGATGTAAATTTGGAACTTGGCTATATTAAATGCTTTGGCCGAGGCGCCAAAGAGCGTGTTGTGCCGCTAGGCTCTATCGCTTCCAAATGCGTAGCCCAATATTTGCGTAAAGGCCGCACGACCTTGGTGCGCAGCAAACAGGAAGAGGCCATGTTTGTTAACCACCATGGCCGACGTCTTACGCGGCAAGGTTTTTGGAAAATCATTAAAAAGTACGCTTCGGAAGCCCATATTGAGCAAAAAATCACGCCCCATACGCTGCGTCATTCTTTTGCTACTCACTTGTTGGAAAATGGCGCCGATTTGCGCTCGGTTCAGGAAATGCTGGGGCATGCGGATATCTCTACCACGCAAATTTATACGCACGTAACTAAAAACCGTCTTAAAGAAGTATATGATAAGGCCCACCCGCGGGCTTAAAGAAATTTCTAGGAGAAATACAAATGGGCAGGGCCGGACCAGACTGGTTGCCAGTTTGCAATGGCTCTGTTCTATTTTATGACCTAAGGAGGAAAACGCACATGTTTAAACGCGTATTTTTAGTAGTGCTTGACAGCGTCGGCATTGGCGCGCTTCCTGATGCGCAGCATTACGGCGATGAAGGAGCCCATACATTAGGACATATCGCATCAGCGGCGCGAGGACTGCATTTGCCGCAATTGCAACGGCTAGGCTTAGGCCTCATTGACAAGTTGCCGGGAATCCCGCCTTGCGATCATCCTCTGGCATCCTACGGAAAAATGGCCGAACTCTCCGTCAATAAAGACACTACAAGCGGCCACTGGGAATTGGCTGGCGCTCCTGTAATGCAGGCGTTCCCGGTATACCCGCATGGATTTCCTGAAGAAATTACCGCATCCTTCTGCCGACGTATTGGCCGCGGTATTTTAGGAAACAAAGCTGCTTCCGGTACGGTAATCATCGAAGAATTGGGAGAAGAGCATTTGCGCACCGGCTTTCCGATCGTGTATACCTCCGCGGACAGCGTGTTCCAGATTGCAGCGCACGAAGACATAGTGCCGCTGGAACAGCTATATGAATGGTGCAAACTAGCGCGCCAAGAGATTTTGACAGGCAGCCATGCTGTAGGGCGGGTCATTGCCAGACCTTTTATTGGGACTCCCGGACAGTTTTCTCGTACGCCTCACCGACATGACTACAGTCTGCCGATGCCGCAGCCGAATCTATTTAGCCGCTTGACGGCAGCCGATTTAACGACGGTGGCCTTGGGGAAAATTGGCGATATTTACGCTGGCCAAGTCTTCAGCCATGCCGAAGGTACGCTAAATAACGAGGATGGCCTGAAAAAATTGCAAACTTGGCTTTGCGATCATTCTTGGAGCGGCGTAACGGTTCTCAATTTAGTTGATTTTGACATGCTCTACGGCCATCGCAATGACGCTAAAGGCTATGCGGAAGCGCTGGAAGCACTGGATCATCGCTTAGCGGAACTTTTGCCGCAGCTTGCCGGGGATGATTTACTGTTGCTTACGGCGGACCATGGCTGCGATCCGCTGTATCCCGGCACCGATCACACGCGCGAGTATGTGCCTCTTCTGGCGTACTCTTCTCAACGGATCGGAACTTCTCTCGGAATCCGCAACACTTTTGCGGATGTGTCAGCTACCATTCTAGAGAATTTCCGTTTGGAGCCGTTAGAAACAGGAATTAGTTTTCTCAACTTGCTGCAAGGGAGATATCCTGCATGAAATCAATAACGCAATTGATTACTGACAAAAAAACAGGCCGGGCGCATACAGAGGAAGAGTTGCAATGGCTGGTGGAAAACTATACGAATGACCGCCTTCCTGACTATCAAATGTCCGCCTGGCTGATGGCTGTCTGTTGGCGAGGGATGACCTTTGAAGAAACGAAAGCGCTCACTTTGGCGATGATGCGCTCTGGCGCATGTTTGCAATTGAACGGCGCAGGCAGACCGCTGGTAGATAAGCACAGCACCGGCGGCGTAGCGGATACGACTACGCTGGTGCTAGCGCCCCTTTTGGCCGCCGCCGGCGCGGGCGTGGCGAAAATGTCCGGCAGAGGGCTTGGCTTTACCGGCGGCACCATCGATAAATTGGAATCCATTCCCGGTTTTAGCGCTACTTTACAAGAAGAACAGTTTCTGGCGCTTTTGCAAAAGCAAGGGCTGGCGTTAACTGCTCAAAGCGCTTCTATTGCACCGGCGGATGGAAAAATGTACGCCCTGCGGGATGTTACGGCTACTGTAGACAGCCTGCCTCTTATTGCCGCTTCGGTTATGAGTAAAAAATTGGCCGCTGGCGCTGAACACATTTTACTGGATGTAAAAGTAGGCCAGGGAGCATTCATGCAAACCAAAGAAGCCGCGGTTGAGCTGGCGCGCTATATGGTAGCCATCGGTTTAGGCGCGGGGCGCAATGTGAAAGCCGTTCTGACCTCTATGGAGCAGCCACTGGGCTCGGCAGTCGGCAATGCATTAGAAGTAGCGGAAGCCATTGAAATTTTACGCGGTTACGGGCCGCTGCGATTGCGGCAAGTATGTCTGCGCTTGGCAGCGGAGGCGCTTTGTTTGGCAGGACTGGCGTCAACGCAGGAAAAGGCAAATGTAAAACTTTTGGCTTTGCTTGATTCAGGTAAGGCGTTGGAATGCTTTCGCCAGTGGATCCTCTCCCAAGGCGGCGCAGACATTGTTACCACTCCAGCACTGCTGCCCCAGGCCGTCTTAAAAGAAGACTTGCTTAGTCCATTATCAGGTTATGTACAGCAAGTTCAAGCTAGAATCATTGGCGAAGCGTCTGTAGCCTTAGGGGCTGGACGCCGTTATAAAGGAGAACCGCTGGATCTGGCCGCAGGCCTTGTTCTGGCGTGCGAGCAGGGTTCTTTCGTACAGAAAGGGCAGAAGCTTGCCACATTATATGCCGATTCCGCTGAAAAAATGGCAGCAGCTAAACATATGCTTTCTGCAGCCTTTGTGTTGGGGGAAGAGCAGTCAGTTTCGCGCCCGGATATACTGGGATGGGTTGACGCTGCTGGCTTTCATGCAGATTCCGAGTAAACGCCCTTTTTTCGTAGTTGGACGTAGTTCTGGCTTTATGGTAAAATAAATACGAATTTTTGAAACTACGAGGATGCTATGAAGCAAGAACGAAATTGTATTTCCATTTTGGATATTCCCATTGACCGTTTGGACATGGAGCAAGCGGCTAAACAGGTGCAACAGTTTACAGAAGAGAAAGATTCCTTGCACTTGGTAGCTACCGCCAATGCGGAAATGATCATACAGGCTCAAGACGATCCGGAATTAAAGGAAATTCTTTGCTCCGCCGCGTTGGTGGTGCCGGACGGAGCTGGCGTGGTTTGGGCTGCCAAGCATTATAATACTCCTTTGAAAGAGAGGGTGGCTGGCTTTGATTTAGCGCAGCGGCTCTTAGCTGACGGTGTAAAACAGCAATATGGCTTCTTTTTTCTTGGCGCGGCTCCGGGAGTAGCCGAAGCGGCTGCTGCCAGCGCCATAAAAGCGCATCCAACCCTGCGCATTCTCGGTTGCAGGGATGGATTTTTTAAGGAAAAGGACGAAGCGGCGCTGATCGAAGAAATTAATGCCTCCGGCGCCAATATTCTTTTTGTGGCTTTAGGAGTGCCTCGGCAGGAAAAATGGCTGCGACGCTATGCTGCGCAGTTACGCGTGCCTGTAGCCATGGGCGTAGGAGGAACTTTTGATGTTATGGCAGGGCAAGTAACCAGGGCGCCGCAGTGGATGCAGCGAGCGGGATTAGAATGGTTGTATCGCCTTTTATGCCAACCCAGCCGTTGCTTGAGGATGCTAGCGTTACCTCGCTTTGTTTGGCATGTTTGCAGCAGGAAAAACAGTTAGACAACCTTGAAGGTATATATTATAATTATTTGAGAATATGGGCCACTTAAAGAAAGCCCTTTT
>CAZKCR010000071.1:0-9474 GCA_964551055.1 uncultured Anaeromusa sp. | reverse complement strand
CAGTAAAAAAGCCGCTTGCGCGGCTTTTTTAGTTTAGTTTTACCGTGCCAGCCAGCCACCGTCAACCGCTACGGTGTAGCCGCTTACATAGTCAGAGGCCTCCGAAGCCAAGAATACTACCGGACCGGCGAGATCTTCCGGCGTGCCCCAGCGTCCTGCCGGAATGCGTCCTACGATTTCCGCGTTGCGCGCTTCGTCAGCCCGTAGCGCTGCGGTGTTGGCCGTAGCCATATAGCCGGGAGCAATGGCGTTGACGTTGATATTGTACTTGGCCCATTCGTTAGCCATCAAGCGAGTTACACCCATTACACCGCTTTTACTGGCAGTATACGAGGGAACGCGGATGCCGCCTTGGAAAGAAAGCATCGAAGCAACACTGATAATCTTTCCGCCATGACCTTGTTTAATCATCTGCTTGGCTACTGCTTGAGAGAAGAAGAAGACCGTCTTAATGTTGATATTCATAACATCATCCCAGTCTTTTTCCGTGAAGTCCACCGCGTCGGCGCGGCGGATAATACCGGCATTGTTCACCAAAATGTCAACCTTGCCAAAAGTTTCTACCACTTTGTCCACTACGCCCTGGATTGGCTCAATGCTCATCAGATTGGCGTCAATTCCCAAGAAACGGCGTCCCAACGCCTTTACCTTACTTTCGGTTTCACTGTGATCGCCAATGCCTACGCTGACAATGTCCGCACCGGCTTGCGCCAAGCCTACGGCCATCCCCTGTCCCAAACCAGTTACCGCACCGGTAACAATCGCTACTTTTCCCTGCAAATCAAACATACTCATTCTCTTCTCTCCTTTTTAATTCCTTAACGGATATCCTGCATGGCTACGCCGTCCATGTCGTCAAAGGTCTGATTTTCTCCAGCCATGGCCCAGATGAAAGTGTAATTATGCGTGGCAACGCCGGAATGAATAGACCAGCTCGGCGAAATAATTGCTTCTTCATTATGCATCACTACATGACGTGTTTCCGTGGGCTGCCCCATGAAGTGGAAAACCACGGCGTCTTCCGGCACTTGGAAGTACAGATACACTTCCATCCGACGCTCATGGGTGTGACACGGCATGCTGTTCCACATGCTTCCCGGCTCTAGAGCCGTCATGCCCATAACCAACTGGCAGCTTTGCACGCCTTGAGGATGAATGTATTTGTAGATATTGCGATCATTGGAGTTCGTCAAGCTACCCAAATGATTCGGCACAATATCTTTACGCTCAATTTTGACAGTCGGATAGGTTTTGTGCGCTGGACTGCTGGTAAAATAGAATTTTGCGGGATTCTTTGCGTCGTCGCTTGTAAAAACTACGTCCTTCGCACCCATGCCCACATAAAGGCCATCCGTAAACTGCAGAGAATACTCCGTACCGTCTACAGTCACCGTGCCTGCGCCGCCGATGTTAATAACACCCAGTTCGCGGCGCTCTAGGAAATAATCTACGCCCAAGCCTTTTCCCGCTTCCAATTTCTGAGGAGCGACAGGAACAACACCACCGGTAATCATACGATCTACATGACTGTAGACCATCTTGCAGACATTGACCTGAAACAACTCTTGAATCAGAAACTCTTGCCGCAATTCTTCCGTTGTGTACCGTTTCACATCCTCTGGATGCCCGCTATAACGTACTTCCATTCTCTATTTCCTCCTTTTGTCTCACGATACGAATTACAGTATCATTTTTCAAGGTCATTATACTGCTCAAAAAATACTCTGACAATACTGTTTTATCTATCGCTGCAATTATTTTCACATTGTGAGACAACCATTCCATTATGTGTATCCTATCTTATTCATACCATTACTCTTATTTATCCTTGTTATTCCGCGCCAATGCGCCGTTTTTTACAATTTGCTTTTTTAGCAAAATTGCTTTAGCATGTGAATTATAAAATGATCATTTCACGAGGTGAAACACTATGGCAACAAGCGGCGGAAGCTTATCGGTGCAATCCCTGCACCGTGCTTTGACAATATTAGAAACAGTCGGCAATCACCCTACCCCTATTACTTTGCGTCAACTGACGGAAAAAACAGAGCTCCCCAAACCCACTGTATATCGACTGCTGCGCAATCTGGAAGACCGTAAATACGTCTCTTGCGACAGCAATGGACACTATCGCTTAGGTACGCAATTTCTCACACTCAGCCGCTGGGCGGAACGCGACTTTGAAATCAAGCAGCTGGCCCGCAAGCATTTGGAATATCTAAACGAATTAAGCAAGGAAACAGTGCATCTCGCCATTTTAGAGCAACACCGGGTGCTATATATCGACACCGTAGAAAGTCCTCACGCCTTGCGCCTTGTCGCCAAACTAGGCTCGACCAATTCCGTGCACTGCACCGCTCTGGGCAAAGCGCTGCTCATTCATTATCCAGACATGAAAATTAAAGAAATTTTGGAAAAGCACGGTATGGAACGACGCACCGCTTACACTTTGACTACACCGGAAGCATATTTGCAAGAAATGGCCCAGGTACGCCGCTGCGGCTACGCCCTGGATGACCGTGAAAGCGAGCTAGATGGTCGCTGCATCGGTGCGCCGATTTTCGACCAAAACGGTCACGCCGTGGCCGCTATCAGCATTTCCGGCTTATCCACCCGTTTTTCGCGAGAACATATTGAAACTAACATTGTCGCTCCCTTACTGGAACGCACGGCTCTCTTATCCAAAATTCTGGGGTATACTGAAAAAATCCCGGAAATACTGCCTTAAACACTTTTAAATTCAGCTTGATTTGCAAAGAACCAAAATTCTCCTTATTTCCTTCAAAAATATTCTTTACATTTTTCCTCCCTCATAGTATATTTAAGTAGCCCACTAATAGATCGTTAAAACGTCATGGCCTCTTTCAAATCGAGAAGCTTAATGATTGATTTGCTAACTATTAGGGTAATTGATTTGAGGAGGTCTTCACACATGGAAGACAAAAACCTGACTTGCCGCGATTGCGGCGTAGAGTTCGTATTCACCGCATCCGAGCAAGAATTTTATGCTCAAAAAGGCTTCACCAATGAGCCTGGCCGTTGCCCCGAGTGCCGCGCTGCTCGCAAACAGCAGAACAACCGTGGTGGTTTCGGCGGCGGTGCCCGTCAACAGCGCGAAATGTTCGACGTAACTTGCGCGTCTTGTGGCGTAGAAACCCAAGTTCCTTTCCGTCCGAGCAATGACCGTCCGGTTTATTGCCGCGACTGCTTCCAGAAAAACAACCCCCGCTACTAAGAGCAATCAAAAAGCTCCTGCTTATGCAGGAGCTTTTTTTTATTCCGCAAAGTAGAATAATAGTGAACAAGAGAATCGGAGTCACGGGAGGGTACGTATGAGGAATCTGAAAAAATCAATTTCCTCTGTCGACCCCTCTGGTTCTCCGATTCTCTTGTTCACTCCCTGTATCTCTCTGGTTTTTCTCTGTTACTCTGCTTACTCTGTGTTCCGTTCCGCCTTCAATGCACGCCCGCTAAGCCTTGCTGGACCGCCTTCATATTGAGGTCGAACATCTCTGGTTTTTTCTTCCCTACTACCGCTTGGACCGCCTTGGACACCGCCGCTTCATCCACTAACTGCAGCCGTGACAATAGCGCCCCCAAGCACACCATGTTGGCCAGCGCCGGTCGGCCCAGATCGTGAGCCAAATCGGTCGCAGGCACCTCGACCAGTTCGATATCCTCCCGCCGTTTGACGGAAGTATCGATAATGGACGAGTTAACCACCAAGGCGCCTCCGGGACGAATACGTCCCAAAAAAGCTTCATACGAAGGCTGGTTGAGCACGATGCCTGCATCGGCTTGTTCAATCACCGGCGAATGAATGTCATCCGAGGAAATAATAACCGAACAGTTGGCCGTGCCGCCGCGCATTTCCGGACCGTACGAAGGAATCCAGCAGATTTCCTGCTCGTCCAGCATACCCGCATACGCCAAAATTTTGCCGACAAACATAACGCCTTGGCCGCCAAAACCGGCCAGCAAGATTTTATCCATCATAGTTCCGCCACCCCCTCAGCCATTTTCAGCTCGCCCATCTCATAGACCGGCAGCATGTTTTGCCGCAGCCACTCCAAGCTGTCTTTAGGCGACAGACCCCAGTTAGTGGGACAAGTAGACAAAATACTGACGAAAGAAAAACCAAGACCCGCCTGCTGCACTTTAAACGCCCGGCGAATCGCCTCTTTTGCTTTACGAATATTCTGCGGCGAATCCACCGACACCGCCGCTACATAGGCAGCGCCCGAAAGGGCCGCCATTACTTTAGGCAGATCAATCGGCTCGCCCACAATAGACGCATCGCGCCCCTTGGGACTCGTAGTCGTAATCTGTCCGTCCAGCGTGGTCGGGGCCATTTGGCCGCCAGTCATACCGAACACAGCATTGTTTACCATGATCGAGGTAATCTTTTCTCCCCGCGCCGCGACATGAATGGCGTGGCTCGTACCAATAGCCGCAATATCACCGTCCCCTTGGTACGTAAAGACCATCTGCTCCGGCTTGGAACGCTTAATACCGGTAGCTACCGCTTGAGCCCGCCCATGAGCGGCGCCAACGAAATCGCAGCTAAAAAAGTCCAGCGAAAATCCCGCACAGCCCACCGGCGCTACACCGATGGTATCGCCGACAATATCCAGCTCTTCCAGCACTTCGCCAATGAGCCGATGAATAATGCCGTGCGTACAGCCGGGGCAGTAATGAAAGGGCAGCTCCGTCAAGCCCTGGGGTCTGCCAAATACTCTCTCCATATCTCTAGGCCTCCTTCCGAAGTTCCGGCACAAAGGTGTTCATAAAATGCTGCAGCACTTCGTTTTCCGACGGCAGCATACCTCCTTGGCGGTTATACAATTCTACAGGCATGGCGCAAGATACCGCCAACTTCACGTCTTCAATCATTTGCCCGGCATTAAGTTCCAGCGTCAAAATCCCCTTAATCTTACCACCGAGGCCGTCAAAAGCTTTCTGCGGAAATGGCCAAAGCGTAATCGGCCGGATAAGTCCCAGCTTTACGCCCTGCTGACGCGCCGCCAGCACGACACTTTTGGCAATACGTCCACAGGTTCCATAGCCGACGATCAAATAATCGGCGTCCTCCGTGCAAAAGGCTTCCCAGCGCTGCTCCTTCTCCGCAATGGCGGCGAACTTTTCCTGCCAGCGCAAACAGTTCGCCTCTCCCGCTTCGTTCGTCAAGCTGTAGCTGACAAGCTTACGTTTTTCCCGGCCCCGGCAACCGCCGACCGCCCAATCCTTCGGTGGCAACTCCTTAGGCTGATACGGATGGCAAGCCACAGGCTCCATCATCTGCCCTAAAAATCCGTCACCCATCACCAAAACCGGCGTGCGATACGTATCGGCCAAATCAAAGGCCTCCATCGTCAAATCATACATTTCCTGCCCTTTGGACGGCGCCAGTACAATCAGGCGATAGTCGCCATGGCCGCCCCCTTTAGTGCACTGGAAATAATCGGCCTGCGAAGGCCCCAGACCGCCCAAACCAGGGCCGGCACGGTTAATATTAACCACAACCACAGGCAGTTCCGTCGCTGCCAAATAGGAAAGACCTTCCTGCTTCAAGCTGAAGCCGGGGCTGGAAGAAGCCGTCATAACCCGCGTTCCCGTAGCAGCAGCGCCATAGCACATATTGATAGATGCCACCTCGTCTTCTCCCTGTAGCACCAAACCGCCCGCTTCCGGCAAATGTTTCGATAAATATTCCACAATTTCCGTGGAAGGCGTAATAGGATATCCGAAAAACAGCTTGCATCCGGAACGAATGGCCGCTTCCGCTATCGCTTCATTGCCTTTGATGAGTCTTTTCTCCATGTCTGCCGCCTCCTACCGATAGATTTCAATTGCAATATCCGGACACATCGTGGCGCACAGGCCACAGCCGACACATTCTTCCGGCTTTACGGGCGTTACAGGAAAGTAACCCTTGGCGTTTGTTTTTTCGCCTGGAGCCAAAACCTGTTTGGGGCACGCCTCAATACACAAACCGCAGCTTTTACAGTATTCCGGCAGTACAACAATTTTCGACATCGTCAATTCCCCTTTCTTGCAGCCAAACAGGCCAAACAAATGGAATGCAGCTTTCCTTCCGGTGTTTCCGCCCGGGACGTCAGCACAATAGGATGGGTAGCGCCTAGCACCAAGCCCGCCATATGCGCGCCTGCATAATACAAAAGCGATTTTCCCAGCACATTGCCGGTTTCGATATTAGGCATCAAGAATAAGTCCACTTGACCGGAAATACGACTGGCAATTCCTTTATGATGAGCCGCCTCCGGATTAAGCGCCACATCCAAGGCAATGGGCCCTTCGATAACGCACGGCGAGAATTCTCCCGCCGCAGCCGCTGCCACCAAGGCTTGTGCGTCTACGGTAGCCTGCATTTTCGGGTGCACCTGTTCATTAGCGGTCAGAACCGCTACTTTGGGTTCCGCTAAACCCAGCGCCCGCAGCGCGGCTAACGCGTTTTTCAGAATCCCTTTTTTCGTCGCCAAATCCGGTGCAATATTCATACCTCCATCAGAATGGTACAAAAGACGATTTTCTCCGGGCACTTCAAAGACTGCTAAATGGCTGAGCAAACTGCCGCTGCGCAGCCCTTGCTCTGGATGGAGCACCGCTTTAAGAAAATCGCTGGTATTAAGCATGCCTTTCATCACCACCTGCGCCTGCCCTTGCCGGACTAAAGACACTGCTTTTAACGCCGCCTGCGCCGGATCTTTCTCATCGACAACCCTTGTACTTGCGGCCAAGCCTACTTCCTGCAACATAGGCCTAATTTCCGCAGCGTCCCCTACTAAGATAGCCTCCGCAATGCCTGCGTCCTGGGCCAACTTCAACGCCTGCAGCACGTCTTTATCCTGCGCCACCGCCACTGCTATCGTTTGCGCCCCGGACTTTTTAGCTTCCGCCAAGGCATGAGCAAAGTTTTCAAGCATGGTTTTCCCTCCTTAACCGCCGCCTTTATTCGTAACGACGCGCTTCCTCTTCCCCGCGTAGCACCCGCAACGCGCCCAGCGCCAGAGACTCTAGTTCTTCCTCGCCGGGCACCACATATATTGGCGCAATGAACTCTACCCGGCGGCGAATATCTGCCACGATCGTTTCCGAATAAGCAATACCGCCAGTAAGAGCAATGGCGTCTACCTGTCCCTCCAACACGGCAGCCATAGCGCCAATATCCTTAGCCACCTGATAAGGCATAGCTTCTAAAACCAACTTGGCCTGCGCATCGCCAGCCTCCGCCATCTTCTGGGCATCCCGAACATCCTTCGTCCCCAAGTACGAGTACATACCGCCTTGGCGGGTTACCTTGGCGCGCATTTCCGCTTCGCTATAACGCCCGCTATAGCACAAGCGAACCAATTGATTGGCTGGCAGCGTCCCGCAGCGATCCGGCGAAAACGGTCCTTCATCCATCGCATTATTCACATCAATCGTCCGGCCATAGCGCTGGGCTGACACGGAAACCCCCGTACCCAAATGCGCCACAATCAAACGAACTTCCCCGTATTCCTTTCCGAGAAGAGACGCCACCTTCCGCCCTACAGCCTTACTGTTCAGTGCATGCGACAGGCTCACCCGCGGCAGCTCCGCCAAACCGGAAATGCGCGCCACCGGTTCCAATTCGTCCACCGACACGGGATCAACGATATACGCCGGAATGCCCAATTTCTCCGCCAAATCCTGCGCCATAGCCGCGCCAAGATTAGAAGCGTGCTCGCCTCGCTGGGCCAGCTGCAAATCTGCCAGCATCGCTTCGTTGACCGCATAAGTTCCGCCCAAAAGAGGCTTCAGAAGTCCGCCGCGAGCCACCACCGCCTGCAGCTGCTCTAAGGAAAAGCCATTTTGTTCCAAAATATCCACAATCAGCTTCAACCGGTACCCATGCTGAGAAAATACCGTCGCAAAATGCGCTAAGTCTTCCTCCTTGTGTTCTACGGTCTCTTTGAAGCAAAGCGTCTCCCCTTGAAATAAGGCAATTTTCGTAGATGTTGCTCCTGGATTAATCGCTAAAATATGTTCCATACGCCCTCCTTGTTCCGCCCATCGGAACATCGTTCCTTTTTTCTTGTAAAAAGAAAGCGCTTTTAGAATGCAATCTAAGAACGCTTTTCTTATTGTCAGAATTAACTTGTCTATATTGTAGCAGAGCTGTCAGAGAATCTCAATCCCCAAAATACTTTTTGTGGAAGAGATAAACAAAACAGCAACTTCTAGTCTTAGCGCATCGCTTGGGAAATAGCTGCCGCTGTCCGGCGAACCCCAGCAATAACTTGGGCTTTCTGCTCACCCTGGATGCGAGCAGACGGCCCCGAAAGACTAATGGCCGCTACAATTTCCCCGGAAGCCCCTAAGATGGGAGCGGCAATGCACGTAAGTCCCCATTCCAGCTCATCTTTATCCGTACCATAGCCGTCGCGACGAATCTCCGCCAATTCCTCTTGCAGCACAGCCCAAGACGTAATGGTCTTTTCGGTAAAAGCCGGCAGCGGCTGCTCTAAAAAACGATTCAAAAACTCTTCTCCAGCATAGGCCAAGAGGCATTTTCCCAAGGCCGAACAATGCGCCGGCGTTGTCGAGCCTACAGGCGGCGTCAGGCTGAGAATTTTTTGACTCTCGATTTTATCAATGACAATTTGCCGGGGATATTCTTCACTGCTGCGGTCTAAGACCGCTAAATGCACCCCTTCGTTAAAGGCGTCCGCAAGCTCTTGCGCATACGGCCGGGCAATACGATTAATAGGCAATTTTTCTTTCATCGTCATGGCGATAGAGTACAGCTTCAAGCCCAGCCAATACCTTCCGGTTTGCACGTTCTGTTGTACAAAACCTTTTTGTTCCAACGTGGCCAACGTACGATGCACCGTGCTTTTATGCAATCCCATGGCTGCTGCAATTTGCGTGACGCCCATTTCCTGGCCTTGATTTTGCAGCACAAGCAACAATTCCAACGCCCGGTCTACCGAAGAAATCCCTTCTTTTTCACCGGCCATGGCGCACCTCCTCGCTGACAAAACTACAGTATCTTATCCAAAAACTCCCGCGTCCGCTGTTGCTGCGGCGCGCGGAAAATTTGCTCCGGCAAGCCTTCTTCCACGATTTCCCCTTGATCCATAAAAATAACCCGGTTGGCTACTTCCCGCGCAAAACCCATTTCGTGGGTAACTACCACCATGGTCATGTGCTCCTCCGCCAGCTGTCGCATGGCCTTCAGCACTTCCCCGGTAAGTTCCGGGTCAAGCGCTGACGTAGGCTCGTCAAAAAGCATAATGTCCGGTTGCATTGCCAAAGCCCGGGCGATGGCTACACGCTGCTTTTGTCCGCCGGACAAACTAGAGGGATAGCTGTCTTTTTTCACCAGCAAACCCACTTTGTTCAGCAGTTCTTCCGCCAACGGCAAAATATCTTCTCGTTTCATGCCCTTTACCGTCATCGGCGCTTCGAGCAGGTTCTGCAGCACCGTCA
>CAZKCR010000070.1:0-9676 GCA_964551055.1 uncultured Anaeromusa sp. | reverse complement strand
ATGGCCCGTTTTAAAGCCAACTCAGCACGCACATGATCAATGTCGGCCCCGGTTTCCCGAATCCGGCAGACAGCCCGTTCCTTGGCCGCCTCCGCCCGTGCCAAATCAATTTCTTCTGGAAGCTCGGCACATTGGGCCAAGAGCGTGATGCGCTCTGGCAGCACTTCAATAATACCGCCGCAAACGGCAATGGAAACCTCGCCGCTTTCACGCACGACGCGCACAGGCCAAATCTCCAGCCCTGCCAAAAGCGGGGCATGACCGGGAAGCACGCCAATGTCGCCGCCAGTCGTTCTGGCAATGACCATTTGCACGTCTTCCTGGAAGACCAGGCGTTCGGGGCTGACCACTTCCAGGCGGATGGTTTTCGCCATGGAGTTACTCCCCTTTCATTTTCTTGGCTTTTTCCACCACTTCTTCAATGGTGCCTACCATGTAGAAAGCTCCTTCCGGCAGTTCGTCGTGCTTGCCGCTGAGGATCTCTTTGAAGCCGCGAATGGTTTCCTTGAGCGGAACATATTTCCCAGGAGTACCTGTGAAGGTTTCCGCCACAAAGAAAGGCTGACTGAGGAAACGCTGAATCTTCCGGGCTCTGGAAACGATCGTTTTGTCATCTTCCGACAATTCTTCCATACCCAAAATGGCAATAATATCCTGGAGTTCCTTGTAGCGCTGCAGAATCTCCTGCACGCCTCTGGCCACCTGATAATGTTCCTCGCCAATAATGTTAGGGTCCACAATCCTTGATGTCGAATCCAAAGGATCCACTGCCGGATAGATGCCCAACTCGGAAATTTGCCGCGACAACACGGTCGTCGCATCTAAGTGAGCAAAAGTCGCAGCCGGCGCCGGGTCGGTCAAATCATCCGCAGGCACATATACCGCTTGTACCGAAGTAATAGAACCTTTTTTCGTTGAGGTAATACGTTCCTGCAAGGCGCCAACGTCATTGGCCAGCGTAGGCTGGTAACCAACCGCCGACGGCATACGTCCCAAAAGGGCTGATACTTCCGAACCAGCTTGGATAAAACGGAAAATATTATCAACAAACAACAGCACGTTTTGGCCGCCCACGTCGCGGAAATACTCCGCCATAGTCAATCCTGTCAAACCAACGCGCATACGCGCTCCCGGCGGCTCGTTCATCTGTCCGTAAACCAGCGCTGTTTTTTCAATAACCCCGGACTCACGCATTTCCATCCACAGGTCGTTGCCCTCACGCGTCCGCTCGCCCACGCCAGCAAAAACAGAATAGCCGCCATGCTCAGTAGCGATATTACGAATCAGTTCCATGATCAATACCGTCTTGCCCACGCCAGCGCCGCCGAACAAGCCAATTTTCCCGCCGCGGGAATAGGGAGCGATCAAGTCAACTACCTTAATCCCAGTTTCCAGAATTTGCGTAGAAGTTTCCTGCTCTTCAAATTTAGGCGCTGGCCGATGAATCGGCCAATGATCAGCCGCTTTGACAGCTTCCGGATTATTGTCTACCGTTTCGCCTAATACGTTGAAAACGCGTCCCAAGGTGCCCTCGCCTACAGGTACGCTGATGGGACTGCCTGTATCGGTAGCCTGCATGCCTCTTGTCAGACCGTCTGTAGACGACATAGCGACGCAGCGAACTAAATTATCCCCTAAATGCTGCATAACTTCCACGGTCAAATGAATGGTAACATCGCCGCTTTTGCCGTCAATGTGAATGGCGTTAAAAATACTCGGCAACTGTCCCGGCGGAAATTCAATATCTACCACCGGACCAATGACTTGAATAACATTTCCTGTATTCACGGGGTCCATTCCCCTCCTTTTACATTGTGCTATTTCAGAGCTTCCGCCCCGCCTACAATTTCGCTAATCTCGCGGGTAATCGTAGCCTGACGCACCTTGTTATAGTTAAGCACAAGCTTATGAATCAGTTCCTCCGCATTATCTGTCGCCGATCCCATAGCCGTCATTCTGGACCCTAATTCACTGGCAGCAGCCTGCATCAGGCCCCCGTAGATGACTGTTTCCAGATAACGAGGCAAAAGGACCGTCAATACAGATTCCGCCGAAGGCTCAAAAATAAAATCCCGTGTCGTCTCTTCCGCTGCTTCTGGCGCCTGCGCCGGCAACAGCTTCAAATGCATCGGTTGTTGATTGATCGGCGAATGAAAATACGTATACACCAAATATACTTCATCATAAAGTCCGACGGTAAAATCTGCCGAAACCTCTGCTGCAATGCGCGCCGCATGCTCATAAGTAGGACGCTCGGAAAAGCCGAGATATTCCCGTTCAATCTGGTAGCTCCTACGAGAAAAGTACTCTTTAGCCTTGCGGCCTACGGCTATTATGGAAATTTCTTCTTTTGCCTTGCCTTCCATAGCCGCCAGCGCTTCTTTCATCAAGTTTGACGAATAAGCACCAGCCAAGCCTTTATCGGCGCTAAGGATAAGATAGGCCGTTTTTTTAATTTCCCGTTTAGCCAGCAGCGGATGCGTCACATCCAGACGGCTGTTCGCTACCGTAGCAAGCACTTCTTGAATCTTTTCCGTAAAGGGCTGACTGGCGTACGCCCGTTCCTGGGCTTTGCGCAACCGCGCCGCCGCCACCATCTTCATGGCTTTGGTGATTTGTTCGATACTCCGTACGCTTTTTATTCTGCGCCGGATGTCTTGTGCACTAGCCATACCCTACTCACCTCGCCCCAGGGTCAAACGTGTCCTTGAAATCCTTGATGGCTTTTTGCAATGCCGCCTCGGTATCCTTGTCCAGCATTTTCTTTTCGACGATGGCTTTCCCTACTTCCGCATAGTTCGTGCGCATAAACTTGAGGAAGTCTTCTTCAAAGGCAGTCACGTGTTCAACCGCCACATCATCTACATAGCCGTTAATAACGACATAGATGGCCATAACCTGCTCTTCAACCGGCACCGGACGATATTGCGGTTGCTTAAGTACTTCCATAGTCCGCTGTCCCCGATCCAGGACCGCCTTGGTAGCTTTATCCAAGTCCGATCCGAACTGAGCAAATGCAGCCAACTCACGATACTGAGCCAGTTCCAAGCGCAGCCGACCAGCAACCTGTTTCATTGCCTTGATCTGCGCCGAACCCCCTACACGAGACACGGAAAGTCCCGGGTTAATGGCAGGACGTACGCCGGAATAAAACAGCTCGCTTTCCAAGAAAATCTGACCGTCTGTAATGGAAATAACATTCGTCGGAATATACGCGGACAAGTCACCAGCCAGCGTTTCGATAATCGGCAAAGCCGTAATAGAACCGCCGCCCAGTTCGTCCGAAACCTTTGCTGCCCGCTCCAAAAGACGAGAATGCAAGTAGAAAACGTCGCCAGGATACGCTTCACGACCTGGTGGACGCCGCAAAAGCAAGGACATAGCTCGATACGCCTGCGCTTGTTTGGACAAATCGTCATACACGCAAAGCACATGGCCGCCTTTTTCCATAAAGTATTCGCCCATGGCTACGCCGGAATACGGCGCCAAGTACTGGAGAGGCGCACTATCGGAAGCAGATGCCGCAACAACAATAGTATATTCCATAGCGCCATTTTCTTCCAACGTACGCACTACCCGGGCTACGGTAGAAGCCTTCTGCCCGATAGCCACATAAATGCAGATAACGCCTTGGCCTTTTTGATTCAAAATCGTATCAACCGCAATAGCGGTTTTGCCGGTACCACGGTCACCGATGATCAGTTCGCGCTGCCCGCGTCCAATAGGTACCATGGCGTCAATAGCCTTAATACCGGTCTGCAGCGGCTCTTTTACCGATTGCCTATCGGCAATACCAGGAGCTCGGCGCTCTACAGGCCGGAATTCCGTAGCTTGAATCTCGCCTTTACCGTCAATAGCATGCCCCAGAGCATTCACAACACGCCCCAGCATGCACTCGCCTACAGGCACTTCCATGATGCGGCCTGTACGACGTACGGTGTCACCTTCCTTGATTGACCCTTCACCGCCCAGCAGTACGGCGCCTACATTGTCTTCTTCTAAATTAAGTACCATCCCCTGTACATCATGGGGAAATTCCAATAGTTCGCCAGCCATAGCCTGATTGAGGCCATGAATACGGGCTATACCATCGCCAACTTCAATGACACTGCCGACGTCATCTACATTAAGGTCCACTTGATATTTTTCAATTTGCTGTTTGATTATAGATGTTATTTCTTCGGGTCTCATTTTCATAACCGTTCGCTCACCCCACTCTTCATCGCGTCCTGAATTGCCAGGTTGCGCTTCAGACGTTCCAGTTGCCCTTTCACGCTGCCGTCAATGCGTTTACCGCCGATATACACCATCAAGCCGCCAATCAGCGATGCATCCTGGCGCTGACGAAGCAGTACCGTTTTGCCTGTTAATTGGCCCAAACGCGCAGCCAAGGCTTCTTTTTGCGTTTCCCGTAAGGGAACCGCCGTCACCACGTCCGCTTCTACCATATTTTGCGCAGCATGCGCCATCAAGCGAAATTCAGCGGCAATAGCCGGCAACAATGACTCTCTGCGCTTGTCAATCAACAAGGACAGAAACTTATGCACCAACTCGCCTACTTCGCCGAAAACCTGCTGCAATGTCTCTTTTTTGATCGCCCCGTCTACACGCGGGTGAAAAAGAAATACAGAAAGCTCTTTCTGCGCCTGTACGCCGGCAGCCACACTTTCCAGTTCCTGCAAAGTTTCTGCCAGGCAGTTCTGTTCCTGCGCCAACTCATACAGCGCCTGCGCATATTTTTGCGCTAGCCTTGCGTTCAGCATGGCAGCCCACCTGTTTTTTCACGATCTAATTTTCCGATGAAATCGTCCACTAATTGGGCATGGGCCGCCTCATCCAGTTGCTGCGAAAGAATTTTGCCTGCCGCAGCCACCGACAAAGCCACTACCTCGCTGCGCAAATCTTGCAGCGCCTTTTCCCGTTCCCGAGCCAGTTCTTCCTGGGTGGCTTTCAAAAGCCGTGCATGCTCTTCCTTAGCCGCACGCAACAGCTCTTCCTTGTTCTGCTCTGCTAGACGGTTAGCTTTCTCTACAATCTGCTGGGCCTGATTTCTGGCAGCAGCCAGCTCTTTCAAGTATTCTTCTTTCAGCTTAGCTGCTTCCTGGCGCTCTTGTTCGGCAGCTTCCAAGCTGCCTGCAATGCGCTGCTCCCGTTCCGCCAGCATGGACATGAGCGGTTTGTAAGCGAATTTTGTCAACAAAGCTACTAACAACAGAAAGTTGAAAATCTGTATCAGCAGCGTCGCATTCAAATCAATCAATCCCGGCACCTCCTATCTGCAAAATGACTCCGTGCGCCGCTAAGCGACAACAGCGGTTTTGTTCTTGAACAACAGGCCGGGATTACTTCAAGAAGGGGTTTGCATACAGCAAAACAATGGCAATAACCGCGGCGATGATCGGAATCGACTCGATCAAGCCGACCGAGATCAGCATGTTGATCAAAATCGTGTTTTTAGCTTCCGGCTGACGTGCAATACCTTCTACTGCTTTAGCCGTAACCGAACCGTCACCAATCCCTGCGCCAACTGCGCCCAAACCGATAGCCAAACCTGCACCAATAAAAGCTCCCGCAACCATAATTGCATGTTCCATATTCAAAACTCTCCTCTCAAAATCAATTCTTGTTTCATTTTTTAATGATCATCGCTGATCGAATTAGCTAGGTATGACATGGACAACATGGTAAAAATAAATGCCTGAACCGCGCCTACAAAGACACTGAAGGCTAACCACGCCGTCGGCACAACATACGGAGCCAGCAGACCCAAGATGATGATTAACACTTCACCGGCAAGAATATTGCCAAAAAGACGGAAAGAAAGCGTAATCGGCTTCGCCAATTCCTCGATAACGTTGATAATCACAAACGGAATATACGGCTCGAAGAAATGCTTAAAATAGCCGATGCCCCGATTCATCACACCGAGGACATGCACTAGGACAATAATCATCAATGCCAAGCCTAACGTAGTATTGAGATCACTCGTAGGTGAAGTAAACCCAGGAATCAGCCCCAGCCAGTTTGAGACCAAAATGAAAAGAAAAAGTGAAATCAGCAAAGGAGCTAACTTTTTCCCTCTTTTGCCCATATTGGCTTCAATCTGTTCTAGCAACGCTGTAATAACCAACTCCAACACATTCTGCCAGCCTCTTGGCACCAGGGCCAAACTGCGCGTCGCCGCAACTGCCAAAAGCAACACCAGGCCCATGGTCAGCCAAGTCATATACAGCGTATCCATATTCACGGTCATTCCTAAGAAACTTCCTAGCTGATGCACGCCAATCTCATGGGCGCCGCCGCCATGTTCCATTGTATTCCCTCCTTTCTCTTGCGCCACTCCGGCGCAGTATTACAACCACTTCAATTGTTTTCGAATGCTTTCCCCTTTAAGTAGAGGCATTTAGAAAAATCGTTTTACCGCAAAGAACACAAAAAAAAGAAACAGCACTCCCTGCAAGGAAAACAGCCCTACCACAGAAGCCCAAAAAGAAACACCCTGCACCTTTAGAGAAAGCAGCAATAATAGCACTAAAAAACTCAAACGGACCAGCCAGCCAACGCGCATAGAACGCACCGCTTGCGCCACCGGCAAATCCACTGCTTTTTGCACCCGGCGGCACAATAATAGATAGTAAACCAGACTCCCCAGCCAGCCTAGCAAAAAGCCCCTAGCCCACTCTTCTGCGCCAGCAGCCCAAGTTAGCGCTGTAAAACACGCTCCCCAGACAAACAGGCCGGTCAAGGTACGTCGAATGGAAAAAAACGTCTCCATGCCTCACTCCTGTCTGTTGACAATCTTACGGTAAATGGACCACATACCCGCTAAAAAACCCAGAACAATGCCAAAAACAGTACCCCACGGCGCTGTTTCCAGCCAACTGTCCCACAGCCTGCCGCCAAAGACGCCAACGACTACACATGCCGCCATTTGCAACCCCAGCGAACTGGCATAGGACAAAAATTGCCACCATTCTTGTTTCCCGGCCATGCAGAATCCCTCCTACCGCATAAGTAAAGTAATTCTCCAAAACCCCAAGATCTCCTGCTGTTTTCCTTGTATTCTTATGACAATTAGCTGTGCCTTTCACCTAAATTACTTCAAAAATATCAAAATTAAGAAAATCAATACAAAAAAAACCGCTACGCTGTCTTTAGAAGAGAACGCAACTCATAGCAATAAAGAAAAACCTAAGAAAGGCCAGAGGAAAGAGGGAAAGACAAATTCTGATATAGATAAATAGGCTGTGAAAAATACTTTAAGCATTTTTCACAGCCTATAGAGCCGCTATTTGCAGTTTTTTCCGTCTTGACCAAACATAGTCGGTATTTGCGCCAGGCGTCCGTGCCGCCAAAGAATGGTTTGTACAATGCGCTTCGCCGCCTGTCCATCGCCATAAGGATTACAGGCCGTCGCCATGCGCCGGTATTCTTCCTCATCAGCCAGCAAGCTTTGTGTTTCGCTATAGACCCGCTCTTTTTCCGTGCCAATCAACTTGACGGTACCTGCTTCTACCGCTTCCGGCCGCTCCGTTGTATCCCGCAGTACCAACACTGGCTTGCCCAAGGACGGCGCTTCTTCCTGAATACCGCCGGAGTCGGTCAACACCAAATAGGAGCGAGCCATCAAATTGGCAAACGGCTGGTATTCCAAGGGGTCAATCAAGTGCACTCTCTCAATCCCGCCCAGCTCCTGACGCACTACTTCGCGTACTTTGGGATTGCGATGTACCGGAAACACCACTTCTACATCCGAAAATTCTTCCACAATTTGGCGTAAAGCCTGATATACATGACGCATAGGCTCTCCCAGGTTCTCCCGACGATGCGTCGTCAGCAATACAACCCGCCGACGCTGATAATCGATCTGAGACAGCAACTCGTCTTCAAAAACATAATCATCCTGCACGGTGTTCAATAAGGCGTCAATGACTGTGTTGCCGGTAATAAAAATATCCTCTTTAGTCACCGCTTCTTCTAGCAAGTTTGCAGCAGACGTTTTAGTAGGCGCAAAATGCAGATCCGCCAACGAACCGGTCAGCTTACGATTCATTTCCTCAGGATACGGCGAATATTTATTGCGAGTGCGCAGTCCTGCTTCTACATGACCGACTGCAATTTGATGATAAAAGGATGCCAACGCACCCACAAAGGTAGTCGTTGTATCACCATGCACAAGCACCAAGTCCGGCTTCGCTTCCGCAAGCACCTTATTTAAACCGTTTAAGGCTCGCCCTGTAATATCAAAGAGCGTTTGCCCCTGAGCCATAATATCCAAATCGTAATCCGGCTTAATGGCAAATAAGTCCAGCACCTGATCCAACATTTCCCGATGTTGAGCGGTAACCGCCACCACCGGCTCAATGTGCTCCGAATGCTTTTGCAGTTCCAACACCACCGGCGCCATTTTTATGGCTTCCGGCCGCGTGCCGAATACGGTCATTACCTTGATGCGTGACATAGTCCAGCTCCTTATTCCTCAGTTTAGATGGCGACAATGCATTTCAAGCCTTGCCACTGCAATCCGACAAACGAAGACGGGCTCGAAAGCCCGTCGCAATAACGAAGACATGTAATTTTTAGAAATGACTATGCGACGATTCTCCCGAGGAAAGAACCCCCAGACGGCGAGCCCCGTAGCAGGCAATTCCCAACAAGGAAACTACAATCACAAAACCCAATACATAGCTGACCTCTGTCAAGACAATCGCACTCACGCCTAAACAACCGCTAATGGCGTACATCAAGAGTACCGCCTGCTTCTGACTAAGTCCCAATGCCAAAAGACGATGATGCAAATGGCCCTTGTCCGGTTTGAAAATCGGCTGTCCATTGGTATAGCGGCGAATAATCGCAAAAGCAGTATCCAAAATAGGCAGCCCCATCGCCACAACCGGCACAATCAGAGCAATTGTCGCAGCGCTCTTTACCGTTCCCAGAACGGAAATGCCTGCCAGCATAAAGCCCAGGAACATACTGCCTGTGTCGCCCATAAAAATCCGGGCCGGATTAAAATTATAATGCAAAAAACCAAGAGCACTGCCAGCCAAAGCCGCTGTCAGGATCGCCACAACCCAAATGTTCTGCTGCAAAGCGACCAGCAGAATGGTTACCGCCGCAATACTGGAAACCCCTGCAGCCAAGCCGTCCAAACCATCAATTAAATTCACAACATTGATCATGCTGACGGTAAATAGCACCGTAAACGGAACTGAAAACATTTCCAAATACAGCATTTCTTCGCCAAAGGGATTGCTGAGCCAATCAATGCGCACATTAAAACCAACCATAACCAGCGCCGCCGCGATTTGCCCTATTAATTTGACTCTAGCGGAAAGCGGCTTCATATCATCTACAATGCCGACCATCACGATCACCGTACCGCCAATTAATAGGCCCAAAATCTCACGGCTAACATGCATGCTGGCCAAAACGGCAAATACAAAACCCGCAAAAATAGCCAAGCCGCCCATACGCGGGATTGGACTTGTATGCACTTTGCGAGCGTCCGGCGCATCCATAGCGCCTGCCTTCACTGCCAGTTTCATCACCTGAGGCGTCAACAAATAGGTAACAAACAAAGCAACCACAAAAGCCAACATATATGTCGGCATAGTATATGCACCTCTTTTTCTTACACTTGCACAATCTTTTTCTATTGTAGCCCAGCCTCTGC
>CAZKCR010000069.1:0-10098 GCA_964551055.1 uncultured Anaeromusa sp. | reverse complement strand
CTAAAGAGGTGACTCTCTATACTGGGAAAATTGACTTTTTGGCTCTTTGTACGCCTATTTTGGCTTATGCCGGTTTAGGCGTCGGCAAGGACTTAGAAATTTTCAAGAAAATGTCCTGGCGCATTATCATTGTTGCTTTGGCTGTCTATACCGGTACATTTGTTTTCTCTACCGCTATCGCCCAGTTTATGCTGCACCTGGAAGGCGTTATCTAATTAGGTTTTATAAACAGGTCTGCATTTTTCGGAATGCGGGCCTGTTTTTTGTTATTCTGTATTGTGCCTCGTTGCCCTCTGGCGTGCCCTCCCTTTACTCCATCTACTCCTGTAGAATTTTTCGTACGTCCCTTTTGCGGGTTTGCTTAAAGCGAATAGCGAAGCGTTGCCAGAGCTTGCCGCGGCGGCTACAATGGAAAGAGAAAGAAAGAGCGGCGGTGAGTGGATGGAACTGCGATTATTAAAGACTTTTTTGCTGGTAGCCAGGCTGCTGAATATTACGCAGGCGGCGGAACGCCTGAATTTTACGCAGCCCGCGATTACGGCGCAAATTCATAATCTGGAAAGCGCTTTGGGGGCGCGGCTGTTTACGCGCAAGGGAAAGCGGCTGCTGCTGACGGAAGCAGGGCAGCGTCTGGTGGCGCATGCGGAGAGCATGCTCTTGCAATGGGAGCAGGCCAAGGAAGAGTTGGCTGTGTATGCGGAAAACCGGGAATCTCTGGTCTTAGGTGTCTCTACGCAGCTGATTAACTATTTTTTGCCGGATGTGCTGCGGCGACTGCAGGAGCAAATGCCGCAGCTTATTGTCAGCGTGGAGGTGTGCTCTAATACTAAAACCGTACTGCAGGGCGTAGAGGACGGTCAATTTGATTTGGGATTGATTCACGGTCGTAATTATCTGCGGCGTCTGAAGGAACATGCTGTTTGGGAAGAAGAGATTCTTTGGGTGATTGGTCAAGAGTGTTTGTGGAACAGCGGGGATGTATTGCCGTTGGTTAATTTTAAGCAAGGCAGTGATTTTAGAGCGCAGTGGGAGTTGGCGAGGGGGAGCCAGTTATACCATACTGTGGCCGAATACAGCGACTCGGAAGCGGTTAAGCGGGCGGTATTGAACGGCTTGGGAGCGGCCTATCTGCCCAAGACGCTGGTGCAAGAAGAATTGCAGCAGGGCAAGCTTCGCTTGGTCGAGGGGCCGAGCTTGCAGATGAAGATTTTTCTTGTACATCGTGTCAGGCAGACGTTTACAGCCGGTATGCAGGCTTTGTTGTGGCAGCTAAGTAAAAATACGGTTGCTGCGGAAAGTTTGCTGACGCTTCTGACCGATGATGCTTATAAAAATAAATGATGGATGGCATAAAAAGCGCTGATTTTTCAGGGCTTTTCTTTTTGTGTAAGCTAAAAGCAGAGATACGCAAAAGGAGGCGGAACCTATGGCCATGATTGGAGTACTTGGGGGTATGGGGCCCATGGCGACAGCGGACTTGTTCGTGAAGATGATTGAAAACACAAAGGCGCAGACCGACCAGGAGCATCTTTCGATCTTGATTTACAACAATCCGCATATTCCTTCACGCATTGACGCTATTTTGCATGGTGCGCCCAGTCCGGAGGCGGAGTTGGTGCGGTCAGCGAAATTATTGGAACGTTCAGGGGCTGATTTTATAGTGATTCCTTGTAATACGGCGCATTTTTGGTTTGCAGCTGTGCAAAAAGCGGTGGCCATTCCGGTGTTGCATATTATTGACAGCGTAGCGGAATATTTGCTGCAGGCTAAAGCATATGCTCCCCGGGAAATCATGCTGTTTGCGACGGAGGCGACGGTTCGTACAGGATTGTATCAACAAAGGCTGAGTCAAAAAGGGCTGGACTTTTTGACGCCGCAACCGGAAGAACAACGGCTTATTTCCCAGGCAATTGACGAGGTGAAAAGCGGAAAACTCAAGAACAGTCCTTGTTTGGAGCAGTTGCGGGAGATGATGAATCGTTATCGACGCAGCGGTGTAAAAGCGTTTATTGCCGGCTGTACGGAAATCCCGTTGCTTTTTGCTCAAGTGCAGGGTGATTTTAAAACCGTGGACCCTACGCTGCTTTTAGCGCAGCGGGCGGTTGCGATGGCGCGCAAGTTGGAGAGCCAAGAAAAAGAAAATTGTGCAGTGTGTATACGAGTATAACATAACACTTTAGCTTGCCAAGTTACTGCAAGCCACTTATAATTGTATTCATAAAACATATGCTGCAGAAACAGCTTTGTTTTCAGAGGCAAAGTAGCCGCTATCCTGTAAAGGATGGCGGCTTTTGTATGTTTTGCATGATAAGGAGGCGGTCGGTATGTGGGATTTTATAAAAGGTAACAAAGAAGTAGAGGAATTGAATCAATTCATTAAAATGCTTCTCCAAGGAGAGTGGAGCCGAACGCTGGCGTTGGCATCCTACCGTAAACTATTTCCTGTAGCCGAATCCGTCAATGCGTTAGTAAAAGATATCCGTCAATTTGTGCAGCAGTCGCAGATGGCTGCGGCTAAGGTTGCGGCAGCAGTAGGCCAGGCGCGGGAAGCCTTGGGAAAAACGGCGGCAGAGGGAGCTGTGGTTGCGCAGGAAGCAAAGAATTGTCGCGAGTCGGCCTGGCAGTTGGAGCAACAGGCCAAAGAGGCGGAACAGCACATGGCTGGAGTGAATGCTTCGTCGCAAACGATGCTGCAAGTTGCAGAAGGGATTCATGAAAGCAGTGTGGATACGCGGAAACGAGCGGAGCAGGGAAGAGCTGCTGTGCAGGGCGTAGGGGACTCGATGGAAGGGATTCAACTGCAGTCGACAGAACTGGCGGATAAAATCAGCGCCTTGTCTCAGACTGCGCAGGCTATACAACAATTGCTTACCTCCATTCACGGTATTGCTTCGCAGACACAACTGCTTTCTTTAAACGCCAGTATTGAAGCGGCGCGCGCGGGGGAGCACGGGCGCGGCTTTGCGGTGGTGGCGGAAGAAATCCAAGTTTTATCAGAAGGCAGCAGCAAAGCCGCCAGTGAGGCGGCAGTGCTGCTGGCGCAGATTGAAGGTGGTGTGCGAGCAGCGGAGCAGGCGATGACAGAAGAAGAAAAAGCCGTGCGCGAGGGACGGCAGGCGGTACAGGAAGCGCTCGAACATTTGGAAGCCATTCAAAATGCCAGCCGAACGACGGAACTAAAACTGGCGGAAGCAGGCGCCGTACGCCAGGAACAGGCGGCAACGGTACTGCAAATGGCTCAAGTTGCCAAGAGGATTAATGAGTATTGCCAGCAATTGCGCCACTGTGCGGAGCGGACGGAGGAAGCGCTGGCAAGACAGAAAGAGTCGCAAGAAGAGGCTTTAGCCATGGAAACGATTTTGCAGCAAGTGGCAGAGGGATTGCAAAAAGAAACTTCGCGTATACGTTTGGCGGAAGCGGACGGCGAGGTGCAAAAGCAGACCGCGAAAGTTCTGCAAGCAGTAACCGTGTTGGCCGAGGAGCTTTCCTCCTTGCCGGAAGCGGCTCAAGAAAAGAAACTGGAGCAATGGCTGCAGGAACAAGAAAATTTGGAAGCTGTTTGGTCAAACCGTGCAGATGGCAGTTTTATCGTTTCTTTGCCCCCTGCAGGTTTGGCGAATGCCGGAGGCAGGGAGTGGTTTCGGCGAGCCTTGGTGGAGGGCGCCTATGTGTCGGAGGTGTATGTTTCGGCCATTTCCGGCCAGCCTTGCGTAACTGTTGCTGTTTCCTGCAGCAACGAGGCAGGAGAAAAGCAAGTGATAGGTGTTGATTTGTCTTTGAACTCACGCGAAGCATTATAGGCCGGTGGTCTTTAAGAGTGTGTTTTTGGAGAGGACAGCTTGACGAGATGCCCTGGTGTCAGATACGATGAGAGGAGAGTTGTTAAATAAGGAGAGAGTATAGTGCTGAGCGGCTTTGAATATTTAGGAACTGTAGCTTTTGCCATTTCCGGCGCGATGGTGGGAATTCGCAAGCAGATGGATGTTTTCGGCATTGCTGTTTTGGCAGTGACAACTGCTGTAGGCGGAGGCATTTTGCGAGATGTGTTGGTAGG
The DNA here is from genome assembly GCA_964551055.1 of uncultured Anaeromusa sp. Taxonomy (GTDB): domain Bacteria; phylum Bacillota; class Negativicutes; order Anaeromusales; family Anaeromusaceae; genus Anaeromusa. The sequence continues at coordinate 6,044 of CAZKCR010000069.1, read as the reverse complement.
ACACACGCCGCCGACGGCGTTTCTGGATCCGACGTTTACCTTGTTGGCGTTGGGTTCGGCTATTTTGACCTGCTTTGCTCATTCCTGGCTGGTGAGGATTACCAATGTAGTACAACTGTGCGATGCCGTGGGTTTGGGGGCCTTTACGGCTGTTGGGGCCAGTTTGGCTATTGTGTACGAACTCAATACGCTGTACATTATGGTTTTTTTAGGCGCGGCAACAGGCATTGGCGGCGGCGTGTTACGGGATATTTTCGCCAGGGATATTCCCTTTGTATTTCAACAAGAGATTTATGCGCTGGCATCGATTGCCGGAGGAGTGGCTCTTTATTACGCCCAGTGGCACCTGCCGCTTTGGCAGGCCATGTATCTTTGTTTTTTACTGACTTTGGGCATTCGCCTGCTGTGTGTGCACTATAATGTGCATTTGCCTAAAGTTGGGCGTGAATAAAAGGGTAAATATTAAAATACCCTCACAATAAAAGGCTTGTTGCAGTTTTGGCTGCAACAAGCTTTTTTATTGTGAAGCATAGGAGATAAGCCCTGCTTTTTGGCGGCTAAATAAAGAAGGAGACATAAGCGACATGCCTTAAGTCGCAATTTTTGAACATTTCAGGACGGGGTAAGGTATTCACGCTATAATAAAAGAAAATGCTGCGAAGCGTCATGCCTGGAGGATACGTTATGAGAGAGAAAAAGGTATTTAAGTATAACGAAGATGATATCTTAGAATTTATGACGGAATCTTTAGCTGTTCAGTTAGGCTTTGAAGAGTTTTCAGCAAAAGCAATATTTATGGGAGAAGCAGGTAAAGACTTGCGGATGGTTATGGTTTTAGGAGAAGCCAATGATGACACTATGGAAAAAGTAGATACAAGTGCGATTGACGCAATGATTGAGTATAATGGGTCCTATTCGTGCAATAAAACCAAAAAGAGTTCGCTTTTGATCGGTTAGACTTAAAAGTATACAAGGAAGATCTTGGCAAATTGTTTGCGTTTGTGAAAATTATTTCGTACAATGATCTGAGGACTGGTATTTTAAATTTCAGGGGGTTGTTATCCATGAACTTATCCCGTAAAGGTTTGTCGATTAGTCCATCCGCAACGCTGGCGATTGATTCCAAGGCGAAAAAGCTGAAAGCGGAAGGCATCGATGTGGTTGGTTTCGGCGCTGGTGAGCCGGATTTTGATACGCCTGTACATATAAAGAAAGCAGCGATTGCTGCGATTGAAGAAGGCTTTACTAAGTATACGCCTGCTTCGGGAACAATGACTTTGAAAGAGGCCATTTGCGCCAAGTTTAAAAAAGACAATGGCCTAGAGTATACTCCGGCTAATATTGTCATCAGCAACGGCGCCAAGCATTCGCTGGTTAATGTATTTCAGGCCATTTGCAATCCTGGGGATGAAGTAATTATTCCGGCACCTTTCTGGGTCAGCTATCCGGAAATGGTTAAATTGGCTGATGGCGTGCCTGTTATTGTTTACACAACAGAAGAGCAGGGCTTTAAGTTTACAGTAGACCAGATTCGCCAGGCGGTAACGGCTAAGACAAAAGCTATTATTCTCAATAGTCCCAGCAATCCTACGGGTATGGTTTATACTCGTGAAGAACTGGCTGAGTTGGCTGAATTGGCTGTGGAAAAAGGCTTCTATGTAGTTTCTGACGAAATTTATGAAAAACTGATCTATGACGGTAAAACGCATATCAGCATTGCCAGCATCAATGAGAAAATCAAAGCTCAGACGATCATTGTCAATGGCGTGTCCAAGACCTATGCGATGACTGGCTGGCGCATCGGCTATACGGCTTCATCGCCGGAAATTGCCAAGATTATGAGCAATGTGCAAAGCCATGCGACGTCTAATCCAAACTCTATCGCCCAAAAAGCGGCGGAAGCGGCGATCAGCGGTCCGCAGGATATGGTGGCTACCATGGTGGAGGCTTTTGTTAGCCGCCGTGACTACATGGTGAAGCGGATTAACAGCATTCCCGGCTTGTCCTGTGTCAAGCCGAACGGCGCTTTCTACGTAATGATGAATATCTCCCAGTTGCTTGGCAAGGAACTGGCTGGACGCAAAATTCAAAGCTCTGATGATTTTGCGGATATCTTGCTGGAAAAAGCAAATGTTGCCCTGGTGCCTGGCTCCGGCTTTGGCATTGACACGCATGTACGTTTGTCCTATGCCACTTCGCAGGAAACCATTACCAAAGGACTGGACCGGATTGAGCAGTTCTTAAAGCAAGGCTAAGGTCTTGAACTAAAAATGATATGAAAAAACCAGGAATCGCTTAGCGGCTCCTGGTTTTTTTCATATCATTTTTTCGTCTGTATCCCTCTGCATACCCTCTGTTACTCAGTTGCTCTGTGTTCGTTCCCTACTAACGGTCATGAGTGCATGGCTTTTAGTTTGGTTTTGGCAGGCGGGCCAGCAGGCGGGTAGCCGCGTAACCGGCAGCGCAGCAGAGGATAAGGCAAACGGCGCAAACTAGAAGGTATTTAGGCAGAATGGGGAAAACCCATTTTTGTACGGTGTAGGCAATAGGCAGCACGATCAGTTGATGGAGGATGTAGATGGAGTAAGAAGAAGCGGCTAGGCTGCGCCAGAAAACGCCGCTGCTGTTTAAATAGCGCTGGAACAAGCACAGAAGGGTCATGAATATACTTAGGCAGAAGATCGAGTGCAGCAATGCATGGCCTGCTTTAAAGAGAACTGTAGGCGCAGCAGGCAGGCCGAGACGATACAGCGTAAAAATGACCGTCGCCGGTACGGCTAGAAGCAGCCAGTTGCGCAGCTTGGGTTGATAAGTCGCATTGGGAGCAAACCAAGAGTGGCGCCATGAGTAAAGTCCCAACAGGAAATAAAGAAAACAAATGCCTAGACGGGCCGGCTGGAAAGAAACAATATATAGTTTGCTGAACCAGGTATCAGCGGGCATGAATAGCGTGGGTGCAAAAAAGGCCGCGGAGCACAAAAGCGTAAATACAACGAAGCAAGAAGCCTTTGGGGCCGTGGGGGAACTTGCTTTTAGAAGCCAAGTGGGACGGAGTTTTTGCAAAAGACCTGTAAACAGATAAAAATAAAAAAGCAGTCCTAAAAACCAAAAATGAGCATGATTAAAAACCTGTGGTGTAAAGAATAGGTTTTGCCAAAAGTGAAGATACGGCGGCGGTGTTGCGGAACGGCTGAACCAGATCATGTAGGTGATGGCGGGAGCTAACAAAAGGACGCCGCCAAGCCAGGGAAGGGCGATGCGGTATAATTTGCCGCGGAAGAAAGAAGCAGCGCCTTTACGCTGTAGTGCCGGTATCGTAAAATAGCCTGCAATCCAGAACATAACCGGCATAATAAAAACATCCACAGTAATGATAAATGGGATGAAGGCTGAGCTGGTCTGGGTATCGACGACATACCACCAAGCTAAGGGCGGGGCCATATAGCCCAGGGCGATATGAAAAACAATGACTAAGAGAATGATGGCGGCGCGAAGGTTGTCTAGAAAATATAAGCGATTGGAGGCAGTGGTCTGGAGCATGCATTTCACAACCTTTCAAGGAAATAACTGCTTTTGGGGACGCTGAATTGATAGTAGCGTTTGTTAAGGATATTGGATGGGAATAAAGATGCGGGACAGGGAGGCAGGATGTTCGTTGCCATAGTAATCAGCGCCGTATTGCTCAAAGCTGTCGCGGCGGTCCAGACGGTACGGCGCTTGAAACAGCCAGGTGCCAAAGATATAGCGATACGTGTCTTGCATGGTTGCTACAGGTCCTTTATGGGTAAAGACCGCATAAAGGCCGCCGGGAATCACATGCTTGACCATGCCTGGGGGCGGCGCTGCGGTAGCATGCGTTTCGCAGCCGGCGATTTCAAGATACTCGGTGGTTTCGTCTAGGTCCTGTAAAGTCAGGTGCCTTTCATAAATAGAAATGCCATAGCTGGCGCCTGCGGGAAGGCGGTCTGGAATTTCCTCTTTGCGTAAAGAAAATTGCTCCCAAAGCTGAGGAATGCGGTTGTTTTCCAGAGAAGTTTTGCTGTTGAGGCCAATAATCCAGCGCGGCTCGTTCCATTCCTGAATAACCGGTTGCAGCACTACCTGAGACAAGCGGTGTTGCAATGTGCTGCCGGCGAGTTTTTCTTTGCGAGTGAGCCAAGGGTGACAGCCGCGTTTGCGAAAAAAACCGGGCATAATGCCGTATACGGTCTTAAAGGAGCGGCTGAAAGCTTCTTGAGATTCGTACTGATGCAAAAGTGCGATATCAAGAATAGAAGTCTGGGTGTTCAAAAGGGCGGATGCTGCCAAGTTCATGCGGCGTTTGCGCAGATATTCGCCTGGCTTTTCACCGGTAGCTGCGAGAAAAAGGCGGCTGAAATGTGCAGCCGATAGGTGAACATGCGCTGCAATTTCTTGAATGCTGCAGGGAGCCTGCAGATGATTTTCCATAAAGTGAATGGCTGTCTCAAGCCAGGGCGGTTTCGTGTTCACGGGGAAATACCTGCCTTGTCGGAAAGTCGGTTTTTACGGGCGGTTTTTTACTAGTATCTCATTCATTGTAGTACAGAAAGAGAAAGCTTTTTTTGATTTTTTCTGCTATGTTGCGAAAATTTTCGGGAATATTGACGAAACCCTCTGCGTTTGGTAGCATGAATAAATAATGTGTAACGATTTCGGGGAAAGAAAACGAGGCGAAAATAATGGGGGAAGTTTTGTTGAAGGCAGCGGCGTTTGTCTTCATTATTTTTTTAGGATACGCTTTGAAGCGCATTGGCTTTTTTACAGCGACCGACTATAGGCTGGTTTCGAAAATTGTGCTCAACATTACACTGCCGGCGGCGGTAATTACCGCCTTTGCTAATTTTGACATGGATGCTTCTTTGTTGATTTTGGCTTTGCTCGGGTTGGGCTGTAACCTTATCATGGTCGGCTTAGGTTTTTTAGCTGGCGCGCGCAGTGACGGAGGCACTAAAGCCTTTTATATGTTGAATGCGTCCGGCTACAATATCGGTTGTTTTGCGATGCCTTTTGCGCAGGGCTTTCTGGGGCCCTTCGGCGTAGTTGCCACCTGCATGTTTGATTCCGGCAATTCGATTATGTGTACCGGCGGGACCTATGCAGCCGCAGCCGGGGTTGCTGGGACTGGAGGGAAAAGCCATTTGACGGGTCTGGCGAAAAAACTTTTGTCGTCCGTACCGTTTGACATTTACATGCTGATGCTGTTGTTTTCCTGGATCGGTTTACGTTTTCCCGCAGAAGTGCTGAACCTCTGCTCGGTTATCGCCGGGGCCAACAGTTTCTTGGCGATGCTGATGATTGGCATGATGATTGAACTGGAGCTAGAAGCGCGCCATGTACAGCAACTGAGCTTTGTCTTATTGCTGCGGTATGCTGTTTCGGCTGTATTTGCCTGGATTTTCTATTATTATACTTCTTTTTCCCTGGAAATCAGGCAAGTCCTGGTTTTGCTTGTTTTTGCGCCGATTCCCGCCATCGCGCCATTATTTACGGAAAAATGCCAAGGGAATGGTATTTTGGCTAGCCTGACTAATTCGGTTTCCATCATGATTAGCATTGTAATTATGACGGTGTTGCTGGTAATGATGAATATACATTGAGGCGGATATACTTGTTTTCGGAAAAATGCCATTGCATTTAAGATTTAAACAATATTCATTCTCATTTACTTGCAGGCGAAGTGGAGATATAATACAAGTACCAAGTCTTAGTACAGCATTTGCTTTGTAAACGAGAAGGGATGAGAAAAATGACTAGTACGTATTGTGAAAAAAATTGTCTCGTAACGACAGCGGAAAATTTAACGGCAGGAGAAAAAACGCTGCTAGGCGCTGTCTATGCGATATTGGCAATAACGGTTTTTGCGCTGGCGACCTACAGCGCGACCCAGGGCCTGATTGTAAACGCGTTATACGCTGTCTGAGGATAACTGGAAACGGGAGCGCTTCTTGCGAAGCGCTCCTTCTTTTTATAGAGATTCCAGTTCATTAAGGAGACGGGAGAATTTTTGCAGTGTAATTTCCAGC
>CAZKCR010000068.1:0-10112 GCA_964551055.1 uncultured Anaeromusa sp. | reverse complement strand
CCGCCGATAATGAAGCCGCGCTGAGCTGTGCGAACGTCTTTGGCACCCAAGGAAATCTGAATGATACTTTGCAGTGAAAGATTAACGGTGACAAGTACTACAATCCAGGTGATAATGCCCATAACGCCGACGCCGTCAAAAAAATCCATGTAGGGAACGTTCTGCGGCAACTGCAATTGAAGTTTGTTCAGACCGCCGACCTGGCTGACGCCGACAAGGGTAGCCAGGATAATGCCGATGTACTTCAAACTAACATTTAGCAGATTGGAAAGACTGGCGGACCACATGCCGCCTAAAGAAGTAATGCCGATAAATACAGCGGCGCTGGTCAGCATACCTGTAGTCAAGGTAAAAACCTCCGGCATGAGGGCGCAGAGAATGCTGCCGCCAGCGATGTACTGCAAGGACATGACCACAAGCTGTACAATGATTTGGCAGGCGATGCCAGCAATCATGCCTTTTTTGTCATAGTAGCGGCCTAAAAGTTCCGGGATGGTGGTAATGTTAAGCTCGCGATATTTCTTGGCAACCAACAGCCCCATGACGATGGCGCCGATGCCCCAGGCGGTGGTGTACCAGCCGGCAGACAAGCCCACTTTGTAAGCTTGCTCGGCTACGCCGATGGTGGAAGCGCCGCCGACGGCCAAGCCGACAATGGAGACGGTAATCAAGGGGGTCGTCAGTTTACGTCCCGCTAAGACATAGTTTGTCGCCGAGCCGGCGGAGCGGCGTTTGGCATAGTAGCTGATAGCAAATAAGAGAACAATATAAAGACAAACAATTAGAAAAGCAATATTCATGATTTCTACCTCCTGAAGTATCTTGCACATGAGAAAATAATTTCTTTCTTTCAGGCTGGCCAGCGAACTGAAAGAAAAAACCGCCCCTCCTATAGAGGGACGGTTGAAGCCGTGGTACCACCCAAATTGAACTTTGGGAAAATAAAAAAGAGTCGTACCAAAGGGGCGACAATGCCGCGGTACCACCCTGTTTCAATCCAAAGATCTACTCATACGCCCTTAACGCGGACTTCACGGCGCAGCCTACTTTTAGTTCAGCCTGCAGTTCCGAAAGGAACTTCGTTTCGTTTGTTCATCTGGCTTGCACCAACCGCCAGCTCTCTGTATGACAAGGACGAAACTACTTTCTTTCATCATCACCAGTAAACGTAATTTAGTTATTACACTGATTATAGCTAGGTACTTGTATACTTGTCAACTATTTTTAACGTTGTTTGATTATAAACCGAGCTGGCATAAATGAATTGAAAGAAAAGTATAAAACGAAAACTTGAAAAAACAGATTTAATCAAATAAAATATAAATAAAAACAATACAAAAGAAGGTTTTTGAATATGAATTCAAATGATGCGAAGATAATTAAACAATTGATGGAAAAGGGGCGTACTACTTGGGCGGAATTAGGAGCTCTTCTGGGGTTATCAGCGCCAGCGACGGCGGAACGCGTTCGTAAATTGGAAGATAGCGGTGTTATTAAAGAGTATGTTGCTGTGCTTGATCCCGAAGCGGCGGGGTGTTCCTTGGCGGCATTTTTACTGGTGACTTTAGAAAAGACAGAAGAACGAGGGCGATTTTTGGAATTGGTGAAAAACCAGGCGCAAATTCAAGAGTGTCATCACATAGCGGGCGAGGGAGATTATTTGCTGAAGGCACGCTGCGGCAGTACCAAGGAATTGGAAAAATTAATCAGTGAAGAAATAAAAGCGTTGCCTGGAGTTAAAACAAAGACAACGGTAGTTTTGTCGACGGTTAAAGAAACGACAAAACTGCCGTTGTCCTAGTGGCGAGGCGGCATGGGGATGGAATTCTTTTTTAAAGGCCTATTGCTTGGCGTATCCATAGCAGCGCCAGTAGGGCCGATGGGGGTTCTTTGTATTCGAAGAACGGTAGAACAAGGCATCAGGGCTGGTTTTTTTACAGGAGTAGGTATTGCGTTGGCGGACTTTTGCTATGGAAGTATCGTTGCTTTTGGACTTACTGCTATATCAGAGATTCTTCTGAGGTGGCAAGCTGTTTTACAAAGCGTTGGCGGCTTGTTTTTGCTATATTTAGGAATTCGCATTTTTTGTGAAAGTCCTTCAACCTATGGAGAGAAACAAGATAACAAAACAATACGAGGAAATTGTGTATCCGCTTTTTTGCTGACGTTGAGCAATCCGGCGACCATATTGGCTTTTGCAGGGCTTTTGGCAGCTGTTGGCTCCTTCAAAGAAAGCGGAGGAAGCTGGCAAGTAGTGCTTGGGATTTTTGCTGGTTCTCTGTTATGGTGGGGGTTTTTAAGTTTAGTGGTGCAGGTGTTGCGTGACTCACTGCATTGGCAAGCCCTGCGTTTGCTTAACTATGCATCGGGAGGCATTATTGCAGGATTTGGCGCTTATGTTTTAGTGGCACTATACGGTTAATGTGAATGGCTCGGGAAGACGGCTTTTGGAAAGCGGCGAGCTAATTGGGCTAAGAAAGCGGCAACTGCCGGGGTTGTGATGTAGCTGGGACGAAAGCAAAGAGAAATAGTGCGGCAGAGGCAGTCTTCAAGTTCGATAAGGTGCAGACTGTGTTGTAAACCGGCTAACGCCATTTCCGGCAGAATGCTTATGCCTAGGCCATTTTCCACCATCGCGATAATGGCTTTTTCTTCGGTGACTTCGTATTTGATTTCCGGTGCAATGTGAGCCTCTTTCAGCATGTGACGAACATCATCGTGGGGGCCCCATTTGGGTAAGATGAATGGCTCCGCCTGCAATTGGCGCAGAGCTATTTTTTTTTGTCTCTTTAGTGGATGAGAGGGAGGCAGTAAGCAGAGAAATTTATCTTGATGCAGTGGAATAGTTTCTAAGTCTTTGGCGGTACGAAGAGAAAGAAAGCCGAAGTCAACATGTCCTTCTAAAATCCATTGCTTGATTTCATCATAATCGCCTTCCGCTAGTTTGATTTCAATTTGAGGGTGAGCTTGGTTGAAATTTTTGATGATTTCCGGCAACCAGTGCGAAGAAACGCTAGTAAATGTACCGATGCGCACGATGCCGGTATCCAGACCTTTGAAAGCGGCGGCTGCTTGCTGCAACTGCTCATGGGTCTGCAGTATTTCTTTTATGAACGGCAGAAGCTGACGGCCACAGTCCGTCAAAATGACGCCGGAGCGATCCCGGAGCAACAGAGGCAATCCCAATTCGGCTTCCAAGCTGGCTAGCGCATGGCTGACGCCGGACTGTGTCAGGTGGAGACTGGCTGCCGCTCGGGTCAAGCTGCCGCAGTCAACGACAGTGCGAAAGATGATGTATTTGGCAAGCATAAAAATAGCCTCCTTGTTCATTGTATTAGATTTATTCATGTAAAGAATTAAAAACATTCTCTTTGTTAATTTATAGTATAACTCTATACTGTAAGCAATCCAAGAGAGGAGTTGTGATGATGACCACGAAGAAAAAAGCAAATCTAATGCTGCTGACAGCTACCTTGTTTTGGGGCTCGTCGTATCTGTTTATGCAAATGGGAATGGCTACTTTGGCTGTTTGTAATTTTATTGCGTTGCGTTTCGGCTTAGCCGTTGTCTTGGCTGCTGCATGCTTTCCTAAACGGGTTTGGCAAGCCCGGAAAGCGGCGTTGTGGCCGGCAGTTGCTCTAGGGAGCTTGCTGCTGTTGGTGTTCATTTTTATTTTGTTTGGCATTCCGAGGACAACGACTTCCAATGCGGCGTTTTTGGTTAGCCTGACAGTCATCTTCGTGCCTCTCTTAACGGCGCTGATATCGCGAAAACTTCCTGAAAAGTCAGTGTTGGCCGGAGTTGGCTGCGCTTTTGTCGGTGTAGGTTTTTTAACCTTGCAGGGGCAGCTGTCCGTCAATAAGGGCGATATATTATGCATTGGCGGAGCGCTGGCATACGCCTTGCATATTTTGGCGGCAGGACATCTGACTAAAGCGGTAGATTCACTGGCTCTAGGCATTTGGCAGCTTGGGTTTACGGCTCTATTTAGCGGGCTGTTGTCTTGGTTTTTTGAGCAGCCGCGTTGGCCGCAGATAGCAGAAGAGTGGCTGGCGGTTTTGGCGTTAGGGATTTTTTGCAGTGCGTTGGGTTTTGTCATGCAGGTCGTGGCTCAGCAGCATACAACAGCTACCGATACGTCGCTGATTTTTTCCTTGGAACCTGTCTTTGCAGCGGGCTTTGGTTTTGTGTTTTTAGGCGAAATTTTGTCTTTGCAAGGTTATATAGGCGCTGTGTTGGTGCTGGCCGGCGTCATCTACCCGCAATTGCGCAAAGAAGAAACTTCACAGCAAAGGGAAAGGAATAGTGCAGCAAAAAGCGAATGTATGTCAAAGAAAGCTATATCGTAAATCAGAAGGCAGGAAAGGGAGAGTATGGAGTATCTTATTTCATTTCTAGAAGGGATTATTACCTTTGTTTCGCCGTGTATGCTGCCTCTTTTGCCGCTGTACGCTGCTTATTTTGGCGGCGGCGCTTCTTCGGGAAAGGCGCTAGTCCATTCGTTGGGCTTTGTTTTGGGTTTTACCTTGATTTTTGTGACGATGGGAGCTTTTGCGGCGACGGCAGGATCTTTTTTGCGGGAGTATCAAAGCCAGGTTGATTTGGTAGCTGGCGCGATTATTGTTCTATTTGGCTTGAATTATGCGGGGCTATTTTCAATTGGTTTTTTGAATCGCACCTATGCGGTTGACGTACAGGTGCGTCCTTTAGGGTTGGGATCGACGATTCTCTTCGGCATGGTCTTTGCCTTAGGGTGGACTCCTTGTGTAGGCGCTTTTTTGGGTTCGGCGTTGCTCTTAGCTTCGCAACAGGACTCGGCGGTTCGCGGCGTAGGCATGCTTCTTTGCTACTCTTTGGGGCTGGGGATACCTTTTGTTGTAGCGACGATGTTACTAGATCATTTGAAAGGAGCCCTGGCGGTAGTAAAAGAAAATTATCAAGTAATTAACAAGATTTGCGGTGTGCTGCTTATTGTTTTAGGGTTGCTGATGATGTCCGGCTGGTTAGGAATCTTTTTAGGGATGCTTAGTTTTTAGGAGGCAATGATGAATAAGAAAATTTTAGCATTAGTAATTGTCTTGGTGGTTGTGCTGGGCGGAGCTGGCGTTGCGTATCGGTCACTGACGACAGATACGGGGACGCAAATAAAGCAAAGTCAAGAAGCGGCAAGCTCGCAGGGCGGCAAAATCGCTAAGCGACAGGCTCCTGATTTTTCGGTGCTGGATGCAGAAGGAAAGCAGGTATCTTTATCGTCTTTGCGCGGTAAACCGGTTGTTTTAAATTTTTGGGCTAGCTGGTGCGGGCCTTGCCGAGAGGAAATGCCGGATTTTCAACAGGTGTATACACTGTACCAGGGGCGAGTACAGTTCATGATGGTGAATTTGACAGACGGATCGCGGGAAACCCAGGGGAAAGCGGCCGAATTTGTGCGACGTAACGGTTTCTCGTTCCCGGTGTATTACGATACGAAACAAGAAGCGGTGAAAGCGTATGGCATTACTGCTATTCCTACGACCTTCATTTTGGATGCGGACGGTATGGTAGTTAGCCAGTCCCAGGGGGTTATGCGCAAAGAAGCCTTGCAAAAAACATTGGATCAGGTGTTGGCGCGGTAATGGGGCGGACCTGGAAGACAGAGAAGGGATTGAACAAGAGAACCGGAGTCGCGGGAGGGTACGTCGGAGGGCTGTGCAGGCAATGATTGTTTCAAGTACACTCGTGCGGTCCGTTTTGTTTAGTCGTAAAAACGTATAAATTCTGATACAACGGGAAAACGCGGTCATTCGAACTTTTTTCGAGTGACCGCGTTTTAATTCAACTCTGTATTTCGTAACCCTCAGTAGTGCCCTCTAGTTCTCCGGTTCTCTTGTTTGGTATCTTCGAGCAGATAGGGCATTTTTGCAAGGAGAAAGGAAGCTCCAGGTGCGCCTGAGCTAACAGATCTTGATCCGTAAAGATGCTTTGAGTGGGGCCGTCGGCGAGAATGCGGCCGTTTTGCAGAACTACGGTGCGCTCGCATAGTTCCAGGGCCAGGTCAAGATCATGAGTGGCAATGAGTTTGGTGTGCTGGAAGCTGCGCAAAAGCTGCAGCAGGCTGCGTCTTGCCCAAGGGTCTAGGAAAGCGGACGGTTCGTCCATAACCAAAATGGCAGGCTCCATAGCTAATACGGTAGCGATGGAAACTACGCGTTTTTGGCCGCCTGAAAGACGATACGGAGGACGATCTTTGATGTCCCAAGCGCCGACGCATTCTAAGGACGTACGTACACGGCGAGCTACTTCATCGGCGGGAAGGCCAAGATTTTGCGGGCCGAAAGCGACATCTTCGTACACCGTGGGCATGAAAAGTTGGTCGTCAGGGTCTTGGAATACCATGCCTACAGTGCGGCGAATGTGATTTAAGGTTTCTTTGGTGACGGGAAAACCGCCAATATTTACGTCCCCGGCAGTAGGTAGAACGGCACCGCAAACATGAGACAGTAAAGTGGTTTTTCCGGAACCGTTGGCGCCGACGATGGCGACTGCTTCACCGTGCCCGATATCCAACGAGATATTTTGTAAAGCAGCGGTACCGTCTGGATACAGATATTGCACATCAGTAAAAGTGATTTTGTGATGACTCATGGAGCTCCTCCTGTCACTAGACTGCCGAGAATCAGCGGCAAATTGAATTGTCGGCAGAGCAAAAAAAATGCGCTCCACGCAAGAAAATAGCCCGTATCAAGGTTGCGCCAGGAAGGAAGGAGATTGGCAGGCATTTCTCCGTTAAAGCCTCGGCAGCGCATAGCCTGGTAAATTCGTTCGGCTCGTTCCATGCTGCGCAGCAGCCATTGGCCGAGCAAAGAGCCCCAAGCGTGCATAGCGATGGCATTTCCCTGAAAAGAACGCATGCGATAGGCCAGCAGAATGCGACTGCTTTCCTCTAATAAAAGATGCAAATATCGATAAAGAAATAATAGCTGCACCACAAGGGCTTTGGGGCATCCTAAAGTACGTAAGGCGGCGCAAAGCGGCTGCAAGCCAGTGGTGGCAATTAGCAGCAGAGACGCGGACACGCTGAAGAGCAGCTTGCAGGCAATGACGCCGAAGGAAATCCAGCCTTTAGAAATGGCAATTTCCCCCGGAAGTATGTAGACGGATTGGTCGAAAAAGGGATTAAATAGACCAAGCATGAGCACAACCGGAGCGGCTAACACTAACCGCTTAGCGATGACGGCGGGAGGAATACCGCCAAGAGCACAGAGCCCAATAGGGTATAGGCAAAGCGGCAACAGCGCCGACAACTCGTATTTATTAAAAGAAGCGATGGTGAGTAAAAACAACAGCGTTGTCAGCAATTTAGTTGTGGGGTGCAGCTGTTGGATGAACGCTGTCTGTGAAGACAATGCTTCCAGACAGCGCAGATCCAGCCAGGATGATTCGGCCTTAAGCATAGGCGCGTGTAACTCGCTTTCTATTTGGGATATACTCTATGAATACTTAATGATGTTTAGCGGCATAACGCAGAGCCTTGCCGGTGAAAAAAGCCAGGCACAAGGTGAGACAAGCGCCAAGCATGCCTGCCACAGATTTGCCCGCGTCTACAGAAGGCCAGGAAGTATCTTTGCTATCATCAGCAGCGGCTTCCGCTGTTTCTTCGCTCTTGAAAGTATAGTCCGGGAAAGGAGAGTACTTTGTTTGCCATTGCTGCAGCAATGCATGAACCTCACTGGTAGTTGTCAATTCTTCTTGGCCGCTTGTTTCTGCGATCGACCATTCCAGTCCATCTGGTTGTGTAGAGGCAAACCAGGATAGTCCGCCGGCAATGAAGAGGGCTAGGCAGAAAAAAGCAGCTAAGCTAGTTTGCTGCATGTTTTTGGTAGGAGCCGGACCGGACAGTACGTGAGGCGCCGCTTGAGCCAGAAAGCTGATAACCGCTGCTACAACCAGGCCTTCTACTAAGCCGATGGCCAGATGGATAGGCTGCATCAACAACACAAAGGTGCTAAAGGGGAGCTCGGTGATGCCGGAAAACAATGTTTCCAGAACTACGCTGAAGGCGCCTGCCTGCAGGCCCAGTACGCCAGCCAAAACAGAGGCGGCGAGGATGCGGCCTTTAGAAGAGGAACCTCCGACAAGAGGCTTGTAGATAAGAGGATAAGCAAGATAGCAGGGGAAAAAGCCTAGGTTGAAAATATTGCAGCCGAGCGCTAAAAGACCGCCGTCGGCAAAAAATAAAGCCTGAATCATCAAGATGGAGGCAATCGTGAGAAAAGCGGCATGAGGACCCAAGAGAATCGCTAAAAGCAAACCGCCCCCCAGATGGCCACTGGAGCCAGTGCCGGGTATAGAAAAATTAATCATTTGGGCAGCAAAGACAAAGGCGCCTAATACGCCCATTAAGGGGATTTTTCGTTCTTCTAAATCGGATTGGATTTTTTTGGCAGCATAGGCGGTCAGGCAAGCGGTTACACCCCACATTGCGCCGCCAACTGCTGGTGAAATCAGAGCATCGGCCATGTGCATACAAAGGTCACTCCTTGTTGTCATTTTCTTTTTAAGGCGTCTTGCCAACAGTTAGCAAGGCGCACAAAAAAGCTCCAATCAGCTTGGAGCATGACTTTCGTAGTCATTTGACAACCTTCGTGGCTGTTTTATAGTACACAACATTCTACGTGGTATGCTGATTTCCTTCTTGGAGTTGGGTTTAAGAGAAAACAGAGTTTACAAGAAAGTAAACTCTGTTCGGTGCGATGGCTTTCTAATGCATCCAGGAAGGTTTGGTGTCTAAACGGATGCCGTCATCTTTTGTGGCCTGGGTTAGACTGTGTTCTTGCGCTTGAATGCAGATGAAATACAAATCTTCTTGGTCGTTGGCTTTCCAACTGCGCTCGCCTGCGGGCGCTATGCGTACCAGAGAGCCTTCGTGTACGGGGAATTCTTCGCCATCGACAAAAAAGATGCCGCTACCTCGCAAGACTAGGTACAATTCTTCATTTTTTTTGTGGGCGTGCGCAAACGGCATGGATGTACCGGCGGGCAAGCGGTTCAGTGATACTTCGCAGCCTGTGAGACCTAGGTCGTTTCCGACAAAAAGCTTGCCGGCGAATCCGTGATACTCTTTTTCCTGTAGCTTTTCAAAGGGACCGGCATGTAAAATAGAATAGTTTTTTTTCATGGTAGTTTCCTGCTTTCTTTTTTTTATTGGTGTATATACACCTGAATCATTAAATAGAAATAGTTGGCTGCTTGCAGACTCTTAGGGCGCTAATGCCTCTAATTTGTTTAGTAAGGCAGTTAGTTTAGCTGTGTCTTCTTTGCCCAGATAGGTTATGAGCAGTTCTTGCGCTTTTTCCCAGCAAGTCCAGCCGTCTTTTGCGGTTTGCCGCCCTTGGGTTGTCAACGAAACCAATTTGGTTCGTGAGTCTTTGCCTTGCTGTAAAATGATGAGGCTGTTTTCCAAAAGCGGTTTCATATTGCGATTCAACGTCGTACGATCAATGCGCATGCTTTGAGCTAGCTGGCTGATCGTCAAGGCTTCCGCTTCTTTGAGGCGGAGCAGCATGGACAATTGAGCGATGGTAATACCGCATGGCTTGAGCTGTTCATCGTAGAACTGGGTGACAGCTCGCGAAGCGCGGCGCACATTCATACAATTGCAAATGCTAGGCTGTTTAGGGTACGTAAGTAGTTGTTTTTTCATAGAAAACTTCCTTCGGTGCATATACACTTAATTAAACTTAGTATATACTTTATATTAGATTCGGTCAAGTTTTCAAGACTTATGTGAAAAAAATTGAGATAGAAGTATAATGAAAGTCAGGAGGGAGATACATGGAAAAGATTATTGTTAATTGGAATGGGCCGTACGCCTTTGAGAATATTAATGATTGCGAAGCGGGTTGTGAAAATGGACTTTATCTCATTTCAAGAGTTTGGGGTGGAAAAGAAACTTTTTTATATTTGGGGAAAACCATACGAACCTTTACGGCTCGATTAGACGAGCACAATAAATGTTGGTTAGGGGAGGTTCGCGGGCAAATAAAAGTGAGATTTGGTATATTAGAGTTTGAAGAAGGAAGAAATTTTTCTAAAAATAAATTGAGTGATGTTGAAGCGCTTCTAATTAATTG
>CAZKCR010000067.1:0-10129 GCA_964551055.1 uncultured Anaeromusa sp. | reverse complement strand
CCCTCTCGCGACTCTGGTTCTCTTGTTCGATATTTTCACTCTAAAACAAAATGGAGGTTCTTATTAATGAAAAAGATGTTGATTTTGGCTGTGACATTTCTATTTTGCCTGACGGCGGTAACTGGCTGCGCGGGCCCTGGAAGCAAGACTGTGGAGAAGACAGAACCTACAAAAGCGGATACGCCGTTGCCGCCAACTGACCCGAATAAGAAAAATAGTCTGGCTGTCTTTGAAACCTCTATGGGTACCTTTAAGGTGGAGCTTTTTGAAGATAAGGCGCCCCGGACAGCTCAAAACTTTATTTCCTTGGTGAATAAAGGCTTTTACAATGGCCTGATTTTTCATCGGGTGATTGACGGCTTTATGATTCAAGGGGGCGACCCTAAAGGTAATGGTACCGGCGGACCGGGGTATGTAATTCCTGATGAGTTTCATAAAGACTTGAAGCATACAGGGGCGGGGATGTTGTCCATGGCGAACGCAGGTCCGAACACGGGTGGTTCTCAGTTCTTTATTACCCTGGACGCTACGCCTTGGCTGGATGGCAAACATGCTATTTTTGGCAAAGTAGTGGAAGGTCTGGATGTGGTGAAAGCGATTGGCAAGGTGAAAACCGGCGCGCAAGATCGACCGCAGACTGATGTGGTTATGAAAAAAATCACCATTATCACTCCTTGAGGGAAGCTATGAGTGCATTGCAGTCGTATCGATGCGTTAAGGGATATGGTGAAGCGCAGTTTGAGATCAATCGCTCGCTTTTTATTGGCTATGCCTCTAGAGCGGTGACAATAGAAGAAGCCGTCGCCTTCGTTCGGCAAATCCGTGAAAAGCATCCCGATGCCACTCATAATTGCGCAGCTTACATTGTAGGTAAGCATAGCGAACAACAAAAAGCCGATGATGATGGTGAGCCGACGGGAACTGCGGGCAAGCCGATGCTGGAAGTGCTGAAAAAACAAAATCTGACCGATACGGTACTGGTTGTAACACGATATTTTGGCGGCGTTAAACTGGGGGCAGGCGGACTGATCCGCGCCTATGGCAAAGGTGCTTCGGAAGGCGTGGCCGCTGCCGGTGTTGTTTCTTGCGAACCCTATGCATGCAGCGCTGTTTCTTGTGACTACGGGCTGCTCTCTGTTTTGGAGCACCATCTGGAACGGGAAGGCTATGTGATTAAAGAAAAAGCTTTTGCTGAGCGGGTAACGCTGCATGTGCTGCACCGTCCAGCGGATGAGGCGTTCTTGCAACGAATTGCCGATTGGTCTGGAGGAACGGCCTGCGTAAAAGAAGCCGGTGAAGAATACTGCGAAACAGAGCTTTGATGGCGGATTTTTACAAGCCGAAATTGAGAGATAGGTGTAGTATATAAGTAAAGTTGCCGGTTATAGAAAGGCAACTACTTAGGAGGGAACAGGCATGGCATTGAAAGCGGCATTTCTATTCGTAGCTCCGGAGGCGGAAGCGCAAAAGCATCACGCGCAGGTCAAAACACCGCAAGTAGAATTGACGGTTGTGGGCGTGGCTGATTACGCGGCTGCCGTAGCGGCTGCGCAGGAGCTGAAAACGCAGGGTATTGGGGCTATCGAGCTTTGCGGCGGCTTCGGCAGCGAAGGCGTAGCTCTGGTGCAAAAAGCCGTAGGCCCTGAGATTGCTGTCGGCGTGGTACGTTTTGACAAGCATCCAGGCTTAGGACATCGCAGCGGAGATGAACTGTTTTAAGAGCTTCTGAAATGACTATAAGGTAAAGTTACCTCTTCGCGCAGCGAAGAGGTAACTTTGTTATAATAAGAGAAACATCCGCGGAAAGGATATGGCCATGCGTTGCAATGAAATTACGCCTTGTTCGGCGCTGCGTCCGTTTATTGACCGCTATTGGTGCTGGGAAGGAGAGGCTTCTGCGCCACGGCGCTTGCCTGGTACCGGTCATGAGTTGATGCTTCATTTTGAGACCCCTTGGCGGGCGAGTAATTTAGAGCAGGACATCCTTTTGCCCAGAGCGTATGTTGTGACGCCGCGAAGCAAAAGCTGGCAGAATGCGGCTAGCGGTTCAGTGGGGTTTTTTGCTGTGCGTTTTCGGGCAGGCGCCTTCCGGCATTTTTGCAGCGAGTCTATAGAGATATTTGCGGATCAGATCGGCGAAGCGTCGCAGATCTGGAACGCGGGGCGGACAGGGTGGCTGCAACAAGCGATAGAGGCGAAGGAGTTGCCGGAACGAGTAGCGGCTGTAGAATCTGGACTCCTGACGTTGCTGGAACGGTACCGGAAGCAAGATGACTGGCTGGATGAAGCGGTGCGGCGGATCTATGCAGGGACTCCTTTAGAAGTATTGCCTTCTTTAGTATTTAGCAGCGAGAGAACGTTGTTGCGCAAATTTAAAGAAGGAGTTGGCGTGACGCCCAAGGTGTTTCAAAGACTGGCGCGGTTTGAACGGACCCTGCGTTCGCTAATGTTGGGGCGGATTGGCTCGTATTTGCCGTTGGCGCTGGCAGGAGGCTATTATGACCAAGCTCATTTCAGTAAGGAATTTAAAAGACTTGTAGGCGAGACGCCGCAAGCGTATTTGACGCTGGAAAATTTTCAGGCCCATTTCTACTTTTCTCGGCGCAAAGCTGACTGTTGAAAAGTAGTAAGAATGGATGCGCCTTTTGGGAGGAATTCTTTTGTTGGAGCGACAAAGAGCGTATTGGTATTTAACGGTAACCGTATGCGCTTGGGGCAGCTTGTATGTGGTCAGCAAAGTGGTGCTGGCGCAACTGCCGGTAGTGACTACCTTGTTTATGCGCTACCTCATCGCCGGGGTGGCGCTGTTTTTTGTTGTCCGTAAGTCTGGCTTTGAACGTATTGAACGCGCTGATTATAAATACATTTTCTTTATTGGTTTTGTGGGTTATTTCTTATCGATCGCGGCGCAGCTGTGGGGGATTCAATTAGCGAATGCTTCTTTGGCGGCTTTGGTGAATGCGTTGAATCCAGTTTGTATTTTAGTCTTAGCGCTCATCTTTTTGAAAGAAAAGATACGGACATACCAACTGGTAGCGGTGGCTGCCGCTATGGCTGGCATTTACATCGTTGTAGGAGGGGCTGCGGGGGAAGGGCAGTTGGCAGGAGCGCTGGCTTCGCTTGCGTCTGTTTTGTTCTGGTCTTTGATGAGCGTATTGGTACGCAAAATTACTCGCAAATACAGTCCTGTTGTTGTGACGGCGTATGGAATTTGGATTGCTTTAGCGTGTGCAGTGCCAGCCAGCTTGTATGAGCTGTCCCAGATGGAAGTACATTGGGACTGGGGGCTTGCGCCCGCCTTGTTGTATCTTGGTTTGATTTGTACGGCTCTGCCTCATGTGCTTTGGAACCAAAGTCTATCCATATTGGAAGCTGGGCGTTGTGCTTTGTTTTATCCCTTGCAGCCGATGACTGCGGCGGTGTTAGGATGGATGTTCTTGAACGAATCCCTCAGTTTTAGTTTTTTACTGGGGGCGGTTCTGATTGTTGGCGGCGTGTTGATTAGTGTGTTGGGAGAACGCTTTGCATAATTTTACGAGACCATAGTCATGCTTGAAGTGTGTAAAAATTAGGGAATAAAGCACTAAGAAAACTTGTAATATATAAAAAAATTGTGTAAAATGAAAGTGTAACTACTAAAAAATTACAAATTGGGCAAACTTGCTGAAAAGCAAGGACGCAAAGCTATGGGTCTAAGGGCTGAAAAGCCTAGGATTGCCAGGTTGCTGCTTTTTCAAAGCGTATGTAAACTGCAACAACCTTGGTTGAAGCAGTTTTTTGTTTTGTATGTTTAGAAAATTTGTAAGCGAAAAGAAAGGGGCGAAAGAGGTGAAAAAGATTACCGTGGCGGAAGTGGAAAGCGGCATGGTACTAGCGAGAGAAGTGGTTTCGGCGCAGGGAATGATCTTGCTGGATAAAGGCGTATGCTTGTCAGCTGCACAGATAGCTACCCTTAGAAAATGGGGAATTTTGCATTTGTATGTGCAAGCGTCCTAGGCATATTCTAATGAAACAGGCAAGAATTTTGAAACAGCAAGCTTTATGCAAAGAGGCTTGCTGTATTTTTTTGCGCTTCTTCCATCCTCGGCCTCTAGCGTTTCTCTATTCCGCTGTGTTACGTTCCTTTCCTCAAGAGTAGACAAGAATCGGGAAATCATCTATGCTTATAAACAGAACAAGCGCTTGTGAGACAAGAAGTCTGCAGCGTACTAAAACGCAAAATTGAAAGGAAAGAAGGAGAATAATGAAAGAAACAGCAAAGGATAGCGCAGCGCAGTTGAGCTTGCAAGAGGAAGAGGCTAAAAGGGCGGAACAAGAAGCAGCCAAGCAAGAGGAAAAGAGCTGGCGTCATACGTACAATGAACGGCCGGGGTTAAGTACAGCGCTGACAGCCAGCACTATGCCGGAGCTTACGCTGCTTCGCCAGAATATGGGCCTTGCAGGCGTTAGCTCTCTGAAAAAGCAGGAACTGGTGCCGGTTTTAGCGGAGGCGTTGTTGCTGCGGGCTCCTGCGCTGTTTCAACTGTTGGACTTGGTCCAATATCAATGGCTGAAGAAGACAATTGCTGCCGACGGTCGGCATCTTGTCGGTGATGAAGACGATCATCTTTGGCGGGAAATGGAAACCGTTGGCTGGGTATTCCGGGGTACTTTTCCTGAGGGAAAAACGGTATTTTTGCCGCCGGAGTTTGCAGAGCTGTTTGAACGTTTGGATAAAGATGGTTTAGGACAGGTTGCCGCTCGCAATGAGCAGTGGACTCGTCTGACAACCGGTTTGCTTCATTACTACGGCGTGTTGTCGACCGAAGAAGTAAAGACGTTTTTAGAGGCTCTCACCGGCAAGGAAGTATTGGAAGAAGAAGTGTTGGGAGTGTTATCCTGGTATCGTTTATATAGTGACGGCGATATTGCTTGCGGCGAGGGACTCTGGTGGGATTGGCGAGTTGATGATGTGGAAGCGGTTCGCCAAGAACAAGAGTTGCGTAGTTCGCTGCCCTTTGCGGCCTTTACGTATGAGCAATTGTATGCGGCGGGACAGGCGGACTTTGTTGAGGAGTATCCCGCCTTTCAGGAGCTGCTGGAAGTGTTTCAGACCAACTGGGAGTTGGACCGTCAGGTGGCTCGGGAACTGGCCGCGTACAGTGTAGAAATGATTCGTAACGACAAAGACGTATCTTTGTTGTTGCAGGAATTGGGCGAAGCGTTGGAGTTTCCCAATATGGAAGTTGTCCAGGGTCTTACGAAAGCGCTGATTTCCTTGCATAACGAAACTCCCCTTTGGGTGTTGAAAGGACATGCGCCGCAGGAATTGCGCCTCCAGGGCGTAGAGGATCGCCATTTGGATCTGGTTAAAAAGAAAGAGCCTGTCGTAAATACCAATAAAATTGGACGCAATGAACTATGCCCCTGCGGCAGCGGTAAAAAGTACAAAAAATGCTGTGGCGCAAATTAAGGAACCCTTGAGAACCTTAAAAGCGGCAACTGGTGGAGGAAATAGAATGAAATTGGATGTATGTTTCCGGCCGACGGAAGTGCAGGGGATGGATTTGCGGGAAACGCTCTGCATTGTGCTGGATATTTTTCGAGCAACAACTTGCATGACTACGGGGATGAAAAATGGCTGTAAGGCGATCATTCCGGTACTTTCGCTGGAAGACGCCCGGCAAGCGGCGCAAGAACAGACGGAGCCGGTGCTTTTGGCTGGCGAACGACAGTCGTTGCGGTTGGAAGGCTGTGAGTTGGGGAATTCTCCTTTTGATTATGCGGCGGAAGTCGTAGGAGGCCGAATTGTGGTAGCCACGACGAGCAACGGTACTGTGGCTATCAAGGCGACGGACGGAGCGTATCGGACGTTGATAGGGTCTTTTTTAAACGCTTCGGCGGTTTGCGACGAGGCGGCGCAAGCCGGTAAAGATGTGCTTGTGGTTTGTGCCGGTACGGATGGCTTATTTTCTCTAGAAGACTCCTTGTGCGCCGGACTGCTGCTGCAGCGCTTGGCAAAGCTGCAGCCGAAGGCGGAACTAACGGATGCGGCCCGAGCGGCAATCATGCTCTATACAGGCGCGGAAGCTTGTCTTTTAGAAACGGCGGTTGTCAGCCGCAACGGTCAGCGACTGCAGGATCTCAACCGCATGGAAGATGTCCGCCGCTGCTTTGAAATTGATGCGGTCCCGGTAGTGCCGGAATACCGTGACGGCGTGATCCGCTGCATAGGGGCGGAAAATCGCTAAAGCTCCGCTTTATGAATTCAAAATAAAATAGCAAGGGGCTGTCCGCATACATCTGCCGGGACAGCTCTTTTTTGCCATTATAGCTTTGGCTTGCGTTGATGGCATTCTTGTATTTAAAAGTGTTCTCTGTTTTCCTCTGCTTCCTCTGTTACTCTGTGTTCCGTGCTCCTTAAGTAAGATCATGCAAAGTAAGAAGGTGATAGTTAGTGCAGGAAGAAGCGGATTTGATTTATAAGGCCCAGGCGGGAGACCGTGAGGCGGTGAACGCCTTAGTGGCGCTGCACTGGCAGCCTTTATACCGTTATTTAGCCTACAAGGTGGGCGATATGGAAGATGCCAAGGAACTGTCGCAGGAAACCTGGCTTCGCCTTGTGCGCGCCTTGCCGCAATATCGGCAGAACGGGGCTTCGTTCAAAAGTTTTTTGTATCGGATTGCAGGCAATTTGGTGGTGGACCATTGGCGTAAGA
Organism: uncultured Anaeromusa sp.; assembly: GCA_964551055.1. Lineage (GTDB taxonomy): Bacteria > Bacillota > Negativicutes > Anaeromusales > Anaeromusaceae > Anaeromusa. The sequence goes on along the minus strand of CAZKCR010000067.1, from coordinate 3,431 downwards.
ACGGCAGAAAGCCGGTGCTGGTGGAGCTGGAAGAATGCGAGACACTATTGCCGGTTGAAGACGGGCCGGAAGCTCGGACCTTGCGACAAGAGAGGCAAGCCGTTTTGCAAGAGGTGTTAGGAGAGTTGCCGCAAGAACAGCGACAGACGTTGGAATGGCGCTTGTTGGCTGGGTTTTCGGTCAAAGATACGGCAGAGGCGCTTGGTAAATCTGAGGGCGCAGTTAAGATGCTGCAGTTGCGGGCGCTGGAGCAAGTGCGAAAGCGTTTGGTCGTGCGAGGCTTTTTAGAGCAAGAGGAGGTGAGGAAGTGAGCTGGCAGCTAGAAGAAGAAAGCAAGGAAAAGCAAGAAGCATTGTCTGCGGCGCTGGATCGTCTGAACGCTGGGAAATCGGAGCGGAAGGAACCGGAGGAGCTGGCGGATTTGCTGGAGACGGCGTGCTGGGTGCGGCAAAGCGCGGAACCGCCGCCGCAGTTATTTCAGGAAACGTTGGACCGTTTAGAAGCGCAAGCGTTGCTGCCAGAGCCGGCTGCGCCGGAGAAGTCCGGTGTAACGATGCCTAAAAGGCGCAATTGGCTGTATGCCGGCGCTTTGGGCGTCGCGGCATCGGTACTGCTGGCGTTACAATTGCTTCCCTCCTCGCCTTCGCCGGTGGCGGTTGCGCCGGAAGAAGCGCCTCGTTTGGCGATGCGCAGCGAGACTGCGCCGCTAGTACAGAAGGAAGAGCCGTCACAGATGGTCGTGAAGGAAGTAAAAGAGGAACCGCCGATGCGGGGGGAATTGCCGCCGATTTTGTCGGCTGCAGCAGAAGTTGTTGTAGAGGCAGAGTATAAAAACGGGGATACGACAGTGGCTGGGCTGGGGCAAAGGCAAGGTGCTGCGGAAAGAAACGAATTAGCGGCAGCGGCGAAAATGGAAAAAACGGCGGAACTCTATATGCTGCGGACCGTCCAACTCGCGGAGGAGGAGACTGTGCCGCTGGTGTTACCGGGAGAGGCTGCAGACTTGGTTTGGCATGACAAGCAGAAAACGATATGGCGTCATGTATATCGCCAGGATACGCCGCAAGAAGTGGCGGTGACGCAGTGGCGTCCGAATCAGCTCCAAGAAAAACAGGCGTTGCAGCGGGCGGCGGCTGTCTTAGGAGTAAATCGCCTTGTACTATCTCGCGAAGGTCGTGTCTTGGTTCTGGAGGGACGGGGCGGGGAGCGGGAATTGGGTAAAGTGGCGGAGACTTTGGCGCTGCCTGAAATGGAGCGGTGACCGTGTAAAGCGCTCGTAAAATACGGATTCCATTAAAGGCATTTGCAGACGCGTGGCGAAGTATATGGCATGTGTTCCTTTTTAGTTAATGCGCAAAGGAGGCAAAACCTATGCAGTACCGTTATCAAGAAACCGCTGACTGGGGCATTATCAAGCGGGAGTGGATCGGTGAAGAAGATGGGTATTGCGTTATCCTGGAGAGACATGAAGAAGGACGCTTTACAGTTGAAATCAAGGGAAGCGATGGCTGGGAATATTACTCCTATTGGAAAGCCAGCGGTCAAGTGACCTATGCAACCTTGGAAGAAGCGCAGCAGGCTGCGGCAGAAAAAATTAGGCAGCATCAAGCCGAAAGCGCAAAATAAAGGGTTTAGAGGAGGCAGCTTATGAGCAGCAAGAAGACATCCAGTGAATCGCAGTTGGTAATTAGTGAAGTAATGATGCCTAGCCAGGCTAATGTGGCAGGGAATATTCATGGCGGCGAGATTATGAAATTGATGGATTCTACAGCGTATGCCGCCGCGAGGCGTTATGCCCGTTCTAATGTGGTGACGGCTCGCGTAGATGAGTTGGAGTTTCACCTGCCGATTTTTATTGGCGATTTAGTTATCTGTACGGCGCAGGTGGTTTTTGCCGGCAAATCCTCCATGGAAGTGGCGGTAAATGTGGAGGTGGAGGACTTGGAGTGCGAAGGCCGCAAGAAAGCGCTTTCGGCTTTCTTCACTATGGTTTCCTTGGATAAGAAGGCTCGGCCCAATATGGTGCCGGAGCTGATCTTGGAAACACCGGAAGAAGAAGCGGCCTTTGGCGAAGGGAAACGCCGCTATGAAGAGTATAAGGCGAGGAAAAAGAAAAGAGGATGAAGCAAACCTTTACCTGGAAGCAAAAACTGCGGCAATTGCTAGCGGTAATGCTGCCGGTGCTGATTACACAGATTTCCTTGAGCGCGATGAATTTCTTTGATACAACTATGTCCGGCCATGCCAGTAGGCAGGATTTGGCCGGCGTAGCCATTGGCAGCAATTTGTGGCTTCCTGTTTATACTGGTCTTACCGGTGTGTTGCTGGCGGTTATGCCCATGGTGGCGCAGCTGCATGGCGCCAGACGCCCCCAGGACATGCCGGTGGTCGTAGTACAAGGCTTATACTTGGCAATACTGCTGGCAGCGGTGACGACGATGATCGGCTGGCTGGGGTTGCCTGCAGCATTGCAATCCATGGGTTTGGAAGCAGAGGTAGAAAGAATTGCTTTTGATTTTTTGGGAGCTATTTCTTTAGGCATGGCCCCTCTCTTTGCGGGTTCGGTGCTGCGGTGCTTCATTGATGCTTTAGGCTATACGCGGATTACCATGCTGGTAACACTGGGGGCCTTGCCGGTCAATATCGTTTTGAACTATGCCTTGATTTTTGGCCATTTCGGGTTTCCCAAGCTGGGCGGCGTAGGGGCTGGTTATGCTTCGGCAGTAACCTATTGGCTTATTTTGCTGGCGGCTGTTTGGGTAGTGCATCGGCTGCCTCCTTTTTGCCAGTACGGGATCTTTGCAAAGTGGCAGGCGCCGTCGCCGGCTATGTGGAAAGAACAGCTGCGTTTGGGACTGCCCCTGGGGACCGCTATTTTTTGCGAAACAAGCATTTTTGGTGTTGTTGCCGTATTTATGGCCGCTTTCGGCACTTTGACTATTGCCGCGCATCAGGCGGCGATCAATTTTGCCGGCTTGGTCTATATGCTGCCGTTAAGCATGAGCATGGCATTAACTATCGTAGTTGGCTTTGAGGTAGGCGCGGGGCGCTGGCGTGACGCCAGGCAATACGCCGTTTTAGGCGTTGCCGTGGCTCTGGTAGCGGCCCTGTTTTGTGCCCTGGGCTTATGGGCTGGCAATGCGCAGGTGGCGGCTTTGTACACGAAAGACGAAAGTGTGCTGCAGTTGACGCGTGAGTTTTTGTTGTACGCAGCATTTTTTCAACTCTCTGACGCAGTGGCGGCGCCCATACAAGGGATTTTGCGGGGCTATAAAGAAGTGACCATACCTTTTGTAGTAGCCTTGGTTTCCTATTGGGGCCTTGCGTTGCCTGTAGGCATGGTGCTGTCGAAGTCTTCTTGGGGTCCGTTCGGCTATTGGCTGGGCTTTATTATTGGTCTGGCCGCAGGTGCGGCGGCGTTGGCTTTGCGT